>NZ_JBEXNN010000039.1:0-54210 GCF_040611115.1 Streptomyces sp. NPDC003038
AGCACCAGCAGCGCCGCCGCGAGCACCGGGAACGCGAAGAGGACCAGCACCGAGGTGAGCAGGATGTTCCACGTGAAGATCGGCATCCGGAACATGGTCATACCGGGTCCGCGCAGGCAGATGATCGTGGTGATGAAGTTGACCGCGCCGAGGATCGTCCCGAAGCCCGCCAAGGCCAGACCCATGATCCACATGTCGCCGCCCACGAACGGCGTGCGTTCGACACTGCTGAGCGGCGTGTAGGCCGTCCACCCGAAGTCGGCCGTGCCCTGCGGCGTGGCCAGGCCCGCGACCACGATCAGACCGCCGAACAGGAAGAGCCAGAACGACAGCATGTTCAGACGCGGAAAGGCGACGTCCGGTGCGCCGATCTGCAACGGCATGATCGCGTTGGCGAAACCGGCGAACGTCGGCGTCGCGAAGAGCAGCAGCATGATGGTGCCGTGCAGCGTGAACGTCTGGTTGTACTGCTCGTTGGAGATCAGCTGAAGCCCCGGGCGGGCCAGCTCCGCCCGGAGCAGGAGAGCCAGGACCCCGCCGAACATGAAGAACGCGAACGACGCGATCAGGTACAGGTGCCCGATCTTCTTGTGGTCGGTCGTCGTGATCCAGGAGACCAGCACACTCCCCCACCCGCGTCCCCGCACGGGGATGGGGGTCACAGGTTCAGTCGACGTCACCATGTACGGTCCCTTGTGCGAAGCCCGGTGGATAAAGGAGCAGGACTCTTCCAGACGGCCCTCGCCCCCTCCTGTCTACCTCCGGCCCTGCGGGAAACCCGGTCACCCCGCGGTCGCGTACGGGTGATCTCTCGTGCGGCACCCCGGCGGGCGCGCGATCTGCCGGGCTCCGCCCCGGCGCGCTCTCACGGGACCAGGGTGTCCGGGGTCCGCGGGACGCACCGTCACCTCGACGGCCGGTCGGCGGCGATGACGTAGTAGTCGAGAAGGCCCTGCCGGTAGGCGCGGAGGAAGTTACGGGGCCAGGTGCCCGGCTTCCACAGGCGCGCCAGCCAGCGGTCCCAGCCCTGCCAGACGTCCGGTCCGATGGAGGCGGCGCGCACATGGGTGAGCCCGGCCCGGGTGAGGGCGTCCGTGAGGTGGGCGACGGGGCGGGCGATGTCCAGCCCGCTGGCGTAGGAGTCGAGCAGTCCCGCGAGCCGGTCGGCCCGGTCGGGGGCGTTGTCGACGGTGAAGAAGCTGGTGATCACCGCGCGGCCTCCGGGCCGCAGCACCCGCGCCGTTTCCCGGGCGAACGCCGTGAGGTCCGGGAAGTGCTGGGCCGCCTCGACGCTGTACAGGCAGTCGAACTCCTCGTCGCCGAAGGGCAGGTCCTCGGCCGCGCCCTGGACGAAGGCGAGCCGCTCCGGCCGCACGCCCAGCAGGCGGGCGTTGGCCTGCCGGGCCCGCTGGAGCTGTTGCGGGTGGATGTCCATGCCGGTGATGTGCGCGGGCCCGTACTCCTCCAGGGCGAGCGCGCAGCCGATGCCCAGCCCGCAGCCGACTTCGAGTACTCGGCGGCCCTCGACGGCGACGGCGGTGTCGAGGACGTGCCGGTAGAGGTCCTGCTGGCTGCGGACGCGGTCGTCCTCCGAAAGGGGTCCGTCGAGGTCGATACCGCGCCAGTAGCCGAAGTTGATGAACCCGCCGGCGAAGACGGGCACCGCGCTGAGGTCGTCGGGACCGTACGTCTTCTCCACCGCGGGCCGCATGGTCTGGACGGGCCTACGAGCTTCGCTTGCCAACGCGCCACCTCCCTGGATACCGGGCGCCTTGCTGCCGGTGGCACAAGTCTGGACCCACCAGGGCGGGTTGTGGCCCGTCTCCCGGAACCGTTCATGAGATCGGCCGAGCGCGCGTCCGGGTCCGGGTATGCGGCGACGGCACCGTGCCGGTGGTGACCGAGGAGGTCCGGCAGACGCTCCGGGTGCCGGACGCGGCCCGACCGCGGTCTGTGCGGCACCACGCCCCAGGGGGCGCGCCACGGCGCCGTCCCCCGGCTGCGGCGAGGCGGCGCCGGTCGTGAGCCGCGCGGTGATGAGCAGGGCCCCGGCGGGGTGTCAGGCGCTCAGGTCTGCCATCCAGGCCTCGATCTCGTCCGCCTGCCGGGGCAGGGCGACCGAGAGGTTCTCGTTGCCGTCCTCGGTGACGAGGATGTCGTCCTCGATCCGGACGCCGATGCCGCGGTACTCCTCGGGCACGGTCAGATCGTCCGCCTGGAAGTACAGCCCCGGCTCGACGGTGAGCACGATGCCGGGTTCCAGCGTGCCGTCGGCGTACAGCTCAGTGCGGGCCGCGGCGCAGTCGTGGACGTCGAGGCCGAGCATGTGGCCGGTGCCGTGCATGGTCCAGCGGCGGTGCAGACCGAGTTCGAGGACCCTCTCCACCGTCAGGTCGCCCAGCAGACCCCAGGAGACCAGGTGCTCGGCGAGCACCCGCTGGGCGGCTTCGTGGAAGTCGCGGTATCCGGCGCCGGGCTTGACGGCGGCGATGCCGGCCGTCTGTGCCTCGTACACCGCGTCGTAGATCTTGCGCTGGAGCGGGGTGAAGCGGCCGTTGACGGGCAGGGTGCGGGTGACGTCGGCGGTGTAGAGGTTGCGGGTCTCCACGCCGGCGTCGAGCAGCAGCAGCTCGCCGGAGCGTACGGCGCCGTCGTTGCGCACCCAGTGGATGGTGGTGGCGTGCGGGCCGGCGGCGGCGATCGTGCTGTAGCCGACGGTGTTGCCCTCGACGCGGGCACGCAGGAAGAAGGTGCCCTCGATGTACCGCTCCGAGGTGGCCTGCGCCTTGTCGAGGGAACGGACGACGTCCTCGAAGCCGCGGGCGGTGGCCTCGCAGGCGAAGCGCAGGTCGGCGATCTCGAAGTCGTCCTTGATCCGGCGCATTTCGGAGAGGAAGACCCGGAACTCCTCGTCGCGCTCGGCGGTCACCTTGTCGTGCAGGGCGGCCTCGATGCCGGCGTCGTGGCCCCGCAGCACGCGGACCGGGCCGGTGGCCTCCTTGAGCTTGTCCGCCAGCTTGCGGATGTCCTCGCAGGGCAGGCCGAGGAGCCTTTGGTTCTCGGTCAGGCTGTTGCGCCGGCCGTCCCACAGTTCGCCCCGGCCGGACAGCCAGAACTCCCCGTTCTCGCGGTCGGAGCGGGGCAGCAGGTACGCGGTGGCCCGGTGGCCGCCGTCCTCCCCGGGCTCCATGACCAGCACGCCGTCCTCGGTCTGGTCGCCGGTCAGGTAGACGTAGTCGGAGGAGGGCCGGAAGGGGTAATCCGTGTCGTTGGCGCGGACCTTCAGATTGCCGGCGGGGATCACCAGGCGCTCGCCCGGGAAGCGGGCGGAGAGCTCGGTGCGGCGGCGGGCGGTGTGCGCCGCCTGCGGGATGGGCTCCAGGTCGTGCCGCTCGGTGTCGTCCCAGCCCTGCTTCATGTTCTCGGCGAGCTCGTCGCTCACGCCCCGCTCCAAGCCGTTCTTCCGCTGCTTTATGGTCTCGGCCTGCTCGCCCTCGGTGGTCTCCGGGGCCTGGAGCTCCTGGCTCTCGGACGTCAGCTCGGTCACGCCTGCCTCCTGAATCGATCGGTCACGCCTGCCTCCTGAATCGCATGCGGCCGGCAGCCATCGTAGGGGTGGACCAGTCCGGGGCGGGTCCCGGTTTCCGCGCGGCGCCGGCGCGATGCCGTACGTCAACTGCCGCGCCGTTACGGAAGATCCGGGCCGCCGCGGATCTCGTCCACGCTGCCGAGTGACCCTGGCAGACGGCGCACAGGCCCGCATCATACGTTTGTCTGAAATCCAGCGCGCCGTTTACGCCATCTGTCCATGGGGTCGGCCAGATCGGCTCAACTAGGTTCGCCTTCACAGTCAGCCCTCAACCAGCCTTGCAATGTGCGAGGTTGGACCCGTTGACCTCGCCTCGGCCAGTCAAGTGGCGGCGAAAACTGGCACGTTGGCGTCTTATACAGGGGGGAGCGTCGTGTCCGAAGCTGCGTCGGGGGCGAATTCCGGACTCGGTTCCTACCTGCGAGTGCTGCGAAGGCCGGGCGCCGCTTCGCTTGCGTTCTGGGGCATGATCGGCCGGTTCCCGATCGCGATGCGGTCCATCGCCTGCCTGATGATGATCTCCGCGGTCACCGGGTCACTGGCGGACGCGGGCACGGTGGCGGCCGCGATGCTGATCTCGCAGGGGGTGGCCAGCCCGGTGTTCGGGCGGTTGGCCGACCGGCTCAGCCAGCGGCGGGTACTGCTCTTCGCCTGCCTCGGTCATGTCGTGGGGATGACGCTGCTGCTGGTGGCGATCGTGCTCAGGGCCCCGCTGTGGTTGATGGTCATCGCGGCCGTGGCCACCGGGTGCACCTCGGTCTCGTTCACCTCGTTCATGCGTGCGCGGTGGGCGGCGATGATCGACCAGGGAGCGCTGCGGACGGCCTACGCCATGGAGTCCATGCTGGACGACACGATCTTTCTGCTCGGGCCGCTGCTGGTCACCGTGTTGGCATCGTCGGTGCACCCGGCCGCGGGCCTGATCGTCTGCGTCTCCTTGACCACCATCGGCTCCGTCGCCGTCGCGCTGCACCGCCGGTCCGAGCCGGCGCACGAGCCGGCCCCGGGCCAGGTCCCCAAGCGGGCGATCACAGTGCCCGGCGTGTGGGTGCTGATGATCGCCTACGCCGGGATGGGCTTCCAGTTCGGCGCGGTCGACGTCACGATGATCGCGTTCGCCCAGGAGCGGTCGACACCCGGGTTCGCCGGCGTACTGCTGTCGCTGATCGCGGTGGGCAGTCTGATCGCAGGCCTGATCTACGGTGCGGTGGACTGGCGGCTCCCGCAGGCACGGCTGCTCGCGATCACCACCTGCCTGCTGACGCTCGGCGCGCTTCCCCTGGCCTACGCCGACTCCCCCCTCGTGATGGCCCTGTGCGCCGTCCTCGCGGGAATCGCGATCTCCCCGGCGCTGATCGCGGGCAGCACGCTGCTGGAGTCACTGGCCCCGAAGGGCTCCCTCTCGGAGGCCTTCTCCTGGCTCACCAGTTGCGGCGCCCTCGGCATCGCCTCGGGCACGGCCGTGGGCGGGCTGTTGGCAGACCTGGACAGTTCCGCGCTGGCGGCGTGGGCGGGAGTCGGCGGCGGGGTCGTCGCCCTCGTACTGAGCCTCGCGGGACAGCCGGCGTTGCGGAGGAGCAAGACGGATCCGGAACCGGCTTCGGAAATGGCGGCATCGGAACAATGACAAAGAGGTCAGGATTGTGAGCACTCAGCAGCCCGTGTCCGAGCACGACCGTCTCGGGGGCCTGCCGGTTCCCCGCATCTCGTTCGACGAGTTCACGGCCTTCGGGCCGCAGGCCCTCATCCGGGCCGACGTCCCGGTGGTGATCACCCTGCCGCGGGGCACCGAGGGGCTCGGCAGGAAGGGCGTGGCCGAGCGCCTCGGGGACATGACGGTGACCCTGTTCACCGAGCCGAGCAACAAGCAGAACGCGCGGCGGTGGACCACCAAGGAGATACCGCTCCGCGAGTTCTTCGAGGAAGACCGGTACCAGAGCGACCCCGGTACCTGGAACCGGATCGTGTCGAACATCCGAAACAACCCCGCCGACGTCAACGCGATCCTCGGCTTCGACGCCGGGAAGCTGTTCGACTACCGGCGCTCGATGAACGCGGCCAACCTCTGGATCAGCCACCGCGGCGTGTTCACCCAGAGCCACTTCGACGAGCTGGAGAACTTCAACATCGCCCTGGAGGGCCGCAAGCGGTTCGTCCTGGCGCCCCCGGGGTTCTGGGAGTACTACCCGAGGTCGCTGAAGCAGGGCTTCGGTGACAAGTCGCAGGTCTTCGACTTCGACGACGTGGACTGGCGTCGCTACCCGAAGCTCGCTTCCAAGCTGGCCCAGCGCCGGGAACTGATCCTGGAGCCGGGACAGATGCTCTACCTGCCGCTCGGCTGGTGGCATCAGGCCGAGTCGCTGGACGAGATGAACATCAACATGAACTTCTGGCTGCGCGATCCGAAGATCCTGCGCAGGCCGTACGTGCTGGGCGTGGCGCTCTACACGGCCGCGTACCGAAAGCTCAAGGGTGTCTACAACTACGAGCCCGTAGAGGCGGCGTCATGACCGACCGCAAGACCATCACTCCGACCCACCGGTACCGCAACAACGACACGTTGATCGGCATCGGGAACGAGTTCTGGGACATGTCGGAGCGCAACGGGCTGGCCGGCATCGTGGCCGACTACAGCGGGGGCGTCCTGCGTACCGGCGCGGGACATGAATTCATCGACGCGGACCACGAGTTCATCAACTTCAGCTGCTGCTCGTACCTGGACCTCGACTCCCACCCCAAGGTCGTCGAGGGCGGCATCGACGCGCTGCGGCGCTACGGCGTACTGGACCACTGCATCGCCCGCAGCCGGGTGCAGATACCCGCCATGCTGGAGCTGGAGACGTCCCTGGGCGAACTGTTCGGCGCCCACGTCGTCTGTTCCATCGCCGCGAGCACCGCGACCTTCGGCCTCCTTCCGCTGATCGCCTCCGGCCATCTGGGCAATGGCACCCGTCCGCTGATGATCTTCGACAAGAACGCCCACGTGTCGATGGCCCATCTCAAGCCCGTCTGCGCCGACGAGACCGAGGTCGTCACCTCCCCGCACCACGACCTGGACTTCATCGAGGACGCCTGCAAGAAGTACGCCCGCGTCGCCTATGTCTGCGACGGCAGCGACAGCCTGGGCGGATACGCGCCGGTCAAGGAGCTGGCGGAGTTGCAGGACAAGTACGGCCTGCTCGTCTACTACGACGACTCCCACTCCCTGTCGGCATACGGGGAACGCGGTGTCGGCTACGTCCGCTCGCACAGCCCGGTGCTGGACGAGCGCACCATCGTGGTGATGACCCTGAACAAGGCGTTCGGCACCAGCGGAGCGGCGATCGTGCTCGACGGGTACGAGAAGGAGACGCTGCGCATCATCGAGCGCTTCGGCGGCGCCCTGAACTACTCGCAGCTCCTGAACACCCCGGCGGTCGGCGCCGGCCTCGCCTCGGCGGAGATCCACCGGACCGCCGAACTGACGACGCTGCAGAATCGGCTCTACGGCAACATCGCGCTCTTCGACTCGCTCATCCGGACCGACCAGACGGGGAACACCTTCCCGATCCGGCTCGTGCCGATGAGCGACTCGACGGTGATCGAGGCGGGCCGCCGGGTCTTCGAGGCCGGTTTCTACGTCTCCCCCGTGTTCTTCCCGATCGTCGCGCGCGGTACGGCGGGACTGCGCGTCATGATGCGCGCCGGCCAGACCCAGGACCAGATCCGCAGGCTGTGCGCGGTGCTCGCCGAAGTGGGCGCCCCGAAGGCAGCCCCGCTGCCGCCGGAGGCAGCCAGATGAGGGGCACCGCCCGGGCGATCCCGCGCAGCATCCTGTACACGCCCGCGCTGTCCCTGGAGCGGGTCGTCAAAGCCTGGTCCTACGACGCGGACGTGCACCTGATCGACCTGGAGGACGCCGTCCCGCCGGCCGGGAAGGCCGCGGCGCGGATGGTGTGCCGGGCGGCGCTGGAGAAGGCGCCGGAGCCCGCGAACCTCGCCGTACGCGTCAACGAGCTCGGCACCGTCGAGGCGGTGCACGACCTGGTGATGCTCACCGGGTCCCCCGTGCGACCGGGCTTCCTCGTGATGACGATGGTGAAGTCCGCGGTCGAGGTGACGCTGATGCGCGACATCCTCGCCTCGGCCGGGGCCCACCCGGAGATCTACGTGACCGTGGAGACCGTCGAGGCCATCACCGGCATCGACGCGATCGCCGCGGCCGCGGACGGGCTGCTCCTCGGCTCGGCGGACCTGGCCGCCACCCTGGGCATCGAGATCACCTGGTCGGGGCTGCTCTCCGCCCGGCAGGCGATGGCCCTGGCCGCCGCCCGGCACGGCGCCGCCTGCATCGACACCGCCAACTTCCGGCTCTCCGAGCCGCGGGTGCTGGCGCAGGAGATCGAGCGGGTGCGCGAACTGGGCTTCCACGGCAAGGCGGCCGTGCACCCCGGCGAGCTCGACGCGATCAACCGGGCCCTGCGGCCTCGGCCGGACGGCCTGCGGCTGGCGCGCCGGGTCACCGAAGCCGTACGGGAGGCGGACGGCGGGATCGCGGTCCTCGACGGGAACATGGTCGGCCCGCCCTTCGCCCGGCTGGCCCGCACCACGGTGGCCCTCGGGGACGCCTGGTCGGGACGGTTCGGCCCGGACCGCGCCGACCGTGAGGAGGCGGGCCGTGCCCCTCACTGAGCGCGGGGCCATCGCCCGGAACGGGTCCGGCGCCGGTTCGGACACCGCCCGGCCCATCTCCATCTCCGTCGCCGTCATCGGCACCGGGGCCATCGGCCAGGACCTGGTCAGCAAGATCCACCGCTCCCCCGTACTGGAATGCGCGCTGGTGGCCGGGCGCAACCCGGACTCCGCGGGCCTGCGGTACGCCGCGTCGCTCGGCTACCCGACCACCGCGGGCGGCATCGACGCGCTCCTCGCGGCCCCGAGCCCCTTCGCCGTGGTCTTCGACGCCACCAACGCGATGTCGCACGCCGAGCACTGGCGGTTGCTCCGCCCGCTGGACACGCTGCTGATCGACCTGACCCCCAGCCGGGTCGGGCAGATGGTCGTGCCGACCGTGACCGGGACGCACCCCCCGGCCGAGCGCAACGTCAGCCTGATCAGCTGCGGCGGGCAGGCGTCGAGCCCGATCGCGCACGCGCTCGCCCGCCGGTTCGAGGTGGAGTACATCGAGGTCGTCTCCACCGTGGCCGGCAGCATCGCCGGCCGGGCGACGCGGCTCAACCTCGACGAGTACGTCGCGACCACCCGGCACGCCATAGCCACCTTCTCCGGTGTGGCCGACACCAAGGCGATCCTCAACATCAGCCCGGCCGTGCCCCCGGCGATCTTCCGGACGGCCGTCCACGCGATCGTCCCGGGGGCGACCGCCGAGGCGGTACGCGCCGTCGTCGCCGACGCGGCCCGGCAGGTACGGGCGTTCGCGCCGGGTTACGAGGTCGTCGCGTGCACGGTGACCGGAGACCGGGTGGTCGTCTCCCTGGAGGTCATCGCTGACAGCGACGTGCTGCCCCGGTACGCCGGGAACCTGGACATCATCAACTCAGCGGCCATCTTGGTCGCCGAGCAGCACGCGGCCCGGCTCGCCCCGGCCGCCGGGACGGGAGTGCGCCCATGAGTGCCGTGGTGATCCACGATCCCACGCTGCGTGACGGTCAGCACGCGGTACGGCACCAGCTCGGTGTCGCCGCGCTGCGCGGGTACGCGGAGGCGGCCGACGCGGCCGGGATCCCGGTGGTGGAGGTGGGCCACGGCAACGGGCTGGGCGCCTCCTCCCTCCAGGTGGGCCGGGCCGCCGTCAGCGACGACCTGATGCTGTCGACCGTGCGGGAAGCCCTGCGGCACAGCCGGATGGGTGTGTTCATGCTGCCCGGCTGGGGCACCTGCGACGACTTGCGGAAGGCCATCGCGCACGGCGCCGACGTGATCCGCATCGGAGTGCACTGCACCGAGACCTCGCTGGCCGAGCGCCACCTCGACTTCCTTCGCGAGGCGGGCGCGGACGCGCACTGCGTGCTGATGATGAGTCACATGGCAACCCCCGCAGAGCTGGCGGAACACGCCGCGCTCGTCGTCGGGTACGGGGCGCGGGCGGTCGGCATCATGGACTCCGCCGGCCACTTCCTGCCCCGGGACGTCAGCGAGCGGATCGGCGCGATCGCCGGGGCGGTCGGGCCTCTCGGCGTTCCCGTGATCTTCCACGGCCACAACAACCTCGGCATGGCCGTGGCGAACTCCGTGGCCGCCGCCGCGGCCGGGGCCGGGATCATCGACGGCTGCGCGCGCGGCTTCGGCGCCGGGGCGGGCAACACCCAGCTGGAGGTGCTGGTGCCGGTGCTGGAGCGCAGCGGGTTCGAGACCGGCATCGATCTGTACGCCCTGCTCGACGCCGCCGAGTTCGCCGAGCGGGAGCTCATGCCCGCGCCGCCGGTCACCGGCTCGCTGAGCATCGTCAGTGGCCTGGCCGGGGTGTTCTCCGGGTTCAAGCACCAGGTGCTCGATCTGTCCGGGCGCGCCGGGGTCGACCCGCGCGACGTGTTCTTCGAGCTCGGCAGGCGACAGGCCATCGCCGGGCAGGAGGACCTGATCACCGACGTCGTGGCCGAGCTGAGCACCCGGAAGGCCGCCGTATGACCGGGCCGTTGAACATCCCCGCCCGGGACATGGCGGGCACGGACCGGCTGGTGCGGGTGATCGACGCGCTGGCCGAGGTCTTCGGCGACCTGTCGGCGGGCCGGACGCAGTCGCCGCCCCGGACGGTCGTCCAGCACGGCCGGCGGCGGGAGTTGCTGGCCGCAGCGGCGGTCTGGGAGCGGCGCGGCGTGGGCAGCGTCAAGATCACCACGCTCACCCCGGACAACCCGGCCCGCGGGCTGCCGCTGATCCACGGCGTGGTCGTGCTGACCGACCTGGAGACCGGACGGATCACGGCACTGCTCGACGGCGCCGAACTGACCGCCGTCCGCACCGGCGCCGTCGCGGGCCTGGCGACCCGCTGGTGCACGCCCGAGGACGCCGAGGACCTGGCCGTCATCGGCGCCGGGGTGCAGGCCCGTGCGCTGGTGCGGGCCGTGTCCGCCGTCCGCCCCATCCGCTCGGTCCGGGTGTTCTCCCGTACCCGGGCCCGTACCGAGGTCTTCGCGCAGTGGATCCGCGACACCGCGGGCGACCCGGGCCGACCGGGCCGGCCGGTCGACGTCACGGTGTGCCCCACGGCGAAGGCAGCCGTCACCGACGCCGCCGTCATCTGCACGACGACTTCGACCAGCGGCCGGATCCCGCTGGTGGCGGCCGACTGGGTGGCGCCGGGGGCCCACCTCAACGTGATCGGCGGGACCCACGAGGACGCCATCGAGGTCGACCCGGCGCTGCTGGCGTCCGCGTTCGTCGTCGTGGAGGAACGGGCCGCCGCGGTGGAGGAGGCGGGCGAGGTGCGGGCCGCGCTGGCCGGCGGGCTGATCGGCAAGGACGAGCTGCACGAACTGGGGGAACTCGTGAACGGGACGACGGCGCCGGACGGCCGGACCTCGGTGTTCCGCTGCGTGGGAATGGCCATCGAGGACACGGCCGCCGCGGCCGCGCTCTACGAGGCCGCGAGCGCCGCCGGGTGATTCACCGCGCCTCGCGGCAGCGGACCATGAAGGACCGCTCGAACACGATGACGGTCTCGCCGGTCGCCTTCGTGCCGGTCGTCTCCACCGTGATGATTCCTTGCCCCGGCCGGGACTTGGACAGCCGCTTGTCGAGGATCCGGCTCGTCGCGTACAGCGTGTCCCCGACGAACACCGGGTCCTTCAGGCGGACCTTGTCCCAGCCGAGGTTGGCCACCGCCCGCGCGGACAGGGCCTGCACGGTCATGCCGCCGACCAGGCACAGGGTGATCCCGCTGTTGACCAGTACCTGCCCGTACTCGGCGCCTTCGCCGTAGTGCCGGTCGAAGTGCAGCGGGTGCTGGTTCATGGTCAGCAGGGTCAGCCAGGTGTTGTCGGTCTCCGAGATGGTCCGGCCCGGCCAGTGCCGGATCACCATGCCGGGCTCGAAGTCCTCGTAGTCCCCGCCGTGCTCTTCGACGTACTCGTTGTCCTTGACGTGGCGCAGCGTCATGCGTCGTTCTCCCCTGTGCGGTGGCCCATGACCGATCTCAGACACAGTCTCCCGTGCGACGCGGAGAGGAAGGAAGGCGGATGAGCATGCTCCAGGACGTCGGTACGCAAGGGGCCTCGGGGCACCCGTGGTTCGGCAGTCTGAGGCTGGCGCCGGCCCCGGCGCCCGCGGGCACGATACGGGAGATGCTGCGCACCGGGATGCGCGACATCGGCTGGCCGCACCAGTCGACGCTGCCCGCGGCGCCGATCGCGTTGCCGCACGCGTCCTACGCCGAGCTGTTCCGGGTGTCCGCGGCCCTGGTGGACCTCGTGCGCCGCACCGCGCTGGAGAGCGCGCCGACCACGGCGGGGCGCCTGGCGGCGTACAAGATGCCGCTGAGCGAGCACCGGCTGTTCGTGGACGACCAGTTCGTCGAGGAGCGGTACGCCGACTGCGTGACCCGCCCGGACGTCGTGATCGGCCCGAGCGGGCCGCAGTTCCTGGAGTTCAACGTCAGCGGGGCGCTCGGCGGGTCGGTGGAGGTGCACTCCCGACTGGAGGTGTGGCGCGAGCTCTACGCCGACGGCCTGGGCCGGGTGCCGTTCTTCTCGCAGGACCCCTTCGCCGTCCGTACCGAGATGTTCCGGGACCTGTGCGCCGAGCTGGGGGCGCCGCCGCGGGTGGCCCTGCTGGGCAGCGCCCGCGACCAGGGCGGGTTCACCCGGTACTTCGACATGCAGGCTGACTACCTCAACAGCCACGGGCTGACCGCGCGCTTCTTCGAGCCGGAGGATCTGCACGAGGCCTGGGACTGCCCGCCGCACTTGCGCTACCCGCTGGGGCTGCGGGACTTCACCATCCCGGACTGGGCCGAGCTCGGCATCGACACCGCGCCGGTGCAGGCCGCGCTGGACCACGGCTGCCTGCTGGTGGGCACACAGACCTCCACGTTCCTGTCCAGCAAGCTGACCATGGGGATGCTGTCGGAGGGCCGGCCGTGGATGAGCGCGGCCGAACGGGCCCTGGTCGACCGGTATCTGCCCTGGACCCGGATCGTCTCCCACCGGTGGACGAACCGGGGTGGGCGGAAGGTCGACCTCGTCCGCCACGCGGTGGCCAACCGGGAGTCGCTGGTCCTCAAGGAGAGCATCGGGATGAGCGGCAAGCAGGTCGTCATCGGCCGCGAGACGGCCCAGGCGGACTGGGAGGCGGCCGTGGCCGCGGCCGCGGAGACGGGCACCAGTGTGGTGCAGGAGTTCGTGGAGCCGCGTACCTGCAGACTGGCGGTGATCACTGACGGGTCGGACGAGGCACACGACGCCGATGTGGCCCCGGTGTTCGGGCCGCTGCTGTTCGGCGGGCGCCCCGCGGGCCTCTTCTCCCGTTTCTTCGGCGACGGCACCACGGGCATCGTCAGCATTCTCGGCACCGGCAGCTCCGACGACTGCGTGGTCGCCGTCTAGCCTCGTGAAGGCCTGAGGACGTGGGCCGTTGCGGACGGTCGCGTACACGTGCACCGGGTCGGCCGGCCCCCTACTGGTCCGGGGCGCGCCTGCGCAGGGCGATCGTCGTGCTGAGGGCGAGCAGGCCCACGGCGCACAGAGCGGCTCTCCACGGCCTGGTCTCGCCCTCCGCGGCCGGGGACACCCGGCGCTCGGGGTCGTAGGCCACCCGCACGTCCTCGCCCACGGCGGCAAGGGCCCGGTCGTCCTTGAGATCGGTGGGGTAGCCGCCCGGGCAGCGCAGCACGAGACGGTACAAGGTCTTCTCGGGAGCGCCCTCCCCGAAGGAATACTGGGTCTTGGTGTGGACCTCGCGTACGACACAGGTGGCGACCTCGCCGCGCGCCGCCGCCTGGTCCACGGCCGCCACGGTCAGCAGCAGCCCCAAGCCGAGGAGCAGCCCCCCGAAGAAACCGCCACTGCCGCCGGCGAGAACGAAGTACGCCACGCAGGCCCCCGCGATCAGGACCGCCCCGCCCACCACGGCGACCACGCCCGACGGCGGCGAAGAGCTCGCGAAGCACCAGTGGGCCCAGCCGGACACGGCCGCCGCGGCCACGAGCGGCACGGCCCCGGCGAACCGTCGCCCCTGCGGGTCCCTCTCTGCCACCAACACCACCCCGGCAACAGAGACGCCCGCGGGCCCACCCCGGTTTCCGGCCTGCCCCCGGTTCCCTGAGGGGACCGGTCTCGGCCGTAGGGGGCCGCGTTTCCCTTCTGTCGGCTTGCGCCCGTTGGCCTCTTCGGGGCAGGGGTGCTCTCATCCCCTCAGCCGAACCACGCGTGGGTCGAGAGTTCGGGGCGTATTCCCCGCTCGATGCGGCCCAGGACGACGGCTGAGGAGATCAGGCCGACATGGCTCAGGCCCTGGGGGAAGTTGCCGAGGAAGATGTGGTCGCCGGGTTGGATCTGCTCGGGCAGGAGGCCCGTGGGGCCGGCGTAGGAGCACAGTCGCTCGAAGAGCAGGTTGGCCTCCTCGACGCGCCCTTGGCCGGCCAGGTTGTCCACGAGCCAGAAGCTGCACAGCAGGAAGGCGCCTTCGGGTCCCCCGATGCCGTCGGGAGAGACCTGGGGCAGATACCGGTAGAGCAGGCCGCCGCCGGCGTCCAACCGCTCGGCGATGGCCCGGCAGGTCGCGGCCATCCTGGGGTGGTCGGCCGCCAGGACACGTCGGAGCGGCAGGGCGAGGAGGGAGGCGTCGAGACCGCCGCCCGGGCCGAGATGTTCGGTCAGCGCCTCCTGTTCCGGGTCCCAGGCATCGGTCAGGATGCGGTCGGTGATGTGCTGCGCTTGGCGTTCCCATACGTCGGGCCGGCCCGGCAGCGACAGGCGGCGGGCCAGTCGCGCGGCGCGGTGGAGGGCCACCTGGCACATGGCCGCCGAGTAGGTGAAGGGCCTGGGCGCCGCCCGCACTTCCCAGATGCCGTGGTCCGGTCGGGCCCAGGCCGAGCCGGCCCGCTCGGTCAGAGCACACAGCCGCTCCCACAGGGCGGGCGAAAGGGTGCCGCCGGTGGCCGCCCATTGGAAGGCGCAGTCCAGGATCTCGCCGTAGGCGTCGTGCTGGACCTGTTCGGAGGCGGCATTGCCCCAGCGCACCGGCGCCGAGCGGCGGTAGCCCTCCAGCAGCGGGTCCGTGATCTCGGCCGGAGGCGGCAGGCCGTCGATGTCGTAGACGACCCTGGGGCCGCCCGAGGAGTGCACGGCATCCAGGACCCAGGTGACGAAGCCCCCGGCTTCCACCGGCAGGCCGATCCGGCGCAGGGCGAAGACGGCGTAGGCGGCGTCGCGTATCCAGGCGTAGCGGTAGTCCCAATTCCTGTTTCCGCCGATCCGCTCGGGCAGTGACGAGGTCGCCGCCGCGACGATCGCGCCGTTCGCGACGTTGTCGAGCATCTTCAGCGTGATGGCCGATCGCCGGACGAGGGCCTGCTGCGGGACGTCGTCGTGCAAATGCTCCGTCCATCGGCGCCATGCGCGCACCGTCTCCAGGAAAGGGTCACTCGCCGCCGTCAGGGGTCCGGGCACCGTGTCGTCGTCCCCCCGAAGTGAGCCGTTCCACTGGAGTGAGTCGTTCCACTGAAGCGAAACGTGGAAGCGCTCTCCCTCGGAGAGGCTCAGCGTTCCCGCCGGCCCGGGCAGCGGTCGCGAGGACCGCAGCGTCACCGTCACGCCCTGGAGCGGGCAGGTGAGCCGCACGCCCAGCGGATCGCCGCCCGCGCGGACGGTGGCCCCGCCGCGCGGCTGGAGGGTCGCCCTCAGTTCCACCTTGCCCCGCACGACCTCGACCTGGCGCAGGAACGTTCCCGTCCCCGCAGGGGCGTCCTCCTCCAGGACCGCCCCCGGCCGGAGGAGGAAGGCGTCGGTCACCTTCACCGCGCCCTCGGCCGACCGCATGTCGGTCACCAGCACACCCGTGTCCGGAACGTAGTGCTGGCGGGCCTCCCGGAGGCCGTCCGGGGCGAGGACCATCTCGCCGCCCCGGTTGCGGTCGAGCAGGGCGCAGACCAGCGGCGGCGAGTCGAATCGAGGCAGGCACAAGAAGCCCACCGAGCCGTCGAGCCCCACCACGGCGCAGGCGGAACCGTCGCCGACGAGGCTGTGGTCCTCGATCGGCAAGTACCCCTGCCGGTAGGACAGCGGCCGCCACTCGCTCATGCCCTCCGTCTACCCGGCGTGCCTCCCCCGACTCGGGCGGGCGCCCGCCGGGAACGGCAGGCCCGTGGCTGGAGGAGACCTGCGGCGAAAAGTGGGTAGCCGGACAGCATGAGCGAGCAGAACCCGAGCAAGAGCGAGCAGAACCCGAGCAAGGACGTGGAGGACTGGGTGACCGGCGACGAGCCGGCCACCGGCCCGCAGCTGAGTTACCTGCACACCCTGGCGAGGGAAGCGAGCGAAGAGGTTCCGCGGGATCTGACCAAAGCCGAGGCATCGAGGATGATCGACCGCCTGCGGAAGGCATCGCCTCGGACGGCCGGTTCCCCCGGTTCCGCAGACCCCGCCGGGAAGGGTGGCGACGCCACGGACGACACCGGGCGGTAGGGCGTGAACGCCTCGTCTCCTCTGTCCTCGTAGAGGCCCGCGCCCTCACCGCGCTGTGCGTACGGGGGCCGCCACCGCCCAGAGGAATCCCGGCTGACCGTGTGGTCCGTACGGGAGTGAAGCGAGTGGAGGCGCGCCGTGAGGGAGACGTTCACGCTGGGCCGGATTGCCGGAGTGCGGGTGGCGGTGAACTGGAGCGTCATCGTCATCTTTCTCCTGGTTGCTCTCGCCCTGGCCCAGGGCCGGCTGCCGTTCGCCTACCCGGGGCACCCGACGGCCGTGTACTGGGCGCTGGGCATGGCGGCCGCAGTGGTCTTCGTGGCTTCCCTGCTGGCCCACGAGCTGGCCCACGCCGTGGTGGCCCGCCACCACGGCGTCGAGGTCGAGGACCTGACCCTGTGGATGCTCGGTGGCGTGGCCCGGCTGAAGAGTGAGGCCCCCACCCCCCGGGCGGAGGTGCGCATCGCCGGAGTCGGCCCGCTGACCAGTGCCGTGCTCGGCATCCTGTTCGGGCTCCTGGCCGCCGGCCTCGGGCTGCTGACGGGTCCCGGCCTGGTGGTCGAGGTCCTCGTCTGGCTCGCCGGGATGAACATCCTGCTGGCACTGTTCAACAGCATTCCCGCCGCGCCGCTCGACGGCGGGAGGCTGCTGCGGGCATTCGTGTGGAAACGTACCGGGGACCCCGTGCGGGCGGCCGTGGTGGCCGCCGCCGCCGGCCGCGGTTTCGGATGGGTCCTGGTCTTCTACGGCTTCGTCTCGATGCTGGTCACGGGCACCCTGTCCGGGCTGTGGCTGGCACTGGTCGGCGGATTCATGATCGCCGCCGCCACCGCGGAGGGCCAGCAGGCACAGCTGCGCGGGGCGCTCGCCGGTGTGTCGGTCCGCCAGCTCATGAGCGAGGATCCGGTGACCGTACCCGCGGGCCTGACGATCGAGGAGTTCCTCGCGCGGGCCCCCTTCGGCCACTACCGCCACACGGCCTTCCCCGTCGTGGCGGCGGACGGGGCACCGGTGGGGCTGGTGACGGCCGCCAGGATCGACCGGGTGCCGCGGGACCAGCGGCACAGCGTCACCATCGGCGAGGTGATGTGCCCGCTCGACGGGGTGGCCATCGCCTCTCCCGGCGAGTCCGTCAGCGACGTGCTGCCGCGCCTGGCGTCCGCCGAGGAACGCCGGGTCCTCGTCCTCGACCCCGTCGGCGGAGGTCTCGTAGGCATCGTCTCGGACTCCGACGTCAACCGCGCCCTCGCATGGCTCGCCGCCACCCGGCCGCGCGAGTGAGTCCGACGGCTCCGCCCGGGACCCGGGGCCGGGGCGGCGCTGCGTCATACGAGGCTGTGCGGTACCCGGCGCTCCAGGGCGCGCAGTGCCTCCTGCGGGTGCGGATCCGACACCGCCAGGCGGCTGAAGGCCGCCGGGGCGCCCAGTTCGACGCACAGCACCGGTGCGTCGGCGCGGACGGCCACGAAGTCCTTCACCTCCCCCAGATGCCGGACACCGACGCATCGCCGCGCGGGGATCCAGACCCCTCTGCCGCATGAACCCCGCAGCGCACGCCACCAGTCGGGCTGGATGTACACCCGGCGCAGGGCATGGAGCGGGACCCGCACCTCGCGGCGGCGCGCGAGGAGTTTCTCCCACCAGGACAGGCGCACGACGATGGAGGTTTCCTGCACCACTACCCGTGCCATGGCCGGGCTCCTTCGACAGGGAGGCTTCACGAGGCGGGGGAAGCTTCAAGGGGAGGCTCCAAGAGGCGGTCACGGGGCCGCCGGTACGGACCGGGGTGAGGATGCCGCACGTCTGCGCCCGCGCCCGCGTCAGCCGCGCAGACGGCGCAGGAACCGGCGCAGTCGTCGGAGCAGTTGTCGAACCAGTCGTCGAAGAGACCTCCGGGGCAGCCGCCGTCGGCTCTCGTGCGTCTTCCAGGGCACCTCGGGCATGAGGAAGCGTCGGTAGCGGGCGTCGGGGGTCACCAGCGAGCAGAAGGGGGTGTCACCCATGTCCTCGACGAGGATGGTGAGGGGCTGCGGCGGGTCGGTGGGGAGCTCCGCGTGCAGGAGCGTGCCGTTCCTTTCGGGCTTACGTCGGTAGGCCACCACTTTGCCGTCGACCAGGACCTCGATCTCGTGCCCGGGCCATTCGAGGAGAACCGTGACGGAGTGGCCCTCCAGATCCACGTGGAAGCGATGTGTACGGGCCATGGCCGGCCTCCGGGACCGCGTAAACGTCGCTCTCCCAGACTATCGACGGTCCCGTGCACCCGGTAGCGACACCGGACGGGGGCGGCGCCCGGAGTGGCTCCCCGCGCGAAGGCAGCGCTTCCGCCCTCCCCCCGTACGCTCGCGCCGGCGCCTCACCGCGCCGGCGCGAGCGTACGGGGGCGAACGGCGTACGGGTGAGTGTGGCGTACGGACGAGCGGGCAGATATCGGCTGGGATGGGCCTTCACCACCGGCCCACATGTCATCGAGGACCGCCATTGCTCACCCACGCCGTAGACCAGGGCGTTCTGGTCATCTCCCTGCACAGTCCGATCGACATCGGCAACCGTGCCGCCACGGCGCTGGAGATCGGGCGCCTCCTGCACGCCCACCGCGCCGACTACGTGGTCCTCGAACTCGCCGGATGCCCCGCCTCGGCCGCCGCGATCAGTGTGGTCCACCGCGCGCATCGCCTCTGCGCCGCCGTCGGCGCCTCGCTGGCCGTGGTCACGCCGACGGATGAATCGCGGCGCCTGCTGGGGGCCGGCGGCGGCAGGTCGGCGCCCAGGCTCTACGCGTCCACCACCCAGGCGATCCTCGCCAAACCCCACCCGGGCCCCGGCCTGGTACCGGACGCGGCCCGCCCATGACGACCGGCGGAGACGTTCCGGTCCCACCCCCTTCTGCGGACCCGGGCGGGGGCCGGACCCCCTCGGCACCCGACTTCACCCGCATGATCAGAGGCCTGCTCCGGGCGAGTCACCTCACCACCTTCGAGCAGCTCCCCGCTCTCGTGGCGGAGCACGCCGCGCGGGTCGGCTTCGACCCCGTCCGCATCTACCTGTCCGACCTGCGCGAGGACATGCTGCGCGAGGTCACCGGCCGGGGAATCGACGCGGGGCACGGAGGCCGGGAACTGCGCATCGACGCCACTCTTGCCGGGCGCGTCTTCCAGAGCATGCACGTGCTGGCCGGCACCACCGGCGGCCGTCCGGTGCAGTGGCTGCCGCTGCTGGACGGCACCGAACGCCTGGGCGTCATCGCCGTGGGCACCCACGACGAGCCGGACGCGGAAGCACTAGAAGCCATGAGCGACCTCGCCTCGCTGGTCGGCATGCTCGTGGTCTCGACCCGGTCCCACAGCGATTCCTACGCCCGCCTCACCCGCCTGGAACCGATGTCCGTGTCAGCGGAGATGCAGTGGACGCTGATGCCGCCCCGCACCTTCGCCAGCCCTCGCGTCACCATCGCCGCCGCGATGGAGCCCGCCTACGCCACCGCCGGGGACGCCTTCGACTACGCCCTGGCCGCCGACACCGCGCACCTGGCCGTCTTCGACGCGATGGGCCACGACACGGCCGCCGGACTCACCGCGAACCTCGCCATGGCCACCTGCCGCAACCAGCGCCGCCAAGGCGCCAGCCTAAGCCAGGCCCGCGACGGCATCGAAGCCATGCTCATCGAGCAGTTCACCCTCGACCGCTACGCGACCGCGGTCCTCGCCGACCTCGATATGGCGACCGGCTTGCTGTCCTGGATCAACTGCGGCCACCCACCGCCCATCCTCATCCGGGCCGGACGCTGGATCACCGCCCTGGAGCGCCCGCCCAGCCACCCCCTGGGCACCGACCTCAGCCTGCCCGCGGAGGTGCACCGCGAACAGCTCGAACCCGGCGACCGTCTCATCCTCTACACCGACGGCATCACGGAAGCCCGCGACCGCACCGGCCGTGAGTTCGGCCTCGACCACTTCGTCCAGTTCATCATCCGCCACCAGGCCGACGCCCTCCCCGTCCCGGAAACCCTGCGCCGCCTCGTCCGCGCCGTCCTCCACCACCACGACGGACAACTCGGCGACGACGCCACCGTCCTGCTCTGCGAATGGCACGGCCATCAGCGCCAACCCCTCGCGGACACACTCCGTCCCCTCACCGGCCCCTGAGCCCACGGCCGCCGGCCGGGGGGCTGGCGTGCCGTGGGCTCAGGGGCCGGTCCGCCGACCGGTCACCCCGCGGCTCGGGCCGGACCGAGGAGGCCCGCCCTGTCGGCGGCGCGCAGCCACTCCCGGGCCTCCATGACGGCTGCCTTCTTCTGCGCCTCGTTCAGAGCCTCCCAGGACGGGGCGGAGCCGATGTGCCACACGGACTCGTGGACGACCTGCTGGTGCGCCTTGGCCAGGGTGAGCACGCGCGGATCATCGAGTTCGATGTCTTCCATGACCGCTCCTCTTCTACGAACCGGTTCGAACCGGCGGGTGACCGCCTACCCGCCCCTAGCTGCCAGCAGCGCGTAGACGACCCATGGCGTGCGCTGCGCCCGATTGACGTCATGGACCGGAACGACCACGGGACGGTCCCTCCCCTCACCAGCGTGGACGCCTTGCCACCGGTACGGTCTCCTGGCCATTCTCCGGGGCGAAGTGGCGCACCACCACGCCACCGGGGCGAGCGGGTGCCGTACGCCCGGGTGGGCGGCACCGCCGCGCGCGGCGGTGCCCTCTGCCGGTCCGCCGGCTCCCGCTCCGGCACTGGCCGGTCAGAAGCCGCCACCGCAGCCGTGGCCGCCGCTCCCCCCGTACCCCCCTCCGCCATGGTCGCCACCCCCGGCATCGCCGTGGCTGCCGTGGCTGCCGTGGTGCGAGGATCCGGAAGATGCCGCGGATCCGCCGGGGAGCGGGCGCGGCGGGCGGGGCGGTTCCTCCGGACTGGGCCAGTGCCTGGACGTGACCGCGGACCACCACTGCCCGAAGGAAGCGCGGGTGCCCGGCACGGAGCACTCGTCGACCACCGCCCGGCAGGAGGTCGCCTCCCACTCGACCACCGTCACCCCGTCTTCGGACAGACCGAGCAACGCCTCCTCCAACGCGCGCGCGTTCAACGGCTGCTCGGACTGCCGCTCGGTCAACGGCGGCGCCCGAAAGGCCGGAACGTCATGGCGGAACACCCGCGCCGTGGCCGCCGCCCCCTTCCCGGTCACGGACCAACCCCACACCGCCTTCTCGCCCACCTCCGCGTACCGCTCCCGCACCGCCCGCTTTCGTACTTCCTCCTCCAGCCGCTGTCGCTGCCACTCCTCGGTGCGGCGCTCGCGCTCCGCCCGCCCGGCCTCCAGACGGCGCTCGATCTCCTCGTACACGGGCCGGTACACCTCGGTGGCGGCGACGGTCCGCTTCCGGTACTCCGCCTCGGCCCTCTCCAGCCTGCGCCGCCCTCCCGGCAGACGGAGTAACCAGGTGCGCCTGCGCACCCGGTACAGCCGCACCGCGGCATCACTGATCACCTTGCGGTACGCCCGCCCCGCGGCCTGCCACCGCAGCCGCTCCCCCTTGGTGCCCTCCACGAGGTCCCGGCCGAGCTCCTCGCCGCGCCGGCTGCTGAATTCGTCCACGTAGAAGGACGGGTGCACGACATTCGGGTCCACGGCCGAGCCCGGGCGCCCGCCACTCCCCACTCTGATCAAGATCGGTCCACTCATGACCGGACCACCTCCCCACTGCCAACATCCCCGGCATCCTCCGGCAAGGAACATGTCTCGCGTTCACTTTGGGTAACGTGTTGAATATGATGTGTCACTGACTTCTGCGATCGAAAGCGGTTGAGCATGGCGGCAGTGCAGAGGCCCGGTATTCCGACGGCGGCGCCGGGCGACGACGCCCCTGCGTGGGCTGTGAGCTACGCATGACGTCGACACAAGCGGCCACGACTGCCGACGCCGCGGAACCTCTCGTTTCGCCGGTCAGTTCACACAACGAGTGGGACCCGCTGGAGGAGATCATCGTCGGGCGTCTCGACGGCGCGACGATCCCCTCCAGCCATCCGGTCGTGGCCTGCAACATCCCACCCTGGGCCGCGCGGTTGCAGGGGCTTGCCGCCGGCTACAAGTACCCGCGCGTGCTGCTCGAGCGGGCGCAACAAGAGCTCGATCAGTTCATCGCCCTCCTGCAGTCCCTCGGCGTCACGGTCAGGCGCCCGGACGCGGTCGACCACAGGCAACGGTTCAGCACCCCCGACTGGTCGTCGCGCGGTTTCTGCAACACCTGTCCGCGTGACAGCATGCTCGTGATCGGCGACGAGATCATCGAGACCCCGATGGCATGGCCGTGCCGGTATTTCGAGACCCACTCCTATCGCGCGATCCTCAAGGACTATTTCCGGCGCGGCGCGCGATGGACGGCGGCGCCAAGGCCGCAGCTCACCGACGCACTGTTCGAGGCGGATTTCCGTATCCCCGAGGTCGGCGATCCCATGCGCTACATCCTCACCGAGTTCGAGCCGGTGTTCGATGCGGCGGATTTCGTGCGCGCGGGACGCGACCTGTTCGTCACGCGGAGCAATGTCACCAACCGCATGGGGATCGAGTGGTTGCGCCGCCATCTCGGACCCGGCTATCGCATCCACGAGATCGAGAGCCGCTGTCGCACGCCCATGCACATCGACACGACGTTCCTCCTGCTCGCGCCGGGCAAAGTGCTGGTCAATCCTGAATACATCGACGTCGACCGCCTGCCCGACGTCCTGAGCTCGTGGGACATCCTGATCGCCCCCGAGCCCAACCCGATCGACGAGCGCCTGCTCAAGCTCACCTCGATGTGCGGCAAGTGGCTCAGTATGAACCTGCTCATGATCGACGAGAAACGGGTGATCGCGGAGCGGCATCACACCGACATGCTGCGCGCACTCGAAAAATGGGGGTTCGAGCCGATTCCCAGCGACCTGCTGCACTACGCGCCGTTCGGCGGCTCGTTCCACTGCGCCACGCTCGACATCCGGCGTCGCGGCACGCTTGAGTCGTATGTCATGTGAGTCGTATTCGACAACCGGTTCTCGCCCGGTATGCCCACCCGGGGCGCACGGGGCACCCTGGAGGCATGGCCCGAGCCAACGACCAGGTCGAGGCGCTGCTCCAGGAGTACGCCGACCTCATCGCGATCCGGGGCGGCGAGGCCTTCAAGGCGCGCGCCTACGAAAAGGCCGCCCGTTCCGTCGGGGGCTACCCGCAGGACGTCTCGACACTCGACGCCAAGGGGCTGTGCGAGATCCCGAACGTCGGCACGTCGGTCGCCGACAAGATCCTGGAGTTCCTGCGGACCGGCCGCATGTCCGTCGTCGACGAGGCCAGGGCATCCGTGCCGGTCGGAGTGCGGGAGCTGATCACGATTCCCGGGCTCGGGCCCCGCAAGGCCATGGTCCTCTACGGGGAGCTGGGCATCACCTCCGTCGACCAGCTGCTCGACGCCGTCCACCAGGAGCGGCTGCGTGACCTGAAGGGCTTCGGGGAACGGACCGAGGACAACATCCTGCACGGCATCTCCCTGCTGCAGAAGGCCGGTGAGGGCCGGATCCTCGTCAGCGCCGCCATGGACATGGCCGAGCAGCTCGTCGGTGAGCTGTCGAGCGTCCCCGGCTGCGTCCGGTGCACGTACGCGGGGTCCCTGCGCCGTATGAAGGAGACCATCGGCGATGTCGACATCCTGGTGGCGGCACGCCGCTCGGCCCCCTTCATGAACGCCCTCACCTCCCTCCCGCAGACCGCCGAGGTCATCGCACACGGCGAGAAGAAGACCTCCGTACGGACCACCACGGGTCTCCAGGTGGATCTACGGGTCCTTCCCCCGGCCTCCTGGGGCGCGGGGCTTCAGTACTTCACCGGCTCCAAGGCGCACAACATCCGCACCCGCGAACGTGCGGTGCGTCAAGGCCTCAAGCTGTCCGAGTACGGGCTCTTCGACGTCGAGAGCGGCGAGAGCATCACCTCCGAGACGGAGGAGGCGATCTACGCCCGACTCGGGCTTCCCTGGATACCGCCGACGCTCCGCGAGGACCGCGGCGAGATCGAGGCCGGGCTGCGCGGCGAACTCCCCGACCTCCTGACGGAGAAGGACATCCGCGGCGATCTGCACACCCACACCGACCTCACCGACGGGCTGGCCCCGCTGGAGGACATGGTCGCCGCGGCTGCCGCCCGCGGATATTCCTACTACGCCGTGACCGACCACGCCCCGAACCTGTACATGCAGCGCATGACGAGTGAGAAGGTCCTCGCCCAGCGGGAGCGGGTACGCGCCCTCGACGGCGCGCACTACAGGATGCGGCTGCTGCACGGCACGGAACTCAACATCGGCCCGGACGGCGCCCTGGACTGGCCCGACGAGTTCCTCGCGGACTTCGACATCTGCGTGGCCTCGGTCCACTCCCACTTCCACCAGAGCAGGCGGGAACTCACCCGCCGTCTCGTCCGCGCCTGCGAGAACCCGTACGTCTCCGTCATCGGCCATCCCACGACCCGCCTGATCGGCAAACGCCCGGGCATCGACGCCGACTTCGACGCGGTCTTCAAGGCCTGCGCGCGGGCGGGCACCGCTCTGGAGATCAACGCGCACCCCGAGCGGCTCGACCTGCGTGACGAGGACATCCTGCGCGCGAAACGGTACGGCGTGAAGTTCGCCGTGAACTCCGACGCGCACGCCACCACCCATCTGCCGTACCTGCGCTACGGGGTGGCGACGGCGCAGCGCGGCTGGCTGACGGCGGACGACGTCATCAACACGTGGCCGCTGGCGAGGCTGCGCCGGTTCCTGGGCGGAAAGCGCGCCTGACGAGGGGAAGATGCCGGATGCATGAGCAGACCCCGATCGAGGAACTGATCAGCGGCGCCGCCCAGGACGCCGGCGGGTGGGTGGGCGCCCTGCCGGTGGCCCAAGTGGCCACCAGCGCCGACGGTACGGTCGTGCGCTGGAACCACACCGCGCAAGAGCTGCTCGGCTACGCACCGTCGCAGGTGGTAGGGCGGCACATCGCCGATCTGCTGCATCCGGGGGCCGACCGCAGTCTGGGCCGGTCGTTGTGGGAGACGGCTGCCAGCGGGCGCGGGGTGATGGGCATGGTCACCGCCTGGCACCGTGACGGCCATCCGGTGGAGCTGGAGATCTGGGCCTGTCCCGTGCCCGACCGGCGGCACGCTGCCTCGGCGGTGCTGGTGTTCGCGGCCGACGCCCACGCGGCCCGCCGTATCCGGGGGTCCTCGGCGGTGTGGGACGGGCTGTTCGCCCGCTCGCCGGTCGGTATCGCCGTCCTCGACACGCAGCTGCGGTTCCTGCAGGTCAACCCCGCGCTGGAAGCGATGAACGGTCTCACGGAATCCGCCCACGTGGGCCGCCGCCTGGCCGAGGTGCTGCCCGAGGTGAACGCGGGCGAGATGGAGGAGGCGATGCGGCAGGTGCTGGACACCGGCGAGCCGGTCCTGGACCGGCGCCGTACCGGCCGGACACCGGCCGATCCGGACCACGACCGGGTGTGGTCGTGCTCTTACGTACGGGTGGAGGATCCCGGCGGCCGGCCGATCGGGGTGATCGCCTCACTGCTCGACATCACCGAACAGCAGCTGGCCCACACCGAGGCCGAGGCGGGGCGGCGCAGACTGGCCCTGCTCAGCCAGGCAAGCGTCCGCATCGGCGGCAGCCTCGATCTGGAGCGCACCGCTCAAGAGCTCGCCGACCTCGCCGTCCCCCACCTCGCCGACGCCGTCACCGTCGACGTCCTGGAGTCCCTCGCCCGCGGCGACGAGCCCGGCATGGGACTGACCGGCGGGGTCGAACTGCGCCGCCTGGGCAAAGCACCGCTGACCGGCTCCCCCGTCACCCGCATCCTCGCCCCGCTCGGCAGAACCCTCACCTTCCCCGCCGCCGCCCCCTACACCCTGGCCCTCACCGCCCGCCAGCCGTTCCTGGTCCCCCGTCTCGATGAACGGGCCATCGCCCCCGCGGCCCGTCATACCGCCCGACCCGCACAACTCCTCACGGTGAGCGTGCACTCGTTCATGATGGTCCCGCTCATCGCCCGTGAGATGGTGCTCGGCGTCGCCACCTTCTACCGCACCGGGCCCGGCGGCCCCTTCGGGTCCGACGACGTCACCCTGGCCGGCGAACTCGCTGCCCGGGCCGCTGTCAGCATCGACAACGCCCGCCTCTACCAACGTGAACACGAAACGGCCGTCGTCCTCCAGCGCAGCATGCTGCCGCAGCACGTCACCCCGCCGCCCGGGATCGGCATCGCCCACCGCTACCTGCCCGCCAGTGACGTCAACGAAGTCGGCGGCGACTGGTACGACGTACTGCAACTGCCCGGCGGGAAAGCCGCCCTCCTCATCGGGGACGTCATGGGCCACGGCATAGCGGCGGCCGCCGTCATGGGACGCCTGTCGGCCACCGTCCGGGCCCTGGCCCGTCTCGACATGGCGCCCATCGACTTGATCCACCAGCTGGAAGCCGCCCTGGCCGACCTCGCCGAGCCGATGCTCGCCACCTTCCTGTACATCGTCTGCGACCCCGCCACCGGCCACTGCACCGTGACCCGCGCCGGCCACCCGCCCCCCGCCGCGGCAGAACCGGACGGCACCGTATACCTGGTCAAGAGCCCGCCCGGCGTTCCCCTGGGCGTCGGCGGCATCCACTTCACCACCACCGACATCACCCTGCCCGCCGGCAGTGTCCTGGTGCTCTACACCGACGGCCTGATCGAAGCCCGCGGCCGGGACATCGACGAACGCCTGGACGAACTCACCCGGCTGCTCACCGCACCGCAACAGCCGCTGGACCACCTGTGCGACTCGCTGATCACCGAGCTGGTACCGGCATCGGCCGACGACGACATCGCCCTGCTCGCCGCCCGCATCGGCGGAGACATCGTCCCGTAGAGCGGAACCGCCCCTGTGTCCAGCGCGGCGTGCCCGTGCCCTGCGCGGCGCGGGCAAGCGCCGCTATCCGTCGCCCGTCCCCGGAGCGTTCGGAGTGTCCCTTTCCGGCGGCCAGCGGGAGGCAGTCTTACCCGACGTGAGCTGGTCCACCACTTCGCCCAGGTCCTGGCACGCCTGCTCGATCCTCAGGCGGATGGTGTTCTGCTCGGTGACGAGCGCCGACAGCAGCAGCGAGGTCAGGGCGGCGCAGCCGTTGAGCGCCTGGAGGTTGGCCATGCCCTCGCCCAGGGTGTGGTGCGTGAAGGGACCGGCCCGGTCGATCGCCGCCGCGTTCGCCAGTACGGACACGAGCAGCATGCACGGCGCGCTCCCGGCCAGCTGGAAGCGCAGGGCCGCCCAGATCAGGAGCGGGAAGACGAGGAAGAGCAGCGCCAGCTGGCTCCTGGTCGCGAGGAGGGTGAGGCCGACGGCCGACACCAGCAGGGCAGCCGTCTCGGCCCACCGGTAGGCGTCCTGGGGCAAGCGGGCCTCGCGCAGTACGAGGAGCAGCGGAGTCACGACCAGCACGCCCATGGCGTCGCCGGCCCACCACGTCCACCACACGGTCCAGAATCCGCTCCGCGGCAGGCTGCCGGTGGCCACCAGCAGCCAGGCTCCGACGGTGGCGCTGATCAGCATCGGCGTCAGGCCACCCAGGAAGACCAGCGCCACACCGTCCCGGAGCCGGTCCAGCGCGAAGCGGAAGCCGGCTCGGCGGAGCATCAGCCAGGCGCAGACGGGAGCGAGGGTGTTGCCCGCGACGATCCCCAGGCCGACGGGATCGATCGGGCTGATCGACTGGATGACGAGGAAGGCGCCGAGCGCGATCCCGGGCCAGACGCGCAGGCCCAGCCAGAGCAGGCAGCCGAGGGCGATGCCCGTGGGCGGCCACAGCGGTGTGACGACCGCGCCCTCGATCACCACCTGCTGGAGCAGGCCCACCCGTCCGCCCGCGTAGTAGGCGGCGGCCACCGCGAGGATCCGGAGCACAGCCAGGCACAGACGTCGCAAGCCCTCGGTGCGCATCACTTCATCAGACAACAGTCCGCGCCCATCGGGGAGCGTGACACGCACGAAGCGGTCCTCCGCGTCACCCGGGCCGGTGCGGGACCGCCTCGTGGCGCAGGACGAGCACCGCGGCGTCGTCCTCGTGTCCGGTGGAATCGGCGACCTTCATCACCTCGGCGGCCAGGTGACCGGGGTCCGCGCCCGCCTCCGCCCCGACCACCTCGGCCACGCGCTCCAGCCCCGCTTCGATCGGGAAGGACGGGCCTTCGACCACGCCGTCGGTGACCAGGACCAAGGAGCCCGCCCGCGCCAGTCGGCGCCGGGTCACCGGGTATTGCGCGCCCGGGAGCATGCCGAGCGGCAGACCGCCGTCGTCCTCCACGATGCCGTACTGCCCGTCGACCGTGGCCCAGACCCCGGGCACATGGCCGGCGCGGGCGCTCTGGATCTCCCCGGCGACCGGATCGAACCGGAGGAAGGTGCAGGTCGCGAAGAGGTCGCAGTCCACGGAGAGCAGCAGGTCGTTGGCCCGGCTGAGGACCTCGCCGGGGTCGGCGGCGGCCGCCGCCACCGCGCGGACCGCGATGCGAACCTGGCCCATGAAGGCGGCCGCCTCCACGTCGTGGCCCTCCACGTCACCGATGGAGAACCCGAGGGCCCCCTCGGGCAGCCGGAAGCCGTCGTACCAGTCACCGCCGATGCTGAGGCCGTGACGGGCAGGGGCGTACCGGGCCGCCGTACGGAGCCCCGGCAGGCAGGGCAGTGACGCCGGGAGGATCTCCCGCTGTAGTGCTTCGGCCAGCTCCACCCGTGCCTGCTGGAGCTCAGCCCCTTCCCGGGCTTGGGCGGTGAGCCGCCCGAGCCGTGTCAGCAGGTCGTCCGCGGTTGCCGACCGCGTGGACCGATGGGGGACCATGGGCCGCTCCGAGGTGTGTCCGCTTCAGGGCCCTGGTGCTCAACCCCGGGCTCATCATATTTCCGCCCCTCGCTGATCACATCACGAGCGGCCGCCGCCACTTCTCACGGCCGCGCCGCACCGGGAAGGGGACGGGACGTTTGGATCGTCGTCTGCGGCGCAGACGACGAATGAACGACTTCGTACATGACGAGGCAGGAGAGTCATCATGGGCATCATCGCTTGGATCCTCATCGGGCTGCTCGCCGGAGCCATCGCCAAGGCCCTGATGCCGGGCAAGGACCCGGGCGGCATCATCATCACCATGCTCATCGGTATCGCGGGCGGCCTCCTCGGCGGCTGGCTCGGCAAGGTCATCTTCGGCGTCGACTCCATCGACGGTTTCTTCCACCTCTCGACGTGGATCGCCGCCATCGCCGGCTCCGTCATCCTGCTCGCGCTCTACCGGCTCGTCACCGGCAACCGGCATTCGCACCGACACGCGTGACCCGCGGGCGCCGACGGGTCCCGTTCCCGGCGGGTCGCCCCCATGACACGGGGTCTTCCCGTTTCGAACCGGGAATTCTGATCAGACGAGAAGACGTACGTTGTCCCCCATCCCAGGGAGTGATCGGCTGTGTCGAGTAACGAGAAGAGCCAGGCCAAGGGTGAGCAGGCCAAGGGCAAGCTCAAGGAGACGGCAGGCCGCGCGGTGGGCGACGAACGGCTGACCGCCGAGGGCCGCGCCGAGCAGGCGAAGGGTGACGCCCGCCAGGCCAAGGAGAAGATGAAGGACATGTTCAAGCGCTGAGCCTTCTCCGGCTGCAACCGCTTGCGCCGCGGTCCCGGACCCCCTCGGGGGTCCGGGACCGCGGTGCGTCGACGAGTGAGGGAGGGGACCCGATGCCGAGGTCGGGAGGACGCAGGAGGACGGCGGGCAGGGGTTCGGCCTCGGTCGGGCGTGATGTGCTGCTCGCGGCCGGGCTCGTGGGAATCGGCGTGGGCGGGCTGGCCGTGTTCGTCAGGACGGTCGCGATGGCGGGGAACGGCGCCGCGGTGGTACCGATCGCCGCCGTGGTGCTGCTGGCGGGCGGGGTGGCCCTGGCCCGGTGGAGCGTGGCGCCCGGCCACCGCCGCTCCCGAGCGGGCGGGCGCGGTACGCCGGTCGCGGTCCCCGCGCCCCGGCAGGCGGCGGTGGACGTTCCGGACGTCGGACCGGAGGTTCTGGACCACGCGGGCGTTGACGCCGACGGCTTCGAGCACACGGTCGCCGCGCTGTGCGTGCGGGACGGCTGCCCGCGGGTGGAGGTCGTCGGGGGAGCGGGCGACCTGGGCGCCGACGTGATCGCCACGACCCCGGACGGCCTGCGCGTCGTCCTGCAGTGCAAGCACTACGGGGACGGCAACCGGGTCGGCTCACAGGACCTCCAGCGCTTCGGCGGCACCTGTTTCGCCGTCCACGAGGCCGATGTGGCCGTGGTCGTGACCACCAGTTCCTTCACCGCGCCGGCCGCCGAGTACGCCGCCACCTGCGGCATCGTCTGCGTGGACGGCGACGGCCTGGCCGCCTGGACCGATCTGCGGGCGGCGCCGCCCTGGGAGACGCCCGTCGCGACGGGAGCGGATGGCCACCCGTAGGTCCTGTCGGGGCCCCCGGGAGCGGGTGGGCCAAGTGACTCGTGCGTACCGCACACCCCTTCGGTGACAGCCGTGACTGTCGCGGCCCCCGGTCCGCGTGACACCGTCGATCACGTCACCGACCGAGGGAGCAGTTGTGAACAAGGGGTACGCCGCCTTCTGCGACGCCGACCGCTGGTTCTACGACGCGCCGTACCGGCGGGCCGAGGAGAGTTACCCGGCCGCGCTCGCCCCCGTACCGGCGGGATGGCAGTCGCACCGCAGCGGAGACTGGTTCGCGCTGCGTCCCCTCGACGCCGAGCTGCCCGCGCAGGGCTGGAAGATCCATGTCTCAGCCTGCCTGGACAACGCCGAATCCGTCCTGGACAGGGTCTACACCTACTGCGTGGACCGGCGGATCGCCTTCAAGTTCGTGCCCAGCCGGTACCTGCTGCACAACCGCAACGCCAAGTACGCGGACCGCGCGGCGAGCGGCAAGTTCCTGACGGTCTACCCGGCCGACGACGAGGGGTGCCGGCGGATCGCGGAGGAGCTCGACGCCCTGCTGGCCGGCGAACGCGGCCCGTACATCCTCAGCGACCTGCGCTGGGGGGACGGCCCGGTCCACGTGCGCTACGGCAGTTTCACCCTGCGGCACTGCTACGACGAGCACGGCGAGCTGGTCCCGGCCGTCGAGGCCCCGGACGGCCGGCTCGTACCGGACCCGCGCGGCCCGGTGTTCCAGCCGCCGGCGTGGATCGAGCTGCCCGGATTCCTGCGGCCGCACCTCGACCGGCGCTCGGCCGTCACCTTCGCGGGCAGCCCGTACACCGTCGAACGCGCCCTGCACTTCTCCAACGGCGGCGGCGTCTACGCCGGCCGCGACACCCGTACCGGCGAGTCCGTGATCCTCAAGGAGGCCCGCCCCTTCGCCGGGCTCGCCGCCGACGGGGCGGACGCGGTGACCCGGCTGCACCGCGAGCGGGCGGCGCTGGAGCGGCTGGCGGGGCTGGACTGCGTACCCGCGGTCCACGGCACCTTCACCGTCGGGGACCACCACTTCCTGGTCCTGCAGTACCTGGAGGGCAAGCCCCTCAACACGTACTTCGCCCGCCGGCACCCGCTGATCGAGGCCGACCCGGACCCCGCGGAGCTCACCGCCTACACCCGGTGGGCGCTGACCGTCCACGAGCGGGTGACGCGGGCCGTCGACGCCGTGCACGCGCGCGGGATCGTCTTCAACGACCTGCACCTCTTCAACATCATGGTCACCGAGGACGAAACCACGGGAGAACCCTCCGTCGCGCTGCTCGACTTCGAGGCCGCCGCGCACATCGACGAAGGACTGCGGCAGACCGTCGCCAACCCGGCCTTCGTCGCGCCGCCCGACCGGCGCGGCTTCTCCGTGGACCGGTACGCCCTGGCCTGCCTTCGGCTCGCCCTGTTCCTGCCGCTGACCAGCCTGCTCGTACTGGACCGGGCCAAGGCGGCGCATCTGGCGGCCATCGCCGCCCAGCAGTTTCCGTTACCCCCGCGGTTCCTGGAGGAAGCGGTCGAGGAGATCCTCTCCGGGCCCTCGCCCGGCGTTGCCGAGGGACGGATACCGGCGCCCGCCGGGGCGTACCTGCCCGTCGAGCCGGGCGACTGGGAGACGGCCCGCGCCTCGATGACGGCGGCGCTGCGCGCCAGTGCCACCCCCGACCGCGAGGACAGGCTCTTCCCCGGGGACATCGCCCAGTTCAGCGGCGAGGGCGGTGGCGCCGGCTTCGGGTACGGAGCCGCAGGCGTCCTCTACGCGCTGGCCGAGACCGGCGCCGAACCGTGGCCCGAGGCCGAGGAATGGCTGCTGGCCCGTACCAAGGAACCGGCCTCCGGCACTCCGCTCGGTTTCTACGACGGCCTCGCCGGCACCGCCTGGACCCTGGAACGGCTCGGCCACCGCGACCGCGCGCTCGCCCTCGCCGAACAGCTGCTGGCGCAGCCGTGGCAGAGCGTCGGCCCCGACCTGTACAGCGGGCTCGCGGGCATCGGGCTGGCCCTGGACGCCCTGGGCTCGGCCACGGGCGAGCGTGAGCTGCACACCGCCGCGCTGCGCTGCGCCCGGCTGGCGGCCCGCTCGGCCCCCGGCCTGAAGCGGGCGGGCCTGCTCCACGGCCACAGCGGACTCGCGCTGCTCCAACTGCGCCTGTACGAGCGCACCGGGGACCGGGAACTGCTGCGCGCCGCCGGGCGGGCCCTGCACCGGGATCTGGACCGCTGCGTGACCACCGCCCACGGCACCCTCCAGGTGGACGAGGGCTGGCGCACGATGCCCTACCTCGGCGCCGGCAGCGTCGGCATCGGCATGGTGCTGGACGACTGGCTGGAGCACGCCGCCGAGGACCGCTTCGAACAGGCCCGCACCGCGATCGTCCGGGCCGCGCAGGCGACGTTCTACGCGCAGCCCGGTCTGTTCCGCGGCGCCGCCGGAATGATCCTCCACCTGGCCCGGACCACGACCCCCGGCCCTGGCACGCGGGCCGAGGACATCGCGCGGCAGATCGACGCCCTGGCCCGCCACGCGGTCCCGTACCAAGGCCATCTGGCCTTCCCCGGCGAGCAGTTGATGCGCCTGTCCATGGATCTGTCCACGGGCACGGCCGGCGCGCTCCTCGCCCTCGGCAGCGCCGCGCCCGGCGGGCGCGCGCACCTGCCGTTCCTCCCGCCGCTGCGGCCCACCGCGGCGGCCCCAGAGCCGGTCCCCCACCGGGGGGCCGTGTCCCATCCGAACACACCAGTGAAGAAGAGGAATCAGACATGACGCTTCTCGACCTGCAGTCGATGGAAACCCCCAAGGAAGAGACCACCGAGGCCGGGCACCTCACCGGCGGCGGCAGCCGCGCCAGCCTGCTTCTCTGCGGCGACAGCAGCCTGAGCGTCACGACCTGTAACTGACCAGGTCCTCACCGGGCCCGGGCGGTTCGCCGCCCGGGCCCGCACCACACCCCTGGAGCCATCGCCGATGACCCCGCCCGACCCCGCCGGCGAGGCGGCGGCCGCACGGGACGCCGACCGGGCGCTCGGTGCGGCCGCCCGGCACAGCGCCGGCCGCACCGCCGCCGTGTGGGGGTGCTCGGTGGCCGCCGCCGGCGCGGCCCTCGCCGAACCGGCCGTCCTGGGCCACACCCTCGACCTGCTGCTCCGCCGCGACCCATCCGCCGCCCTCTGGACCGTGTGGTGCGCCGTGGTGATCGCTGCCGAGGTCCTGCTGGACGCCGCCACCGCCCGGATCGCGGGCAGTGTCGACGCCCGCTCCACCGCCTGGCTGCGCCGGCTCGGGATCGCCCGGCTGCTGCGCACCGCACCGCACCACGCGGCCCGGCACTCCCCCGGCGAAGTCTCCGCGCGGCTGACCGCGCACGCCACCGAGGCCGGGACCGTACCGGCGGCCGCCGCGACCGGCACCGCGGCCCTGCTGCCGCCCGTCGGCGGGCTGGTCGCCCTCTTCCTCATCGACGTCTGGACCGCGCTCGCCTTCCTCGCCGGACTTCCGCTGCTGGCGCTGATGCTGCGCGCCTTCGCCCGTGATTCCACCGCGAGCGTCACCCGCTACCAGCAGGTGCAGCTGGCCATGGCGGGCCGCCTCGTCGAAACCCTCGCCGGGGCCCGGACCATCGCCGCCGCCGGCACCGCTGAGCGCGAACAGGCCAGGATCCTCGCGCGGTTGCCGGAACTCGGCAGTGAGGGACGGCAGATGTGGCGGATCTACGGCGCGACGATGGCCCGCACCAGCGCCCTGATGCCCCTCCTGCTCTACGTCGTACTCGGCGTCGGCGGCATCCGGCTGTCCGCCGGCGCCCTCGGCGTGGGTGAACTGCTCGCCGCCGTCCGCTACGCGGGCCTCGCGGCCGGGGTGGGAGCCGTGACCGGCACACTGGCCGCGGTGGTGCGCGGCCGGGCCGCCGCCCGGCGTACGGCGGCACTCTTCGGCCTGCCCGAACTGCGGTACGGCCGCCGGGCTCTGCCCGAGGGCGGCCCGGGCGCGCTGGAGTTGCGAGGGGTCCGGGTGGTGCGCGCGGGGACAGCCGTACTGCGTGATGTCAGCCTGCGGGTTCCGGGCGGCAGCACCACCGCCGTCGTCGGCCGCTCGGGCTCCGGCAAGACCACGCTGGCCGCTGTCGCCGGCCGGCTCACCGACCCCGACGCGGGCCGGGTGCTCCTCGACGGGGTGCCGTTGGACGAACTGTCGGCCGAGGCGCTGCGCCGGGCGGTCGGGCACGCATTCGACCGGCCCGCGCTCTTCGGGGAGAGCGTCGGGGCGGCCATCGCCTTCGGAGCGGGGCCCGAGCCCGCCCCCGAGGCCGTGCGCGGGGGCGCCCGGGCGGCCGGAGCCGACGCCTTCGTCCGGCGGCTGCCGCAGGGCTACGACACCCCGCTCGCCGACGCGCCCATGTCCGGCGGTGAACTCCAACGCCTCGGTCTGGCACGGGCGTTCTGCCATGCGCAGCGGCTGTTGGTGCTCGACGACGCCACCTCCAGCCTGGACACCGTCACCGCCCGCCAGGTCGAACGGGCCCTGGCACGCGAGGTCCGGGCCGCCACCCGCCTCGTCGTCGCACACCGCGTCTCCTCGGCCGCCGGGGCCGACCGCGTCGTATGGCTCGAAGCGGGACGGGTCCGGGCGACGGGAACGCACGCCGAGCTGTGGCGGGACCCGGAATACCGGGCGGTATTCGCCGCCGAAGAGGCACCGGCGGGCCGCGAGGCGGTCCGGTGAGCGAGTACGGCACCTGGCGGCGGGTGGCCCCGGAGGGGCGGCGCTTCCTGCGCGGCCGTCTCCGCGTCCTGGTCCGGCTCGCGCTCTGGTCACTGCTGGAGTCCGCGCACACCTTCGCCGGCGGCTACGGGGTGGCCCGCGCCCTCGACGACGGCTTCCTCGCCGGCCGTACCGGCACCGGCATCGGCTGGCTCTCCGTGGCCGCGGTCGGCGCCCTGTTCGGCGCGGTCGCCCTGCGGGGGGTGTTCGGCGGGCTGGCGGACCTGGTCGAGCCGCTGCGCGACGGCCTGGTCCGCAGGGCCGTTCGCCAGGCGTTGGAGCAAGCGGTCGCCGGACGGCCGCGGGGCGCCGGATCCGGGGCGGTCTCCCGGCTCACGCAGCAGACCGAGATGGCCCGGGACTCCTTCGCCGGACTGGTGCTGACCGCTCGGTCGTTCGTCTTCACCGCCGTGGGAGCACTGGCCGGCATGGCCGCGCTGGCGCCCGTACTGCTGCTGTTCGTGCTGCCCCCGCTGCTGCTGGGAACGGCCTGTTTCGTGGCCACTCTGCCCCCGATGGCCGCCGTGCAGCGCGAGGCGCTCGACACCGACGAGGCACTGTCCTCTCGGGTCGGCGAGCTGGCGGCGGGTCTGCGCGATGTGGTGGCGTGCGGCGCGGGGGAGTCGGCGGGCGCTCCGGTGGAACGACTGGTCGCCGCCCAGGAGCGGCTCACCCGGCGGCTCGCGCGGTGGACGGCCCTGCGCACCCTGGCGCTGGGGGTGGCGGGCCGCCTTCCGGTGGTCGCGCTGCTGGCCGGGACGCCCTGGCTGCTCGCGCGGGGGGTCACCGCGGGCACCCTGGCCGGCGCGCTGACCTATCTGGTGCAGTCGCTGCTGCCCTCCCTCAACGCGCTGATGGCGGCCCTCGGTTCGGCGGGGACGAGGCTACTGGTGGTGCTGGACCGGTTCTGCGAACCGGAACGGGGACCTGCCCCTCCGCAGCCGGTACCCCCGCCCCCGCCCCCGAAGCCGGGTCCGCTTCCGCTTCGCCCGGATCCGGCGGATCCGGCGGATCAGCCGGCCACCGGTCAGGGCGCGGCCGCCGTCGAACTGCGGCAGGTCGGCTTCGCTTACGGGCCCGACGCGCACCCCGTGATCGACGGTCTCGACCTGGTCGTGCGGCCCGGGGAGCACCTCGCCGTGGTGGGGCCGAGCGGAATCGGCAAGTCCACGCTCACCGCCCTGGTCGCCGGGCTGCTGGCACCCGGCCGGGGCACGGTCCTGCTGGCCGGCGCCCCGGCCCGCCCCGGCATGAGCCGCGGCCCCGACCTCCGCCGGACCCTGCTGCCGCAACAGGCCTACGTCTTCACCGGCACGGTCCGGGAGAACCTGACCCACCTGTGCCCCGGGCCGGTACCCGGGGCACAGGTGGACAGGGCCGTGGCCGCCCTCGGCGTGGCCGGCCTCGTCCACCGGCTGGGCGGGCTGGACGCGGCGCTCGACCCGGGACGGCTCTCTCAGGGCGAACGCCAGCAGCTCGCCCTCACCGCCGCCTACCTCTCGCCGGCGCCGCTGCTCCTGCTCGACGAGGCCACCTGCCACCTGGACCCGCATACCGAGGAACGCGCCGAGCGGGCTCTCGCCGCCCGCCCCGGCACCCTCGTCGTGGTGGCCCACCGCATCTCCTCCGCGGCCCGGGCGGACCGGGTCCTCGTACTCGACGGGACCCGGGCGGTGTGCGGTACGCATGACGAACTCCCGGCCAGGTCGCCCCTGTACCGGGAGCTCGTGGGGATGTGGGACGCGCGGGGCTGAGGGGCGCCCCTAGGCCGGCTCATACCCAGCCGGCCCGCCGGGATATCCGGATCGCGTCGATGCGGTTGCGTGCGCCGGTCTTGCGGGTGACCGCGGCCATGTAATTGCGTACGGTTCCGCTGGCGAGGTGCAGGGCTCGGGCGATCTCCGCGACCGAGTCGCCCTCGGCGGCCCGGGCCAGCACGCTCAGTTCGCGCGGGCTGAGCGGCACGGGGTCGGCCGCCATGAAGGCCGAGGCGAGCGAAGCGTCGATGAAGCGTTCTCCCGCCGCGACCTGGCGGATCGCCCGGATCAGCCGGCCGGGTGACCCCTCCTTGTCCATGTAGCCGAGGGCATCCGCCTGGAAGGCCCGCCGGAGGGAGCCGGGCGCGACCGACGTGGCGAGCACCAGCAGCGGAGTGGGTAAGTCGCGCATCATGCGGGCGGCGCTGCCGTCTCCCCCGAGGGCGGCCGAGGCTCCCGGACAGTCGAGGTCGACGACCGCCACGTCCGGCCGCAGGAGCTCCGCCTGGCGGGCGGCGGTCCGCCAGCCCGCGGAGGTGACGTCGAAGCCGCCTTCGGATCTGAGCAGGGCGGCGAGAGCCGACCTCACGAGGCTGACGCTGTGCAGGACGAGGACCTTGGTCATCGGGAGCTCTCCTCAGGTGTGATCGATCAGCACCAAGCGGTTGCCCCGCGATCACCGTGGAGGAACGTTACTCCCGGGGGCGTGCGGGGGCGCGTGGCCGAAGCCCGTGCCCCCCTGATGCGACCCGCACGCCTCCGGCACCCCTCCCGGCCGCCTCCTCGGTGCCGGACGCCGAGGGAAACCTCGCGGAGCCCCGATATGCGGAGTGGCTGATTCCGCCCCCTTGGCCGGTGCTTCCCCGAGGTGTCCACCCTTCAGCGGGCAGCTGGTCAGCAGCGTGTGCGGGTCCGCTCCCTCGACGCGTCGGTAGGGCCGGAGGCGATGGTCCCGGCGGTGGTCGACTCCTCCAGGCATGCCGCCTGTTGCCGCTCCGCCCCGGGCACGCGCAGCCTGTCCGCCCGGACGCAGGCGCGGAGCCGGGCGCGAGGGCATCGGCCGGGGCCACGGTGGAAACGAGGAGCAGAACCGCTCCCCCGACGACCCGCCGTAGCCGTCGGCCGTCGGCCGCCGGCCGCCGATCAGGGCTTGTTGGCCAGGGCCCCGAGGTACGCGTTCACCTGTTCCAGCCGCGCGTCCACGCTCCGAACGCTCTCGGCCGACGCCCGCAGTTGGTCACAGATCGCCAGCAGCGCCAGGGCCGTCGCCCTCTGTCCGGGATCGGTGACCTCCTCCAGCGCCGCCCGGGCCGCTTCGGCCGCCGACGTGGGACGGGATGCCTCTGTCATCGCTGTGCCTCCTGTCTGGCCGACCATCGGCCTCTCTCGACGTGTGCCCCCGTGGCACCACAACGCACCGCCCGGGCTTCTGTTCGGTCAACGGGCTCGTCCCCGGCCCGGTCCGTCGTCGCCGGCGGGTGCCGGGACCGCCGCGGGGTCCAGGATGCGGTTGAGGAAGTTCCTGGTCCGCTCGTGCGCCGGACGGCCGATCACCTGGGCCGCCGGCCCTTGCTCGACGATCACTCCGCCGTCCATGAACACGACCCGGTCGGCCACCTCGCGGGCGAAGCTCATCTCGTGAGTGACGACCATCATCGTCATGCCCTCGTCCGCCAGCACCCGCATCACCGACAGCACTTCGCCCACGAGTTCGGGGTCGAGGGCCGAGGTCGGCTCGTCGAAGAGCATCACCTCCGGACCCATCGACAGGGCGCGGGCGATCGCCACCCGCTGCTGCTGACCGCCGGACAGCTGCGCCGGAAAGGCGTCCGCCTTGTCCGCGAGACCGACGCGTTCGAGATTCTCCCGGGCCACGGCGGCGGCCTGCTCCTTGTCCCTGCCGAGCACCCGACGCTGCGGCAGCGTGAGGTTTCCGGTGACGCTGACGTGCGGAAACAGATTGAACTGCTGGAACACCATGCCGATACGGCGGCGCACCGCGTCGATGTCGACATCCAGGTCGGTGACCTCCGTACCGCCGACGAACACCTGGCCCTCGCTCGGCTCCTCCAGCAGGTTCACACAGCGCAGCAGCGTCGACTTACCGGAGCCGGACGGCCCGATGACGCACACCACCTCCCCGCGGGCGATCTCCAGATCGATGCCCCGCAGGACGTGGTTGTCACCGAAGGACTTGTGCAGCCCCCGGATCTCGATCTCGGTCTCGGGGCGGTCCGCGGCCATCGTGTACACCGTCTCCGTCTTGGGTGGCATCTCGTCCTCACGTGGCCTTGTCCGCGCGCGCCTCGAGGCGGCGCACCACGAAACTCAGCGGCACGGTCACGAGGAGGTAGCACAGACCCGCGACCAGGATGGGGGTGGAGTTGGCGGTCTCGCTCGCGAGGTCCCGGCCGAATTTCGTCAGTTCCCGCTCCTCCAGCGTCACGCCCAGGAACAGCACCAGTGAGGAGTCCTTGAACAGCAGGACCAGTTCGTTGGTGAGCGGCGGGATGACGATGCGGAACGCCTGCGGGATGATCACCGAGACCATGGCGCGGGCGTGCGAGAAGCCCAGCGAGCGGGCGGCTTCCATCTGGCCCTTGGGTACGGCCTGGATGCCCGCCCGGATAGTTTCCGCCATGTAGGCGGCGGCGACCAGGCCCAGGCCGAGCGCGACCTTGCCGTACGTACCGCCGGGGATGTCGGTCCCCGGGAACGCCAGCGGGACCGCCACGCCCACGAAGATGAAGATCAGCAGGGCGGGCAGACCCCGGAACAGTTCGATGTAGACACTGGCGAGCCACCGGTAGGGGGCCACGGACGACAACCGCATCATCGCGATGACCAGACCGAGCACCAGGCCGAAGATGAACCCCGACAGCGTGTACACGACCGTGTTGCGCAGGGCGAGGGTGATGATCTCCGGGAAGAGCCGGAGGGCCAGGTCCGTCTGCGCGAACTGGTTCCGCAGCCGGTCCCAGTCGGCGAAGAAGCCGAGCAGGACCAGTGCGGCGACGAAGATGGCGTACTGGATGCCCTGCGAGACCCGGCGGCGCTGGCGCCGGGTCAGCCGAGAGGTCACGACGTGGCCTGGGGCAGCGGGCCGATCCACTGCTCGTAGAGCTTCTTGTAGGTACCGTCGGCCTTGGCGGTCGTGATCGCCTTGTCGATCGCGGCGAGGAGGGCGGTGTTGCCCTTCTTCACCGAGAAGCCGTACTGCTCACCGGTCTCGATGTTCTGGGCGAGGACGAACTCGGCGGAGTTCTTCTCGTCCTTGAGCCAGCCCTGGACGACGGGGTAGTCGATGACGACGGCGTCGACCTGCCCCGTGCGCAGACCGTTGAGCACCGCGTCCGAGCTCTCGAAGGCGACCGGGTTCAGGCCCTGGGACTTGGCGTAGCTCTCGCCGGTGGTCTCCGCCTGGGCGCCGAGCTTCTTCGTCTTGACGTCGGCGAGCGAGGTCACGCCGCTCTTCTTGGTCGCGAGCAGCGCCTGGGTGGCGTCGAAGTAGGGGACGCTGAAGTCGACGTTCTTCTTGCGCTCGTCGGTGATCGTCATACCGGCCGCTGCGAGGTCGCATTCGCCGGAGTTCAGGAAGGCACCGGTCTTGAAGTTCTCGAACGGTGTATCGAGGATCTTCTGTTCGACCTTGAGCTCGGCCGCGACCAGGTCGATCAGGGCCACGTCGAAACCGACGACCTTGCCCTGCTGCTCGAACTGGAAGGGCGGATACGGCAGATGGGTGCAGGTGGTCAGCTTGCCCTTCTCGACGACCGGCACTCCTCCGGCCGCCTCCCCCGGCCCCTCGCCGGAGGTGCAGCCCACGGCGAGGAACATTCCCGCCGCGGCGGCGCCGGCCGCGGCGCGGATACGGAGACTGCTGCGGTGCCTGCGCTGTCCTTCGGCCGTCCAGGACACGGTTGACCTCCACGGGGTGCGGGGCGGCGGCGGTCACGGACGAGACCGTCGGTCGAGATCGTAAGCCCCCTGCGGCACCCGGCGACGGACCATTCGCGATGCGGCGCATCAGGTGGGGAAGTTCGCGCCGTCCCAGGGCCCGCCGTTCGCGCGCGGGCCGCCGGGGCCGGGCCCGCGGACGACCGTCCCGGTGTCCGCGTCCCGGAAGTAGAGCCCGGACTCGGCAAGGCTGAACGAGCCGCCCGTGGACACCTGTTGAGGCGGTCAGCTGACCGCGCTCATCACCGGACTGTCGGCGCAGAGCGACGAGTTCCGGCGAATCTGGGCCACCGGCGAGGTCGTGGTGCGCGGAGCGGGGCGCAAGCGGCTGCGTCACCCGGAGGCCGGACTGCTCACCTCGGACTACGAGACGGTGCCCGTGCCGGCCGCCCCGGAGGAGACGGACCTGGTCGTGCACGTCTTGAGTGCCGAGGAGGCCAGCCGGGAGGCCGTCGCCCTCGCCCGGCCGGCCCCGGCCACGACAGAGGCCAGGCAGGAGCCCTCTGCGGCCCGTGGAGGCGGCGAGTCGCAGCACCCGTCCGGCCGTGCGGGATCCGCACCACCGTGTCTTGAAATCCCCATGGCCGCGCTGGAAGGGCGCTATGTTCGAGAGCGTGGGCACTGAGGTGCCGAACGAGGGCGACCTTCCCTTGCCGCTCCTCCCGCTTCGAGCCGAGGAGTCGCTTGCCGCACGGAGGAACTGTGCCACGCAATCCCCGCGAACGATCGGCTCGCCAGGGCTCCCCTTGGCCGGCCGGCCTCCTCGTGGTCGTGGTGAGCGCACTGCTGTTCGCGGCCGTCCACTGCTCGTCCTTCCTCCTCGGCGACGGTCCCGCACACCGGCCGGCCGCCCCGTCCCTCGCGGTGTCGGCTGAGCCGGCAGAACTACCGCATCCGGATCAGGATCACGGCTCCGCTTGTGCCTCCCCGGGGCTGGCTCCCCAAGCCCCGAGTGAACGCCACCCCACCGCGGGGGACGCCGCCGCGCTTCCCCTTGCCGCCGTTGGCAAGCCCCCGTCGGTGGATCCCGGCGCACTTCCCGGGCCGGACGAAGAACCGATAGCCCACTCCGGCCGCTCCACGCTCACCAGCGTGTGCCGTTGGCGCATCTAGACCGCTCCCGTGCAGCCGTTCCCTCCGGCTGACCATGCCGTCCGTCGGGCTCCGACCCGCCGGCGAGACGGCATGCGCATGAGCGAGTCCATGACGCATCATCGACGAGAGCGGATCCATGCATCCTTCGACCACCGACGTCACGCCCCCCGACCGCCGCAGCGCCCTGTCCGGCCTGGTCGGAAACACTCCCCTGCTGCGCGTGTCCGAGCCACTCTCCACGGCAGGACGCGGCTTCTGGGCGAAGCTCGAGGGCTTCAACCCCGGCGGCATCAAGGACCGCCCCGGTCTTCACATGGTCGAACGGGCCCGGGCCCGAGGTGACCTGATGCCGGAGGGCCGGATCATCGAGTCCACGAGCGGCACCCTCGGTCTCGGGCTGGCACTGGCCGGCATGGTGTACGGGCACCCGGTCACCCTGGTCACCGACCCGGGCCTGGAGAGATCCATGACCCGGCTGTTGACCGCCTACGGAGCCCAGGTCAACATCGTCTCCGAACCGCACCCGACGGGCGGTTGGCAGCAGGCCCGCCGGGACCGGGTCACCCAGCTGATGGCGCAGTACCCCGGTTCCTGGTGCCCGGACCAGTACAACAACCCCGACAACGCCACGGCCTACACACCCCTGGCCCGCGAACTCGCCACGGAGATGGGCCACATCGACGTCCTGGTGTGCAGTGTGGGCACGGGAGGGCACTCGGCCGGCGTCTCGCGCGTACTCCGGCAGTGGTACCCCGATCTGACCCTGGTCGGGGTGGACACGGTCGGCTCGACCATCTTCGGCCAACCCGCCAGGACCCGGCTGATGCGCGGGCTCGGGTCGAGCATCTACCCCCGTAACGTCGCCTACGAGCAGTTCTCCGAGGTGCACTGGGTGGCCCCGGCGGAAGCGGTGTGGGCCTGCCGCCGGCTCGCGGCGTCCCACTACGCCACCGGCGGATGGAGTGTCGGCGCCGTCGCCCTCGTGGCCGGATGGCTCTCGCGCGTCATGGCCGAGGAGACCCGTATCGCGGCGGTCTTCCCTGACGGCCCGCAGCGCTATCTCGGCACCGTGTACGACGACGACTACTGCGCCGCCCACGGCCTGCTCGGCTCCCCTCCCGCTACCGAACCCGACGTGATCGGCAGTCTGGACGAGAAGGAGGTCGGCCGCTGGACCCGCTGCGCGACCGTGGTCGATCCGCTCACGCTGCGCGCCCCGGCCCAGGGGACCGACGCGCCCGCGCCGCGCAGCGCGGCCCTCTCGCAGGAGCGGGCCTGATGAGGGGCGGCATCGCACAGGTCCGTTCGTACGAGCGCAGCGTCCAGCTGCTGATGGTGAACCAGTTCTCCATCAACCTGGGTTTCTACATGCTCATGCCCTATCTGGCCACCCACCTGTCCGGGCCGCTGGGGCTCGCGGGCTGGACGGTCGGGCTGATCCTCGGGGTACGCAACTTCAGCCAGCAGGGCATGTTCCTGATCGGCGGGACGCTGGCCGACCGCCTCGGTTACAAGCCGATGATCATTGCCGGGCTCGTGCTGCGTGTCGCGGGCTTCGCGACCCTCGGGCTGGTCGAGTCCGTCCCCGCGCTGATCGCCGCCTCCACCGCGACCGGTCTGGCCGGGGCCCTGTTCAACCCGGCCACCCGGGCGTACCTGGCCGCGGACGCCGGCGAACGACGAGTCGAGGCCTTTGCCCTGTTCAACGTCTTCTACCAGGCGGGCATCCTGCTGGGTCCCCTGGTGGGCATGGTCCTGACGGGCTTCGACTTTCGCATCACGTGCCTCGTAGCGGCAGGGATCTTCGCGGTCCTGAGTCTCGTGCAGATCCGGGCACTGCCCTCACGACGTGGCGACGAGGCGGTGCGGCGGAAGGACGGCAGCCGGGAGGGCGTGTTCGCCCAGTGGCGCGGCATCCTGGCCAACCGCCCGTTCCTGCTGTTCTCGGTGGCCATGATCGGTTCGTACGTCATGACCTTCCAGGTCTACCTGGCACTGCCTCTGGAGGTCCGTCGCCTGGGCGGGGACGGCCGGTTCGGCACGGCAGCGGTGGCGGCCCTGTTCGCCGTATCGGGGCTGAGCACCATCCTCTTCCAGACGCGGATCACCGCCTGGTGCAAGGCCCGGATGGAGCCGGGCAGAGCCCTCACCTGGGGGCTGCTGACGATGGGGGCGGCCTTCCTGCCCCTGCTGGCGGCGACAACGGTGCCCGTGCCGGCTCGCGGACCGGCGCTGTGGCTGCTGGCCGCCGTGCCGTCGTCGCTGTCCGCCCTGCTGCTGGCGCTGGGAACCATGATCGCCTACCCCTTCGAGATGGACACGATCGTCCGGCTCTCGGGCGAACGCCTGGTCGCCACGCATTACGGCTTGTACAACACCATCTGCGGTGTCGGCATCGCACTGGGCAACCTGCTCACCGGTGCGGCGCTGGACGCGGCTCGCGCGGCCGGGATGTCCGGCCTGCCATGGCTGGCGCTCGCCGCCCTCGGCCTGGGCTGCGCCGCCGCCTTGTACGGGCTGCACCGCAGCGGCCGGCTCACGCCGCCCGCGCGCGAACCGGATCCTGAGTCGATGGCCGTCTGACCGAAGGGCCATGACGACCGCGCAGGAGCGGAGTTCAGCCCCCGGCGGCCACCGCCGGGGGCTGACCGGCCCCGCCCTCGTCAGTGGGCGTGTCCGCTCGGGTCCTCCGTGGCGGTGCCGGTGCCGGTCTCGGTGTCCGCGGCAGGGGCGGCGGAGCCGCCCGCCCGGACCGTGAAGGCTGCCGTCCGGACCTTGCCCTCGTGCTGGAAGTCCAGGAAGAGCCGGTAGGTCCCCACGCTGGGGGCCGTCGCCGTGAAGGAGACGTCCGGCCCGGGGCCGCCCTCGTTGGGGTGGACGTGCAGGTAGGCGAGGTCTCCGTCGCGCAGGGCGACGAGGTGGCCGTACGCCCCGAGGTACGGCTCTAGGTTCGTGACCGGCTTGCCGTCCTTGCTGACGGTGAGCGTGAGCTCGCCCGCCTTGCCGGCGTCGAGGGTGCCGCCCAGGGCGACCTGATAGCCATCGGCCTCCGCGGTCCTCGCGGCCGCCGGCATCGGGTTCGGCGCGTACGCACCGGGTACCGACAGGTCCGCGCCGAGGGTGACGCCCTTCGCGCCCTCCGCCGCAGGGGCGAAGTCGGCGAAGGCCTTGTACGCGCCGGCCGCCGGCAGGTCCACCGGTGTCGACCACGTCCCGTCGGCCCCACGCACCGGGTGCAGGTGGCGGTAGACGGTGAGGTCGCGTGAGGCGACGATGAAATGCAGTTCCTTGCCGTGCTCGGTCTTGTAGGCCGTGACCTTGCGGCCCGCCGCGTCCTTGATCGAGAATCTCAGCTCAGCCGGTCCTGCGGCGATCCGCGGGGTGTCCAGGCTCAGCGTGTAGCCGCCCTCGGAGACCTGGAGGCCTCCGGCCGCCGGTCCCTGAGCGGTCTTCTCGTGGCCCCCGTGTCCGGCGCCCGCTTCGGTCGACGCCGGTGCCGCGCGGCCGGCGTGTTCCGTCTTCGCCGGTGCGCCTACGGGCCCCACGCCCGCCCCGACCCCGTATGCGGCCCCGAAGGCCGCGGCGAGCGTGGCCGCGAAGGCGGTGATCTTCACTCCGGTGTTCATGGCTGCTCTCCCGTACTACGTAGGGCCGCATCCAGCGGTTCTATGGATCGAGCATACCCCCCAGGGGTATCAAGTCAAGCGCGGGAAACCCTTGCGGACGCGTACCGCCCGGGGGTATATCTAGGTCATCGAGCTATACCCCCTGTGGGTATGCAGGACCGATCGATCAAGGAGAAGCTCATGTCTTCCTGCTGTACGCCTCACCGCAGCTGCGGCACGAACGCCCCCGCCTCCACGACCGCCACGGCGGTCGTCGACAGCAGCGTCACCGTCTACCGCGTGTCCGGCATGACCTGCGGACACTGCAAGACGGCCATCACCACGTCCGTCAGCGCGCTCGACCGGGTCCTGTCCGTCGACGTGGACGTGGACGGCGGCCTGGTCACCGTGACCACCGCCGGCGCCCCCGACGATGCCGCGATCACCGCGGCTGTCGACGACGCCGGCTACGAGCTGACCGGCCGAGCCTGATACTCCGCCCGACTCCCCTGGTCCCACCCCGACCCCGACCCACCCGGCCGCCGGGGCCCGTCCGTCCACCGGGCCCCGGCCACCACCCGCGCTCGAACGAGGAGCAGCACTCATGACCACCCTCACTCCCGGCGCCGCCCAGGTCGAGCTCGCCATCGGCGGCATGACCTGCGCCTCGTGCGCGGCCCGCATCGAGAAGAAGCTCAACCGCATGGACGGCGTCGAGGCGACCGTCAACTACGCCACCGAGAAGGCCAAGGTCACCTTCGACGCCGGCGTCTCCGTCACGGACCTGATCGCCACCGTCGAAGCGACCGGCTACACGGCGCACGAGCCGGCACCCGCCCGTACGGACGGCTCGTCCGGCGCCGGGGAGCCGGACGAGCCGCAGGAGCACGACGAACTGCGCTCCCTGCGCCAACGGCTCGTCACAGCCGTCTCGCTGGCCCTGCCGGTCATCGCCATGGCCATGATTCCGGCCCTGCAGATCGATTACTGGCAGTGGCTCTCGCTGACCCTGGCCGCGCCCGTCGTCACGTACGCCGCCTGGCCCTTCCACCGCGCCGCCTGGACCAACGCCAAGCACGGCGCGGCCACGATGGACACCTTGATCTCGGTGGGCACGACGGCGGCGTTCTTGTGGTCGCTGTGGGCGCTGTTCTTCGGCACGGCCGGCACGCCGGGCATGACCCACGCCTTCGAGTTCACCATCGCCCGCAGCGACGGTGCCGGGAACATCTACCTGGAGGCGGCGGCCGGAGTCACCGCCTTCATCCTGGCCGGCCGTTACTTCGAGGCCCGGTCCAAGCGCAAGGCCGGCGCCGCCCTCAAGGCGCTGATGGAACTGGGCGCCAAGGACGTCACGGTGCTGCGGGACGGCCGTGAAGTCACCGTGCCGACGGGCGACTTGCGGGTGGGCGACCGCTTCCTGGTACGGCCCGGCGAGAAGATCGCCACCGACGGCACCGTCGTCGAGGGCTCCTCCGCCGTGGACGCCTCCCTGCTCACCGGTGAGTCCGTCCCCGTCGAGGTCTCCCTCGGGGACTCCGTCACCGGCGCCACCCTCAACGCCGGGGGCCGCCTGATCGTCGAGGCCACGCGGGTCGGCTCCGACACGCAGCTGGCCCGGATGGCCAAGCTGGTCGAGGACGCGCAGAACGGCAAGGCCGCGGCCCAGCGCCTCGCCGACAAGATCTCCGCGGTGTTCGTGCCGGTCGTCATCGCGCTCGCCCTCGCCACGCTCGGCTTCTGGCTCGGTACCGGCTCCGGCCTCGCGGCCGCCTTCACCGCCGCCGTCGCCGTACTGATCATCGCCTGCCCCTGCGCCCTGGGACTGGCCACGCCGACCGCCCTCATGGTCGGCACCGGCCGCGGCGCCCAGCTCGGCATCCTCATCAAGGGACCGGAGGTCCTGGAGACCACCCGCAAGGTCGACACCATCGTCCTGGACAAGACCGGAACGGTGACCACGGGCCGGATGACCCTGCTGAAGGTGCACACGGCGGACGGCACGGACGAGTCCGAAGTACTCCGCCTCGCGGGAGCCCTGGAGCACGCCTCCGAGCACCCCATCGCGCAGGCCGTCGCCGCGGGGGCGGCCGCCAAGGTCGGTGCGCTGCCCACTCCCGAGGACTTCGCCAACATTCCCGGGCTCGGCGTCCAGGGCGTCGTCGACGGCCACGCCGTCCTCGTCGGCCGCGAGAGGCTGCTCACCGAGTGGGCGATGCGGCTGCCCGTGCCGCTGGCACGCGCCCAGGCGGAGGCCGAAGCCGCCGGCCGCACCGCCATCGCGGTGGCCTGGGACGGCGAGGCCCGAGCGGTCCTGGAGGTCGCGGACGCGGTCAAGGAGACCAGCCCGGAGGCCATCCGGCGCCTTCGCGCCCTGGGCCTCACGCCGATCCTGCTCACCGGTGACAACAGAGCCGTCGCCGAATCCGTCGCCGCCGAAGTCGGGATCGACGAGGTCATCGCGGAGGTCATGCCCCAGGACAAGGTCGACGTCGTCAAGAGGCTCCAGGCCGAGGGCCGCAGCGTCGCCATGGTCGGCGACGGCGTCAACGACGCGGCCGCCCTCGCCCAGGCCGACCTGGGCCTGGCGATGGGCACCGGTACGGACGCCGCGATCGAGGCCAGTGACCTGACCCTCGTACGGGGTGACCTGCGGGCCGCGGCCGACGCCATCCGCCTCTCCCGCAAGACGCTCGGCACCATCCGCTCGAACTTGTTCTGGGCCTTCGCCTACAACGTGGCCGCCCTTCCGCTCGCCGCGGCCGGGCTCCTCAACCCGATGATCGCCGGAGCGGCCATGGCCTTCTCCTCCGTCTTCGTCGTCGGCAACAGCCTGCGACTGCGGGGCTTCCGGGCCGCCGCCAACTGAGGATCCCCGCGACGGTCCACGGCCTCGACGACGACAGGGGCCGGGCGCGGAAAGGTACCAGCTGTTCGAGGACCCACCCGGATGTTTATCCGATGGTGATGGTCCTGCGGTGCCGGCACCGTGCGGGGCACTAGCGTCCCGTGGCACTCCGGGAATGCGGGTGTGCACCGCACGGCACCGCGGTCCCTCGCACCCGCATCCCTCCCGTCCCACGGAGCTAGGAGGCACTGTGCTGTCATTCCGGCGGCGATCCGTCAGCGGCTTGTCGGTGGCCACGAGATACACGATCGGTAGCGGTTTCGTCATCACCGCCCTTGCCGTCACGTTGATCGCCCTGCTGATCCCCGTGGAGAGATTCGGGGGCCGGGCTTCGGCCACGGTCTCGGGCCCGGCGCCCGACGACGACGGCGCCGGGATCATGAGTACGGCGTACGGGCCGCTGACTCCCACGGACCGCGACTTCCTGCGGAAGGTACGGCTCGCCGGGCTCTGGGAGCTGCCCGCAGGGCGGCAGGCCCAGCAGCGCGGTACTCGCGCCTCGGTGCGTACGGCCGGGGAACACCTCGTCGACGGGCACACCGACCTGGACCAGCAGGTCATACAGGTCGGCCAGGCCCTCGGCATCGACCTGCCCAACCAGCCCAACGCGCAGCAGCGGGACTGGCTGGGCCAGTTGACCCGCGCCCAGGGCGCCGACTACGAGCGGCTGTTCATCCAGCTGCTGCGCCGAGCGCACGGAAAGGTGTTCACCCTCGTGGCCCAGGTGCGGGCGCAGACCCGCAATTCCAAGGTCCGCGCTCTCGCCACCTCCGCCAACTCCACGGTCCTGGACCACATCACGGTCCTCGAGGACAGCGGGCTGGTCGACTTCGACGCACTTGCCGACCCGACACCCGCTCCCGCCGCCCCTTCGGTCCCGCCACTGGATCGTGCCCCCTCCGATGTCCGATCGACGAAGTGAAGTGATCGCATGAGTCAACAGGGCCACAAACGCCCCCGGCTGTCGAAGAAGCTCCTGGCCACGGTCTCCGCTCTGCTGCTCGGCGGCGGCGGGGTAGCCGTCGTCGCCGGCAACGCGTCCGCCGGTCAGGACAGGGACCGCCCGGCAGAGGTGACGGCCACCATAGACTGCCCCGACGTGGGTGACCGGCTCACCGCCGTCCCCGACCAGGCCCGGGCCGAGGTCGACGAGAACCTCGCCCAGCTGGACGTCCAAGTGGCGGACGCCTACCGGCGGCTGGCCTCCGGCGAGGCGAGGGGAGACGCACTCCTCGGCGGGCTCAAGGACCAGCGCGCCAAGACCATCGCCCGCGTGTCCGAGGCCATAGGAAAGTCCGGGGCTCCTCCGCAAGGGCTGGAGTCCTTGAGCGGCTGCGAGATGAAGGAGACTCCCGCTGCGGACCAGAGCACGGAAGAAGGCGAGGACGAGAGCGAGGACGGTGGCTCGAACGGCGTCGCCGCCAAGAGTGCCGGTGACTCGGTCGCCGCCGATGCCTTCGGGCAGAAGGGCGGTCCGGCCCGGAGCGACTTCGTGTCGATCACCCAGGTCCGGCCCAACGTCCGCACTCCCGCGCGCTCGTCCGGGGCCTCCTCGGGATCCTTCAGCTCTGAGTGCGGCCGCAACGAGAACGGCCACTTCAACCCGGACAACGTCATCGTGGCGCCCGGCGTCTCCAACGGCGCGCACCACATGCACGACTACGTGGGCAACAAGTCCACCGACGCCTTCTCCACCAACGGCAGCCTCGCCGCCGCGGGCACCACCTGCAGCAACGGCGACCAGTCCAGCTACTACTGGCCGGTGCTGCGGCTGCGCGACGGCAGGGCGGAGCGGGACGCCAAGGCGCCCGGTGGCGGCCAGGACGCCAATGTCGGCACCATCCTGCGGCCGAAGCAGGTGACGACCACCTTCAAGGGGAGTCCCGTCGGCCCGGTGAAGGCCATGCCCCGCTTCCTGCGCATCATCACCGGTGACGCGAAGGCCTTCACCAACGGCAATGCCAATGCCAACGCCTCGTGGAGCTGCACCGGCTTCGAGGACCGCCAGCTGAAGGACAAGTACCCGATCTGCCCCAAGGGCAGCGACGTGGTCCGCACCTTCACCTTCCAGAGCTGCTGGGACGGCCGGAACACCGACAGCGCCAACCACCGCACCCACGTGGCCTTCCCGGACCGGGCAGGCCGTTGCCCGAGGGGCTTCACCGCCATTCCGCAACTGGTCCAGCGGCTCACGTACGGCGTCTCACCGGGTGCCCGGTTCGCCGTCGACAGCTTCCCCGAACAGCTGCACAAGCCGGTCACCGACCACGACGACTTCATCAACGTCATGTCGACCGGCCTGATGGCCGAGGCCGTGGACTGCATCAACGGCGGGCGCACCTGCCGCTGACCTCCGCACCGACACGGTGACGGATCACCTGCTCCCGGGCCGGGCGCCCCCTCCCCCTCGCATGCGCCCGGTCACGGGAAGGTGTTGGCCCGGAGCCGACTTCGGGCCAACACCGCACCCCGTAGACGTCCGCGACCTGTCATCACGCCGAGCGTGGTGGCTTCTCGCTTTCCGGGCCCGGGAAGGGCTGCGCCAGGCCTCTCTCCGCGTCCGTCCGGGCACCTCGCGGGGGGGGCTCGTACGAACGGCCCGGCCCGGTCCCGCGCGAGCGGGGCCGGGCCGGAATGCCGGGGGTCCGAGAACCGGAGGTCAGAGGCCGTTGACGCGGGCCATCCTCCCCACGACCAGCGGCGTGAAGTCCGCCGTGACGACGCGCCCCGCCCTGCGGCCCGCCCGCGAATGCTGAAGCCGTACCTGCGCCATCAGCCGGCGGCTGCGCAAGGCCATCTCCAGCTCGAACCGGGTACGGGGATCACGCAGCCCGGGTCCGAAGAGCTTCTCCAGTTGCCGCATGCGGTAGCGCACGGTCTGAGGATGCACGCTCAACGCCTTCGCCGCCTCGGGGGCGCCCCCGCCTTCGAGCCAGGCGAGCAGGGTCACCTCCAGCCGTTCGCTCTGGCGCGGGGTCAGGTCCGCCAACGGCCGCAGCCATCGGGCGGCCAGCGCGTGGGCGAGGGGTTCGTCCTGGAGGAGCAACAGGGTGGAGAGGTGGTCGTCGACGAAGACGGGCCGGGCCTCCAGGCCTTGGCGGGCGGGGGTGAGGGCGAGCAGGCGCAGTGCCCAGCGAAGGGAGGACGCGGTGTCCCTCAGCGGAACCGCGTGGCCGACGGCCGCCAGGCGACCGCGCAGCGGGAGTTCCAGCGGGGCCCGGGCGTCCGGGTCGGGGCTCGGGACCAGCAGGCAGGGCCGGCCCGCGAACATGCCGACGAGGGCGTCGTCCAGTACGGCCGCCAGCTGCTGCGTCTCACCGGGGGTGGGGAGTACGACGGCCCGTACGGCCGCCGGGAGGGGCCAGCCGGCCGCCTCCGCCAGCTCGGTGAGGGAACCTTCCGAGGCGGCCCTGTCGTCGGTGAGCTCCTTGAACAGGTCCTGACGCGTCCGGTCGGGCGGCGGTGGGGCAGGCTCCTGCCGGTCTCCGCCGTGCGCGCTCTGCCCACCGTGCCCGCCGTGCCCGTCCCAGTGCCCACCACCGTGTCCGCCATCGCGTGCGGCTCCGGGACCGTCCTCCCGTACGACCTCGCGGACGTCGTCGCGGGTGCCTTCGCGCCTGCCGTCGTGCCTGACCTCGCTCTCATGGCCCTGACCGCCCTCGTCCACCCTGCCGCTCCCGTCCCTCCCGCTCCCGTCTCTCCCGCTCCCGTCTCTCCCGTCCTTGTTCCGGCGCACGTCCTCCTCCCCAGCCGGTGCCTGGTCCAGGCACCGCCCCTGGTCCTTGCCGGGGCCGGGGTGGTCGCCGCGGGCGTCCCGTTCGTCCGGATGCCGATAGCCGAGAGCGGTGAGAAGGGCCTTCTCTACCGTGTGCCTGACCAATTCCTCATCAATGGCATCGTTGTCATCGATGAGTGCGGAAAATCCCGGAATTCCATGCAGAAGTTCCTCCACTATCTCGTCGGCCAGCGCTGGGAGCTCCCTGCGCAGGACGCGGGTCCACTCGCCTCGGGGGCGGGACCAGATGCGGTTCAGAAGTTCGCACATCGTTTCCTCGTTCATGCCGGGGTGAGGCCTGTCCGATGGGAGAGCAACGAGCGCGCCGGAGTCGGCCGTCTCGCCAACGACCTTGTCGGACAGACGAGTTCAGACCCTCGTACTCCCTCCTTGAGGGGTCCGGCCCCATACGCTCCGGCGGCTTTGCCTCATTTTTGCCGTCGGGAACGCGTAGGTGGCAGGCGGCGCGGCGGCCTGTCGCAACCCCCGCTGGAGGGGAATCTTCCGGTGTTGTTCGACGTGCCGGAGACGCGGTGCGAGAAATTATCACGTTTCGATAAATCCTGTGGAGCTGCTGTGCGGCTCCACGATGCTTCTGCACTCCGGCCCCTAACTGCCTCGTCCGGCGCAGGAGTTGCACAGCGCCCCGGGGCACTGCCGACCACGATCCCCGGGTGCCGAGCGCCAGGTGGAGTGCTCGGAGCCCAGGCGCACAGGAGAACTGGATGCCCCTGCCCCAGCCGCACATGCCCCGCTCGCACAGAGCCCGCCGCAGGAGCCGTCACGCAGCAGCGGCGGTGGCTCCGCCTGCCGGACGGCGTGCCGTCCGGCAGCCCTCCCTCCTGCCCGTCGCCGGAAGGCTGCGGCCCGGCGCGATCTGCGCCGGCGCCGCGGTCCTCGTGGCCGCCGCCGTGACGGCCCGGGCGGGCGCCTTCACCCGTGTCTGGGACTTCCTGGACTTCGCAGCGGGCGTGCTCTCGCTCGTCTCGCTCACCGCCACCGTCCTGTGGGGGCTGCTGGCCACCGACCGGGTCCTGCTCTGGTCGGGCCACCGGCTGCTCGCCCAGGGCGTGCACCGCGGCCTGGCGGTGTCCGGGCTGGGATTTCTGGCCCTCCACATCTGGGTCAAGGTCGCGCAGGGTCAGACCACCGCTGCTTCGGCGGTCCTGCCCTTCGCCGACCGCGACCGGCCCGTGCTCATCGGCCTCGGCACGCTGGCCGGATACCTCTTCGTGACGGTGGCGGCGTCCGGCGCGGTGCGCAGCGTCTTCGCCACCGAGAACCGCTCCCTGTGGTGGCGGGTCCTGCACTTCGGCGCGTACCCCGCCTGGGGCGCGTCGCTGGTGCACGGCCTGAAGGCGGGCCGCCCCGGCGGCCCGGCTGTGACGGCGGCCTACGCGCTGTGCCTGATCGGCGTCGCCGGTGTGCTCGCGCTCCGTCTGAGAGCCAGGATGCGCCGCGCGACGTCCCGGCCGGCCGGCCGGCAACACCCCGTGGCGGCCGAGCCCGAGCGCGCCCCGAGACGCCCGTCCGTCAAACCGTCCTTCGTGCGCCTGCCGCCGGTGGAACCGCTCCCCGGGGCGGCGGATCCGGCCGGCCGGCCGCCGCACCTTGCATGCTCCTGGGGTCTGCCTTGCATTCGCTTGAAAGTTCACA
>NZ_JBEXNN010000040.1:0-52080 GCF_040611115.1 Streptomyces sp. NPDC003038
CCGTTATCTGTTAGACACCCCCCTGTTTCCCCCCCACAGCGCGAAAAACCCGTTCTGCGGGGGGGGTTTTGTCCCCCCCCGGCGGGGGCCCCCCACCGCCGGGGGGCGCCCCCGCTTCGTCGTGTCCAGGCGGGTGCCGATTGGGTCCCCCTCAGGGGTGAATTTCTCTCGCTTACGCGGGCGCAGCAGGGGTGCATACCTCCCAACTACGCCTAACCAACGGGTACTTGACATTTTTCGGTATGTACCGGCACCTTTCGGGCATCGCCCGGGGTGGGTGATGCCGAGGAGGGAGGAGTCCGTGATGGGCAAAACGCTGCGCACCGTGTACGACCAGGACCAGGCCGCCGCGCGGCTGCGGGTGCCGAGGCCGGAGTTCCGCTGGGCGGTGGCTTCGGGCGTGGTGCCGGCCCCGGACGCCGGGCCGGGTCTGTGGTCGCGGGCCGCGGTGGAAGTCATGGACGCGGAGGAGGTCCGCGCCGCGCTGGGGGAGGACGGCCCGCTGTACGGGTGGCAGGTTGCCGACCGGCTGGCCGAGGCCCTGCGCACGCCGAACCCGCCCGGTGGCGGTTCGGCTGTGGTGGGTGTGGCGGCGCTGGTGGAGCTGGTGGCTTTATTCACGGGTGGTGGTTCTGGCTCAGGTTGTGTGATCCGTGCACTGTGAGTGATCGCGCTAGCCGAGTGCATGAAGGATCAGCTGCACCTCTTGGCGCCATTCAGTCGCGTCGCTGCTGTCCACCCAGCCCTTGGCCAGCTCGGATCCGTCTCCAAGGACGCGGTGAAGTGCTAGGCGAGCCAGAGCACGCAAGGAGGCGGGCAGCTGAGGCAGCGGCTCGTCAGGCCCGTCCTTGGAGGAGATCACTACCTTGCTGCCTGGGATCTGAGCAGCGACCAGCGCAGCAGCGGCAACCGCCTCTGCTTCGTCCCCGCCGTCAATACGAGGGCCGGATTCCGCGACTCGCCGTAGTGCTCCCTCAAGAGCACTGATGATCTGTTGGGAAGCGAGCCCCCTGAGCCCGTCAGTGAAGTCACCAGCGAGATCACTGTCGAATGGTCCGGTTCCCCACGTGCCCATGCTCGTCTCCTGGTAGTCGCTGGTTGTGCGGGGGGACAGCATTTCAGCAGGCGCTCACAACGTTCACGAAGCGAGGAGTACTCGCTTGCCGCCGGCCTCACCCTCCCCTGGGACTCGGGCGTCGTCGAAGGGCACGTCAACGATGACGGCGTCACGGTCTCGGTCGATGCCCGCGGCGAGGGTGTGGAGGCTGGGTAGGTTGTCTTGTCTGACGGCGTCGAGCCAGGTCGGCAGACGCTCGCCCTGACGCTCGGTGAGCATGCTCGCGAAGGACCGTACGTGCCTGGTGAGTGAGTCGATCTCGGGGCAGTTGGCCCGGACGTTCTTCAGCTGGAGGTGTTCGGTCTCGGAGAGGGTTTCCGGGCGGTGGAGGATCCATCCGGCGACGGCCCGGGGCGAGGGCGGCCGGGCCGTCACGGGCCGTGGCGAGGTGCGTTTCCGGCGGAGGTAGGCGCGAACGCGCTGGTAGCTGCCCTGGTAGCCGAGTGGGACGATTTCTTCCCATAGTTTCCAGGCGTTGGTGTGACCTTCGTTCCAGCGGTCGTCGAGGTAGGTCTTGTACTCGTCGAGGATTGAGGTCCTGGTCTGCCACTGACCGGTGAAGAGGTTTTCCGGCGTGGCAGCGTCCGCGTAGCGTTTGACAGTTCGGCTCGTCATGCCGAGTTGCCGCTGGATCGCGCGGCGGCTGTGCCCTGCCTCCACCAGGGCATGGACCGTGGCATGCGTTGTCCGCGTCCGGTCGGCGAACCGGTGGCCGGTCGGCCATGGTGAGTCGGACGACTCCTCTGTCGGGCCGGGCTCCGTCTAGGTCGGTTCAGTCGTCTGAGGGACCAGGACGCGCAGACATTGGCGGTGCTGGGCGATGCTCCGCTCGGCAGCCTCGCTGAGGTTGTGCCAGAGGTGCCACCGGTCCGCGACCTGCACGGCCTGCGGGGCGCCGACGGTGGCGCCCTCGGCGGCGAGACCGATCGCGGCCAGGGTCGAGCGGAGCCGCTCGGTCCGCTGGCCGTGCCTTCGGGTCAGGCCGGGTATCTGCTCGACGAACGTACGGCGCCCGCACCCGGCGTTCCGGCAGGCGAACCGGCGCACCCGCAGCTGGAGTACGACCCTTCGCCCCGCACTCGGAAGATCAGCGGGAAACCACAGATAGGAGCCATGAACCTGGGCGGACCATCCTCCGCAACCCGGACACGAGGCGCCTGTGGCGGTGCACCGCACATCAACACGCACTATCGCGATGTTCACGTCGACCGACAGCACTGCGACGTCCGCGATCGACGGGAACAACAACTCATCCAGCCGGAGCAAGATCTCATTCACAGCCCCGAACTGTCTGCCCAGCCACTCATGCCACTGCTCGTTTTGAGGCAACTTCCCGAGGCGTCGCAGGGAGTTCAGTCGTCACTCACAGTGCACGGATCACACAACCTGAGCCAGAACCCGAGTTTTGAAGTCACCAGGGTGCTTGCCAGGGCAGCATCGGGATGCTCCTGGTGAAAGGTCCTGGTCATGCCGCAGATGTCGAAGGTCGAGCTGTACGCGGCGATCCGGCGCGACCACCGCGGCGGCATGAAGATCCGGGAGATTGAGCGCAAGTACAACGTGTCGTGGCGGACGGTTCGCAAGGCCGTTGACTCGGTCTGGCCGGAGCCCCGGAAGTACGGTTTCGGCTCATTCCAGGTCCTCCCATCCCCATGAGGGAGCGGCACTTCCATCGGGCTCTCGCCCGAATCGGAACTGCTTCGGATCGTCAATCATCGTGATGAACTGAGTGAAGCGACCTGCGGCCGGAAGGCGTGCGGCCAGGGCCGCAGCCTGGTCGTCCGCCCCGGCCATCCGCAGCTTTTCCACCAGTTGGCCTACCTTGTGAGGGTCGTCGAGGGAGACGTGGGCGCCGGCCCATGCGGCCAGGGCGGCGGCCTGCTCGTCTGCTCCAGCCCCCGTCACGCTGTCCAGAAGTGCGCCCACCACGTAGGGGTCGTGCAGGTCGACTGCTCCAGCCGCCGTCAGGCGTGCCAGGAGCCAGCCCTCGAAGCTCAGGTCGTCGAGGGCAGCGGCTCCTGCGGTCAGGGCCGCGGCCTGGTCGTACATCACGGCCATTCGCGGCCTTTCCGCCAGTTGGCCTCCCTTGTGAGGGTTGTCGAGTGCGACGTGGGTGCCAGCACGTGCGGCCAGGACTGCGGCCTGCTCATCCGCCCCAGCCGCCGTCAGGCACACCAGCAAGATGGTCACTCCCAAGAGGTCGTCGAGGGCGCCGTGGGCGGCGGCTCGCGTGGCCAGGGCTGCGGCCTGCTCATCCGCCCCGGCCGCCGTCAGGTGCTTCAGTAGCGCGGCCACGGAGCTCAGGTCGTCGAGGGCGCCGTGGGCGGCGGCTCGCGTGGCCAGGGCCGCGGCCTGCTCATCCGCCCCGGCCGCCGTCAGGTGCTTCAGTAGCACGGACACGGAGCTCAGGTCGTCGAGGGCGCCGTGGGCGGCGGCTCGCGTGGCCAGGGCTGCGGCCTGCTCATCCGCCCCGGCCGCCGTCAGGCACACCAGCAAGATGGTCACTCCCAAGAGGTCGTCGAGGGCGCCGTGGGCGGCGGCTCGCGTGGCCAGGGCCGCGGCCTGCTCGTCCGCCCCGGCCGCCGTCAGGTGCTTCAGTAGCACGGACACGTTCCAGAGGCTGTCGAGGTTGACGTGGGCTGCGGGGTTGCGGGCAAGCAGGGCGGTGGTCTGCTCGTCCGCTCCGGCCGCCGTCAGGCTCTCCAGCAGCGAGGCCACGTCATAGGGGTGGTGGAGGTTGACGTGGGCTGCGGGGTTGCGGGCAAGCAGGGCGGTGGTCTGCTCGTCCGCTCCGGCCGCCGTCAGGCTCTCCAGCAGCGAGACCACCGAGTCAGAGTCCCCGAGGCTGACGTGGGCTGCGGGGTTGCGGGCAAGCAGGGCGGTGGTCTGCTCGTCCGCTCCGGCCGCCGTCAGGCTCTCCAGCAGCGAGACCACCGAGTCAGAGTCCCCGAGGTTGACGTGGGCTGCGGCCCACTGGGCAGGCTTGGGGTCGGTGGGGTGCAGAGAGTGGAGGAGGTCGACGAGGGCGGCCGGGGCGTGAGAGTCGCCGTGGGTTGTAGCGCGCTTGTGGAGTTGGGCGGCATCCCGGTACAGCCCGCGCTTCCTTGCGGCGTCGCCGAGCGCGTACAGGTCCGCAGGGTGGGCGTGGGTGGCGGCTGCAGTCCAGAAATCGATCGGGGGGACCTGGTCGGCGCGGTGGCGGCGGCCGTACTGGTCGAGGTAGTCGGCCAGTTGGTAGTGAGATCCCGCCGTGTCTCGGGCGGAGTACCTGGGGGTGGACTCGCTCACGGCAGTCGGACGGTGGTCGCGGTGGTTGCGGGGAGTGCCCGTCTTGACGGGGGTGAGGATGCCGGGAATGCCATTGCATTCCCGGGTGACGTAGTCGAGGGCCTGTGGCAGCCAGTCGCCGGTGGCGTTCCACTCGGTGTCGGTGAAGTAGCCGGGGACGGCGTCGGCGAGCCAGGCCAGCGGAATGTTGGGGCCGGCGCCGAGACGGCGCGCGTCCATGGCTGCGTTGATCAGGTGCCTGGTGGCCCCCTGGGCTGTCTGGTAGCGGTCCATCAGAACGGGCACCCCGGCCAGGTACTGGGTGATCTGTGCGGCAGGCGCCCGTTCGGCGGCCTCCACAAGTCGGGGATCGCTGCCGGCCGTGGCCGTGAGCGCCGTGAGGTCGGCGTCGTTGAACACGTCCGGCACGTCGATTCTGTGTCCGCGCAGCAACTGCCGGGCGTGGGCGTGGCGGTCCTGGTCGGTGCGTGTGGTTAGGGTCGCCCAGTGCTGTGGCCATAACGTGGCGAGCACCAGTACCGGGCCGCGCCTCACATCGTGCAGCAAGTTCCGCAGGCCTGCGGCGACTTGTTCCCCGAGCGGGTCCGGCCCCAGGTAGTCCTGGGCCTCGTCCAGCCACACCACGGTCCGAGGGGCGATATCGGGTAGTTCTGCCAGCAACGCGTCAGGGCGGGTCGGGGCGATGGGATGCCACAGCCGCCACGTGTCCGGAAGTTTCCGAGCCGCTTCCCACAGCGCTCGGGTCTTGCCGGTGGAGGAACCACCGACCAGGACCGCGATGCCGCTCTGCCCAGCCGTCGCGGCGGCGACCAGTGTGTCCAGTCGGCCGTTAAATTCTCGCGGGACGTAGGCGGGCAGGACACTGAGCCGGTCGCGGGTGGCACCGGAATCAAGGGCCGGGTGGACCTCCAGGTCGGCCAGGACGAGCTCGTCGTCGAACTCCTCGATCGGCCGCCCCGCCCCCTTGGCCATTCGGGCTTCAACCCACAGCCCGCGCACCCGCGCGGCCAGATCCTGCCTGTCCCAAGCGGCATAGCGGGCCAGTACCACGGCAACAGCGACCACATCGGCCTGCCCCGGCGGCAGGACGCTGCCGCTGATGCAGCGGCGGATGGTATCCCGGCTCGGCAACCCCAGCAGACTGTCGTCCTCGGCGGCGATTTCCCTGGCGATCACATCCAGGCTCGGGGCACCCGCCGCCAGGTACACCTCGTACAGCAGGTCCTTCAACTCCCGCAGAGCCCGGGGCCATCCCACACTCGCCCGCTCCAGTGCCCGCGGCCGCTTGGCCGGGCCGCCCCCCGCGTCGCGACTCATCGCACCATCATCCTCCATCCGTGGCCTCAACACGGGCTGAACAGCCGCGATAGCGGCGCCGGTCGGCGCCTCGTCGCAACCGGGAGTCGATCTTCACGCGGCACCGAACGTGGGCAGCGAGCCTGCCGGCCGCTCACCCGCTGACCACGACCTTTGGAGTTCCCATGTCCCGCAAACCTCTAACACGCCGCGAACGCCTAGCCCTGACCCGCGCCACCTTCACCGGCCTCATCTCCGGAACCGCCCGCGCAGTCACCGCCTGGCTCCTGGACCAGCTCACCTCGTAACCTCACACCCGGGCAATCACCAGGACACTTACACCGGCATGTTCCGTGTGCCACACACGAGGCATCCCGGGGGCGGCGTGTCGGAGAACATGCGCGTCTGAGGCCGTGGCCCGGGATCTGCGGCCCTGGTGCCAGCGTTGGCCCCGGCAGCGTGCTGCCGGGGCCAGGCGATGCGGGGGAGGTTCGGGTGCCCTTGGAACGCAACGGCCGTACCAACCGCGAGATCGCCGTACAGCGTCCCTGCACCGAGGCACTCCAGCCGCGGGTCTACCTCGAATCCCTCGGCAACCAGACCTACCGCATCCAGTGGCACCACCCCGAGATCGGCAAGGGCTGCCTGGGCGTCGACGAAGCACTGGTCGAAGGATCACAGCTGCTGTCCCCCGGCGACTGCACCAGCGCCCTCGGCCAGCAGTACCGCCTGGAGCCCTCCGGCAGTGGATACCGACTGCGCCCCATGGACAGCGACGTCGGCGAAGCCGGAGGCTGATCTGGGCTTCACTGTTCTGGTCAAGGCGCCCCTCGGTCCTCCAGGCCGCACCTGTTCAACCGGGCCGCTACCGTCGCCTTCAGCTCGAGCCCGTCACCGTGTGACGCCGCCGCTCACTCGGCCACGAACTCTAAACGCTTCGCCGTGTGGAGTTCGTTCAGCGGCACCTGCCGACGCTTCTCCCCCAAACGTACGCGTGGACGGCCACGTCGGCGTGACGCACAACAGAAGCCAGCTTGTCCAGCACGCCGACGACCCGCTCGACCCCGAGATGGACTCGGCCCCCGACGTGGGCATGGTGGAGGGCATCGGCGTCAGCCTCGGCGTCGGTATCCCGGAACTTCTCAAGCGCCTCCTCGTCGGGGTGAGCGCGCCTTGGCTACAGGCTGGTCCTCTCCTCCTGCGCGGTGTTCCCGTCCTCGGCGGCATCGGGGGCGTCCTCGGCGCTCTCCGCAGTGCGGCGGTAGTAGGGGTGGGTGGAGTCCATCCTGCGGGCGAGGTGGAGGGGGGTGGGGGTGCTTTGGCGGACGTCGGAGGTGATGCCCTGGTTGGTCAGGACGGCGGCGACGGCTCCGATGAGGTCGCAGTCGGCGTCGGGGCTCTGGGCGATGACGGTGAACCGGGTAGCGGTGTGGGCGTAGCCGTTCTTGCTCTGGCTGCCGCTGTCGAAGCGTGTCTCGTCCTTGCCGAAGCGGCCGGCGGGGCCGGCGGCCCAGGTGCGGGGGACGTTGACGAGCAGGAGGTCGGGGTAGGTGACGGCGCCGTCGTCGGCGGCGAGTTGGAAGAGGCTGTTGGTGGTGTCGGTGGCGCGCCAGGTGCCGTCGCTGGTGCGCATGTGGGCCCCGGTGGGGCGGCCGATGCGTTCCAGGTCGCCGATGACGCGGACGGTGGCCAGGGGTCGCTGGGCGCGGGGGAGGCTGTGGCCGGGCAGCCAGGACGCCGGCCGGGGCATGCCGGGCGGCGGGTCCTGGCCCAGGGCTTCGTCGGTGAGGCCCGCCCAGATGTACTCGGCGGCGTCGCCGTCGACGTAGAGCACCGCGGGGGCTGCTGCGGGGAGTTGGGTGCGGGTGGCGATGAGGGCCTGCTCGACGACGTCCGCGGCGGCGCGGGCCTGGAGTGTCTCGTCCGCGGCGGCGCGGTATCCGCTGACATCCCAGGCGAGGTCGGAGGCGTGCAGCGCGGTGGTGGCCGGGCTGTGGGACTGCCACTGCCCGGCCTGGGGGCTGTAGGCCCAGACCTGCCAGGGGGCGTCCTTTCCGCCGGTGGGGCGCATGGCGGTGAGGGTTGCGGTGATCGGTGCCGGTTCGGTGGTGCGGCGCTTGCCGGGTGTGCGGCGCTGGGCGTGGCGGCGGACGTGGATGCCGATGTGCCACCAGTTCTCGAGCGGCAGTTTGCCGAACGCGGCACCGAGGCGGTGGTCGGTGGCGCCGACGCCGCTGAGGATCTCGCGCAGCACGTTCGCGGTCGAGCTGTCGAGGCCGCTCTGGCGGGAGGCGACCTTCTTCGCGCGGTACTTCTCGTTGTAGGGCTTGCCCTCCCGGGTGTGGGTGGGGACCGGCGGCGGGGCCTGCTTGATGTACTGGGAGGTCGCTGCGAGGCGCGCGAGAGCCTGCTTGGAGGGCCACTTGCCGTCCTCGTTCTCGGCCTTCTCGCGGGCTTCGACGCTCGGGTACCAGCGCTCGGGGTCCCAGTCGGTCTCGCAGATCGCCGCGACGAGCGTGTCCTTGCGGGTGTGGGGGGCGAGCATCTGTGCCAGGTCCCGCTCGCGCTCCGCGCTGGTGCGCGGTCCGTGGCCGAGGGCACTGGCCTTGTCGTGGAGGAAGACGACCTCGATACGCCCGCCGACGGCGGGTTCGGCGACGCCTTCGACGGCCTTCCAGTCCTCGCCGGGGCCCCACTGGGCGGCGATCGCGGCCTTCACCCGAGCGCGGACCTCGTCGGTGCTCCACAGGACGGGGACGAGGAGGGTGCCTACGCCGGCAGCATCCAGGGCGGCGGGGATCCGTTCAAGGGGGATCGGTCCGCTGACGCGTGAGCCGCTCTCGGTGGGCGGCACCTTGATGCCGGGGAACTCGATGAACACGGGGCTGCGGTGGCTGTACTTCTCGCACCGGGTGTCGATGGCCTCCTCGACGCGGCGGAAGAACTCCATGCCGTGTCCGCGGCCCAGGCCGGGGGTGCGGACGCTGGCCGGGGCGACGGCCCAGACCGGCCCCGGGGCGGTGTCGGCCAGGGCGTCGTCGGCGAGGTGCTCGGGGAAGGGCGGCACGTTCGCGCTCAAGCGGGGCAGGGCGGCCAGGCGGCGGCTGGCGGCGACCGCAGGGACGTTCAGGCGGCGCTTCCATGGCGGGCCGTCGGTGACCGCGGCGACGATGAGCGGCTGGTCGGGGTTGGCCAGCAAGACGGTGGCGACACCCTTCCAGGAGGTGGTGAGGAGAGTGGTGGTGGCGTTCACGGTCAGCGCGTGGCGCCGGGAGTGCCCGCTGGCGGCGGTGCCGATGGTGATACGGGGCAGCAGGTGGCGCACGATGCCCTTGCGGTCGGGTTCGGCGGGCAGTTCGTGGCCGATCGCGGCCAGGCGGCCGTCGGTGCACAGGGCGAAACGGACGGGGGCGCCGTTGTTGCGGGGCCACTCGAGGGCGGCGAGTTCCTCGGCCAGGCGCCAGCGGGCGAGTTCGCCCGGCCACCAGCCGCGCGAGCGCTTGCCGGCGCTCGGCGGCGGGGGCAGGACGGCGGAGCGGGGCTCGGCCCGGGCGAGGAGTTCGGCCAGCTGTTCGCCGATGCGCCGGCCGTCGGGGCCGGCGACCACGGCTTCGGCCCAGTAGCGGAACACGTCGCACCGGTCCTCGGCGCTGATCGGCGCCGCGCACAGGAGTTCGTAGCAGCCGTCGTTCCACTGCCAGCGCACCCAGGTGCCCGCCGCCGCGCGCAGGACACACTCCAGCGCCCGGTAGGGCGGCTGCACGTCCAGACCGGTGCTGACGTTGCGCTTGTACTCGCGCGAGAGCTCCATGGCCAGGTCCATGACGGGGGCGTCGGGCCGGTAGGCGATTACCTCGCCCAGGTCGGCGGGAGCGGTGCGGAACTGCAGCAGGCGGGCCTGCTTGCGGGCGACGCTGTCGAGCGGGCGACTCATGCGTACTCTCCCAGGTAGGCGTCAAAGCCCGCGCGCAGCGCGGGGAGCAGGTGCTGGGCGTGGGCGTACTCGGCGATTTCCTCGATGGTGTGGCCGTAAGAAGCGCCGAGCTGGGCGAGGTCGTCCTGCGGGGACTGATCGAGCAGCCCACGGATCAGGGTGGGCAGGTCGGATCCCCAGGTGGGGTCGTGGAAGGCGCCGTCGATGAAGTGGAGCTCGACGTGGGTCTGCCCGCGGCGTCCGCGGCCTGCCAACTGGACGCTCTGCCCGAGGAGGGTGGCGACGAGTTCGTACTTCAGCTCGTCGGGCAGGGCGGAGAAGCGCTTGGGCGCGTTGAGGCTCAGGCGCAGGTGCGCGTCGGCCGCCGCGCGGGCCCGGGCCAGGACGGCGGCGGGGTCGTCGCCGGGCACGGTGTCGCGCCAAGCCCGGGCGGCGACACTGGCCGCCAGCACCGGCGGGTCGTCGGCCGGCATGACCGGCCGCACACCCATGGCGATCAGGGTGATGGCCGACACGGCGACGCCCTCGAACACGGTCAGCACGTTCAAGCCCCGCTCGGTGCGCGGCAGCGGCGAGATGAGCACCTCGCCGTCGAGGTCCGCCAGCTCCGCGAAACGGTCGCGGGTGAGCTGGCCGATCGCGTCGCAGACCGGCGGCAGAGAGAGGTCGGGGGTGTCCGCGACGGCGACGTAGATCCGCAGCCGCCGCCCGAGGGCGAGCGCGGTGTCGTACAGGGTCTGGGCGAACAGGCGGGCCTGCCGGTAGGAGTTGACGGTGATCAGGGCCCGCGCGCGATGCCGGGTGCGCGCCTCCGCGGCAAGCCGGTCCAGGTCGCGCACCAGGCCCGGTGCGTAGCCGGCGGCCAGTGAGATGACCCGCTGGTCACGTTCGCGGTAGGGGGTGCTGCCGACGGCCAAGAGCTTTCCGTCGGCGACGGGGGTGCTGTTGAAGATGGTCAGACCATCGCGGAGGGTGTCGGGCATCGCCCAGTCGGGGCGAGCGAGCAGGTGGATGCGTGCCGCGCCCGGCATGAAGCCGGTGGCGGACAAGCCCAGGACAGTACGCTGGCGGCCGCTGAGGGCGAGGGAGACGATGCTGCCGAGGAACTGCGTCTCGGTGTGGGGGTCGGCGCGCAGCACCTCCATCTTCAAACTCGCATGGGCACCCGGATCGTCCAGCCCCTCGAAGCGGAACCCGCCCAGCTGGCGGCCCAGCGGCCCGAACGGGACGACGGTGCCGGCGCCCTGGTGGCCGATCGCGTCGGCGAGCTCGGAGGCCGCGTCGATGCCGTGCCCGGCGAGTTCGCCGGCCCTGTCCGTCAGGTTGAACATCGTGTGGACGATGGCCGTCAGCCACGTCTTCATCAGCAGCGCGTGCAGGACGCCCGCGGTGACCTCGGTGCGCGTGAGCGCCCTCACCGACTCCGGCCGGTCGAGCCCGCGCTGCGCCGGCACCGTGGACTCGGCAGGTGCTCCGTCGGCTCCGCCCTCGGCAGCGCAGAAGGCGGGCAGCGCGGCGGAGACGATCTCCCGCAGTTCGTCCTTGAGGGGGGCAAGCTGCCACTCCCCGCCCTCGTCGATCGTGAGCATCCGCTCCAGCACGCCCGGGACGGGCAGCAGCCGATCCGGCAGGACGGCGCAGGAAGGGCGGTCGCCCGGCCGGGTGGCCACGCGCGGGAGCAAGGCCTGCAGACAGTCGGCCTGCTCGGCGGTGGCCGCAGCGTCAAGGTCCACCCCGATCAGGTTCTCCAGCAGATGCCGGTCCCAGTGATGAGGCTGATACCAGCGCTTGCGGTCCTGCAGGACCTGCCGCGTCCGGCGCGGGTCCTGCCCGCGGGCCAGGGCCCGCGCCTGGGCGACCTCGGTGCAGACCTCCTCCCCGGCCACCAGGTCGAGCAGCTGCTCGGCCAGGAACACCGCCCGGGTCAGGGGCCGGCGCACGGCCACCGCCAGCCGCGGCGGCGCCTGGTGCAGGCTGTCGCGAATGCGCCGCAGCACCGTGGTTGGGCGGGAGCGGGACGCGAGCTCCAGCACGCCGCACTCGTCGAACCCCCGCGCCTGGTAGGCGTCGACCTCGTCGACGACCACATAGGACGCCAGTCGCAGAAGGAACTCCCGCACGCTGATGCTGGTGCGGACCTCCCCGTCGACCTCCACCGGAACCTTGATCATCCCAGACTGGAAGCAGGCGTGGGTGGTCACGATGATCCTGGCCGTCGTCGCGGCCTCGACGTGGGAGAACTTCCCGCAGGACGACACATACGGGCACAGCGCCCGCTCCGGCTGGCCGAAAGCATCCGACGCCGCGACCGTGCACGGCTCCCTGCCGGCCTCGAAGGCGTCGCGTCCCTCGAGCTGCGCCTGCGCGGCGCACCCGTAGGCGGAGTTGTTGACGAGGAAGGCGATGCTCGCCGAGGCCTGCGCCAGCGGCACGCCGGTGCCCTCCAGCTTCGCGGCGGAGCGCAGCGCGAAGTTGTACCGGCTGTTGGGGGCGATGAACGGCGTGGCCGTCTCCTTGACGCCCGCCGCCCCCAGCTCCTGCTGCAAGGTGGAGGCCTCGCCGTAGACGTCGCCGTTGTCGCTGACCACCAGCACGGTGGTGCGGCCCAGGCCCGCCTGCTGGATCGCCAACCCCCGGCCGAAGACGTTCTTGCCCACGCCCGGGGGCGCACTCAGCAGGTGGATCCGGCCCGGCGGCAGGACGACGGGCTCCAAGGGGCGCTGCCCGCCACCGATGGTCCCGCGCAGCAGCAGCGCGATCTGCTTCTCGCGGAAGGCCGGGCCCTTCATGCCCTGGTCGGTGTCCCGACTCTGCCAGCCGAGCTCATCGGCGTCCACCACCAACTCCACCGACGGCGCGGTCACGACCCGAGGCGGCCTGTACACCCCCTGCTCGTCGGGGAAAGCGAGCTGGACCCGCCCACGCGATGTCGGCGCCGACCAGCCCGATCCGCTCGCGACCCGCAGCGGTCGCCGGCGCCTGGCCGGCGCGAGCAGGCGTTCGGCGACGTCCGAAGGGTCCTGCCCGTGAGCCGGCAGCACTTCAAGCGCCCGCCCCCGCTCGCTGTACCCGAGCGCGTAGAGAGCGGGCAGCGGGTCGTCAGCGTCCGGGGTGTGGAAGACGTCGTAGACGGTCCGTTCGACGTGGTGCAGTAGCGCCTCCCCCCGATGGCGGGTGCCCAACAGCGCGCCGAGGCGCTGCTTGTCCGCCTCCGACCACTGCTCCCAGCCCGCCACGGCACGCGGCGCGTGCCCGCTCAGCAGGACATGGGCGTCCGCGACGCGCACCACCTGCTGCCCGTCGCGGAACCGGGCGGGAAGAAGATACTCGGCCAAGGCCAGAGCCCCGGCAAGCGTCCTGCTCACGCCCCCTCCACCTCCGCCACCAGGTCGGCATCGGTCAGCACGCGCGCCCCGCTGCCCCGCACCACCCGACGCAGCAGCGGCAGGTACCCCCGCAGGTGCTCAGGCACCACGAAGCACAGCTCGCCGGGCCCCTCGGGATCCTCGCGCAGCTTCTGGGCCAGCCCGTACGGGTCGGCCCAGGTCTTGACGTCGACGCGCCACGCCCTGGACCAGCCGGGACGAGTGACATGCAGGTCATAGGCGTCGCCGAACGGCCACAGCCGCACCTCCGCGCCCAAGGCGACCAGCCGGTCGCGCAGCTCGACCTCCAACAGGCCCGGGAGCGTCACCCACAGCCACAGGGCGTAGGGCAACGCCACGTAGCCCTCCACGGGCAGCAGCTCCGGCACGGTGCGCAGTTCGCCGTACGGGGCCAGGCACCAGCCCTCCACCGCAGTCGGCTCGGCCCGGTACCGGGCGCCCAGCAGGCTGTGGCGCTCGTCCTCACACTCGACATCCACCACGCCGTTGGGGCGGTAGGTGGCCCGCATCGTCCATCTGCACATCGGACACGCTGCCCACAGGCCGCCGAACTGCCGCGTCGGGGAGATACCGGTGTACGCGCCCAGCTCGACCAACGCGGTGTTCCGGGACAAATCACGCCGTGTCAGGACGGGCGTGCGGACCATCGCCTTCCGGCCCCAGGTGTACGCCTCGAAGCCGGCGGCCCTCAGCGCGCGGAAGACGGCGTGCTGGACGGTCTCGCCGGAGATCCGCGACAGCCCGGTACTCACCGGCAGCATCCCCACCGCCCGCAGCAGGCTGTGCAGATGGCGGATGTCGGCACCGATCCCCGGGGCCTGGTGGCCGTGCTCAGAGGCCTCCACCGCGAGCCGGTGCAGCGCCGAGCTGGGCATGCCGTCGTCATCGAGCAGCCACAGCTTGCCGAGGACTGATCCCTGGGGCCGTCCCGGCAGGAGGTCGGCCACCCGGCTTCCGCGGAGCCGACGGGCGAACACCTCGTACGACGGTGCCTGCTCAAGGACCCCGAACGAGCGCACGTAGCGACCATGGCACTCCATCAGCAGCCGCATCCGTCCCTGTGCCTCGCCCTCACTGCTACTCAAGGCCAGCGCCGCGACCACGCAGGCGTCGAGCGCTGCGCGCTGGTCCCCGTCGAGTTCTTGAACGGCCGCTGCCGTCCCGGCCACCGCCGACACCCCGGTCCTCCCCGCACCGCATCGAGCCCATGCCACAACCTCAACCCCTCCGCGCTGTGGGAGGGCACGGGAGTTCGGGGACCTTCCCCCGATCCGGTGATCTCGGTCCGACGTGCGCGGTGCGGTGGTCTTCCGGACGGACTCGTGTCCGGCTGCCTCCGGATCGGGGCCAGCAGCGTCGTGCCCCCAACAGCGCTCCATAGGCGACGCGGAAGCTGCGCGGGCCCCGATCGGGTGTCTCGGCCCGATCCCGCCGTGTCCTGATGAGACGGCAGAATCCGGGTATGAGACTTAGAGGTCGTATCAGTTGGGGAGGCGGCGGTGACAGATGAGGGCTGCGGCTATGCCGATGAAGGCCAGAAAGTGTTCTGCCTTGCGCTCGTAGCGCCGGTGGAGCCGTCGGCAGCCCGTGAGCCAGGACACGGTTCTCTCGACGACCCATCGGTGGCGGCCGAGCCGTTGTGAGGACTCGATGCCCTTGCGGGCGATGCGGTGGCGGATGCCTCGTTTGCGGAGCCATCGGCGCAGGTGGACGTAGTCGTAGCCCTTGTCTGCGTGCAGTTTCGCGAGCCGTCGTCGGCGAGGTCCACGGCGGGAACGGATTGGCGGGATCCCGCGTACGAGCGGCTCCACGCCGAGGCTGTCGTGCATGTTGGCGCCCGAGATACCGAGGGAGAGGGGCAGTCCGTTCCGGTCGGTGATCAGGTGAATTTTCGATCCAAGTTTGCCGCGGTCGGTAGGATTCGGTCCGGTCAGTGGCCCCCTTTTGCCGCCCGAAGGCTCACCGAGTCGATCGCACACCGGGACCAGTCCAGCTCTCCGCGCGCGCCCAGTTCGTCGAGGACCAGGCGGTGGAGCTTGGCCCAGACGCGAGCTTCGGTCCAGTGCGTGAATCGGCGGTGGGCGGTCTGCCAAGACGCCCCGAACATGGGTGGGAGCTGTCGCCATGTGCAGCCAGAGGTGGCAACGAAAAGGATCGCCAGGACTCCGCGGTCGTCAGCCCTCCGACGTCCACCACCTTGCGGGCGCACCGGCACCGCGGGCATCACTCGGACGAAAAGCTCCCACAGCCTGTCTGGCACTAGCTGCCGCACCATCTCCATGTCATGACAACGAGGACCCCGGCCGTCCGTCGCCACGGGGGGTGCTCGATGCTGGCACGAACAATTCTCGGCAGCATCTCGAGGTGCATGACCACGATGAGCGACTACCTGCAGGCCGTCTTCGCCATGCTCGGCCCCGGAGAGGAACGCCACGCCGACCCTGCGGCCTGGCTCAGCCTGGAGGAGGAGCTCGGCAGAACCTTTCCGGCGGACTACAAACAGATCGTCGACGCCTACGCACCCGTGCAGATCAACGGACACCTCACCCTGTCCCACCCCGCGTCAGGCTGGTGGAACCTGGGCGAGGAGATCCGCTCGGCATCAGAAGTCTGGTCCAAGAGTGCTTGGGATTCCTACATCACTGGACCGGACGACGATCCTCGCATCTTCTGCCAACTCCCCCAGCTCAGCTTCGGAACCACCGACGGCCTCATACCCATCGCCGCCACCGACCAAGGCGCCGTGGTCTTCGTAGCCCCGCAGGTCCACGGGTTCTCCGACGGCGTAGTGGTTCTGGGGTCGGAGGCTGACTGGGTCGGACATGCCATGACCTTCGCCGAGTGGCTGTACCGCTACCTCATCGGTGAGGAGATGGCCGGCTGGGACAGCACAGTCTTCTACCCCGGCCCCGTGTGGCTGGAGTACCCACCCGCGGGACCAGGCCAACCCGCACGCGAGGCATACGCCCAGACCGCGGCATGTGACCTCAGCACCAACTGATACAAACTCTTAATGCCGTCGGGAGCCAGCATGCGTCACACCACACCGCCACGACCCTTCGACGTCGCGGTGCTCTTCCCGCAGCTGGCTCCGTTGGCCCGCACAGCCACACGGCTGCATCCCCGTCCCGGATCCCCCACACCGCACGACAGCTCAGTCGGCGGCCCGCTGCTCTGGCCCGCCGACGAGCCCTGGCCGCACTGCGACGCACCGCACGAGCAGGAGACAGCCAAACCCCTTCTCTCGCCGGACGACGTGCGGGCGTGGCGCCGCCATCGGAGAGCATGCGAAGAGCGGCGGCGTCTTGACCCGCAAGGCCCCTGGGCGACGCCCGAGGAACTGGCCACAGAGAAGCAGATCCCGGCTGGCCGTCCCTGGCCCGACGGCCCGATCGCCATGCTGCCCGTCGCTCAGCTGTACGTACGCGATGTACCCCTGCTTCCCCGCCCCGCACAGTACTTCCCCGCCCCGCACAGTCCGACGCGGACCTACTCCAGGTCCTTTGGTGTCCCTTCGATCACCCCGAACATCGCAAGACGGCATTGTTCTGGCGCTCGGCCGCGACGGTGACGAAACCCCTGGCCACACCGCCTGAACCGTCGGCCATCCGGTTCGAAACATACCTGCCGGAACCGTGCCTGCTCACACCGGAACCGGTCACCGAATACCCCAACTACCTGGAGCTGAGCCAGGAGCTCCAGGACCAACTGGGAGACCTGAGCCAGTGGCAGGCTGCCGCCGGCCCAGCGCTGGGCAACTCCTATCGGATCGCCCCCCAGGAGCGCTACATGGACATGCTGTCCACGGCCCCGGGTTGGAAGACCGGCGGCTGGACCCGGTGGGGCCTCACCGACCCCATCCCGCGGCGCTGCCCCGAATGCGACTGCGAGGCTGAACCCCTGCTGACCATCGCCACCACCGAATGGGCTAGCGGCGGCCAGAGCTGGGCTCCTGAAGAAGAACTGACACACCCCACCATGGTCCTCCCCGGCGACCCTCCGGCGAACTTCACCATGATCGACATCGCCAGCGGCTACGACCTCCAGATCCACACGTGCCCGGTATCCCCGAATCACCCCCACATCGAGCTCATCCAATAACGGGTGCTCCTGACCTCGGCCGGTTCGTTCCTCACGCCCCTACAGCCGACAAGGATGCAGTGCCGTTTCGCCGGTGAACTGCTGTCCCCAGCAGGGGTGAACCAGGTGCCGGGGGACTGTTGCTGATGGTGTGTGGGCCGCTACAACCGCAAAATGATGATCACGATGCGGGCCGCGGTAGCGGCTGCCGCCGCTCTGGCACTGTCCCTGCCCGCCACCACCGCGACCGCCGACGAGCAGCATGCCCTGCCGCAGGTTCTCCCGATCGGGGTGGCAGTGTCCGCGCTCCCACTCGCGGTCGAGGACCGGACCGGCTACCAGCGCAGCGCCGGATGTCTGCCACCCCGAACCCGGGCCGGACCTCAGCGGTCCACTCCGTGAGCAGTACACCCAACTCGTCCGGCAGCTGGGCGGCAGCGTCGTACGCATCGGCGACGGCTCCGGCAAGCTCAACCCCCTCGACTCTGGCCCCCTCAAGCACACGGTCCGTTCCCTGCCAGGGGAGCGGCGCAACCTCCTGCTCGACGTTCTCAACGCCCGCCGACTCGAAACGCTCGGCGCCCTCCTCTCCACCAAGCACGGCCTCGGCCGGGCCGCCGACGAGATCCAGCGCTCCGCCCTGACCTGCGCCGTACAGCTCGCCGCCGACGCCTGCCCCGGCGAAGACCCCATCGTCCCCGACGTCATCACCGTCCTGCGCCAGGCCCCTGAAGCCCTGCGGAACCGCCTTGCCGCGCACGACGCCACCTACCAAGACCTCACCCGCTCCGTCATCGCCGGCCTGGACAACCGCTGCGGCGGGCCCCTCAAAGGGCTCTTCGACGGGCCGACCACCGCCGACCTCGATCTCAACTCGCCCGCCGTGTCGGTCGACATCTCCGCACTGCGTTCCCGAGGCTCGGACACCCTGTCCGCAGGCATGATCGCCACCTGGGCCTACACCTACTCCAGCATTGACTCCGCCCGGTCCACCGGACTCATGCAGCGCCGCCTGGTCCTCGACATGGACGAGATGTGGCGGGCGTTGCGGGCCGGCCCTGGCCTCGTCGACTCCATGGACTCCATCGGCCGCCTCTCCCGTGGCGACGGCGACGTCACCATCTACGTCACCCACTCCACCCAGGACGTCGAATCCCTGCCCACCGAAGAGGACCGGGCCAAAGCGCGCGGCCTGATGGATCGCTGCGACACCTGGGTCATCGGCGCCTCCACCGACGAAGAACTGGCCCACGTCACCGGCAAACGCCAGCTCACCGAACAGGAGCGCGCCATCATCAGCTCCTGGTCCTCCGCCACCAGCACCGGCCTCGACGCCGGAGACACGGTGCACCCCGGCCGCGGCAAGTACCTCCTGAAGATCGGCAGCCGCCCCGGCATCGCGGTCGCGATGGAGCTGACCGCCACCGAATCCCGGCTCTACCACACCGACTACAAGAAGAGGCCCGCGCGCTGATGATGACGGATTCCGACCGCAACTGGGTTGCCGGAGCCTGCTTCGTAGGAGGCGTGGTAGCCCTCTCCGCCGCGACCTGGACCGGCGCCGCCATCGGCACGCTCGCCACGATCGAGCCCGTCACCTCGGACCTCACCCCGTACACCGTGCTGCGCATGGTCCGTGACTGGTCGTCCGTCTGGGCGCCCTCGCCGATCGCGGCCGGCATCGGCGCGTTCCTCTTCGACCTGGTCGTCGTCGCCGCACTGGTGTGGGGGGTCAAGCTCGGGCTGCGCTGGTTCTATCACCCGCGTGACATGGCCACCCTCCACCAGGTCCGCGACCTCGCCCCCATGCAGGCCGCCCGCACCGCCACCCGGCTGCGGGCCTCCCTCAAGGGCGTCCCGCCGAAGGAGATCGCCCCGGCGGACCGGGGCGTCCTGCTCGGCGATCACATGCCCAGCGGCGTTGAGCTGAGGGGCAGCGACGAGGACACGTTCGTCGCGACCATGGCCCCGCGCGCGGGCAAGTCCACCTCACTGGCCATCCCCGTGGCCGAAGAGGCGCCTGCCGCCCTGCTGATGACCTCCAACAAGGCGGATGTGTATGCCGCCACCCTCACTTCGAGGGGCCGCGTGGGCGACATCTGGGCCCTGGATACCCAAGGCGTCGCCCGTATCGAGCGCGCGATGTGGTGGGACATGCTCGCCGAAGCCGAGACGCCCGAGCGCCTCGCCAGCCACTTCATCGCCCAGATCAGCAGCGAAGGCGCCGACCCGTTCTGGTCCCAGTCCGCCAACGACCTCCTGGTCGGCCTGTTCCGTGCCGCCTACCACGACGGCGCCGGCATCAAGGACGTCCTGTCTTGGGTCGCCAACCCGGCCGAGAAGGCACCCCTGCGGATCCTCTACCGGCACGAACCGGTGCTCGCCGAGCAGGTCGACGCCAGCATCAACATCGCCGAAGAGACGCAATCGGGCATTTTCCAGAACGCTCGCACCGCGCTGTCGGGCCTGCGCGACGAGAAGGTCCTCGCGTGGGTGACCCCCGACAGGACGCGCCCCCGGTTCGACCCGGAGGAGTTCGCGCTCTCCAAGGGCACCCTCTACCTGCTGTCGAAGAAGGGTGGCCCCGCCTCCTCCGTCGTCGCAGCCCTCGCCGACGCGGTGTTCACCGCGGCCGCCGAAGCGGGAGAGCGCCACGGCGGTCGGCTCCCCGAGCCGATGCGCGCAGTGCTCGACGAGGCCGCGAATATCTGCAAGATCGCGGACCTCCCCGACTTGTTCAGCCACCTCGGCTCCAGGGGCATCAACCCGTACGTTATCCTCCAGTCCTACCGCCAGGGCGTGAAGGCCTGGGGCGAGGTCGGCATGGACGCCATGTGGTGTGCCGCCACCAAGAAGGTCATTGGCGCCGGCGTCGACGATCCGAAGTTCGTCGCCGACATCGCCACCCTCGTCGGCCAGCACACCGTCCACCGCGGCTCCTACTCCAAGAGCCGAGACGGCGGATCCACCTCCGTCGGAGAACAGCGCGAGCAGATCCTCGAACCCGCCGAGATCCGCGCCATGCCCAAGGGCAGCGCCCTCCTCCTGGCCACCGGCATGCCGATCGCACAGATCCAGCTCCGCCCCTGGTACCAGGAGGAGTCCATGAGGCACATCGGCCCGGAGAAAGACGCAGAAGAGGCCTTCATCACCAAGCGGGCGGTCGCCGCCTACGAAGAGCAGAAGGCCGGCCGCCGTGCCTGCTAGCCCCACCGCAGCGCCGGGTACCGTGATCGAGGACATCGAAGACCTCAAAGCCCAAGTGCAGGCCCTCGCGGCCGAGGTGAAACGCCTCACTACCCCCGCCGAAGAGAGCGAGGCAGCCGCTGAGGCAGCGGAGAAGGGCGAGGCTGTGCCCGAGGAAGAGGGCTGGCAGTTCCCGCCCTTCATCCTCCTTCTCGACCAGCCGGAGTACGACGAAGAACTGCGGGCCCTGGCGGAGTGGGTCGAAGGCGTTCTCGTCCCCGGATACCTCGACGAGGCCTCCGCCGACGCCCGCTGGTGCCACCTATGGACCGAGCACCCCGTTGCCATCGCCCGAATCCATGCCCTCTGGCTGGCCTGGCAGGAACTCACCGACCCCGCCACCTGCGGATACACCGGCCCCAGCACCTGGCTCCGCGACCACTACGACCCGTGCATACGCGAACTACGCGCCTCCACCGGGCCCTTTCAGGGCTGCACGAAGGGCGAACACCAGCTCGCGCACCGGCTGCCATCCGTGGTGCCCAGTGCCTGGAGCCACGCCGAGTCATAACGATGGCCACAGACCATGGGGTCCGTGGCCATCAGCCAGCTGCGCCGGGCTTTCCGGACCAATTTAATGGGGAGTGATGAATCGTTGATACTTCAGGGCCCAAACTCCTGACAGTGTGCGAATTTCCCGGGCGCTTCCTTCGTCCATTCCGCCGGCGAGCAGTGTTGATGATTGCGCTTGGCATTCTTCCTCGAAAGTGGCTACTTCGGGAGTGCGGCCAAGGGTGCGGTCGAGTTTTTCTGCGGCGCTTGATGCGAGTGATGCAAACTCACCGGCGGATGTTGATTCACCCTGTAGAGCCTTAAAGAGTGCTCGATTGATTCGAACGTAAGCCGTCACAAATTCCCGGGAGATGCGAATGGAGGGAATATTGCCAACCAGGAGTTCGTTCGCCTCGCTGGCGTCGTTCAAGAGTTGTGGCCTGATGGAGTATCCGCGAAATGAGCGCCAAGTGGCGCTGATGGCAGAATCAACTCGGTAGAAGGTGTTAGCCTGCTTTTCGCTGTCGCAAGCGGCGAAAACGGCTCCCCCGATTCTATTGGATGCTGAGCAGCCGAAGGCAATCGTCTCCCGCCCGCCAAGGAATTGCATTGAGAAAACCACTCCAAAGATATGTGTTATGGGGCCGAGAAGTTGGACTTCTCGGCCCCTAGCATCGTTCTTACCAGGCAGCCGTTCTATCTGATGTGATCGTCGCACCTCGGCGGGTTAGGAAGGCCTGGCAGGCAGGGCAGATTGGGCGGCTTACAACAAGTAGTTTGGGCTGGACTTGCAAGGTGGCGGCAGCTTCAGTCCAAAGCTTTACTTCCGCGTGCCACAAACGATCCGTACTCACAGTCTTCGCTGGCTGAGGCACGCGAATCGGAAGAGTTCCAGAGCCCAGCGAGGGAAGGCCTCCCCACTGGCCTGCAGTGAGATCCGCTCGGGCACCAACTGCTACCAGATCTAGGCCGCCAGGACTTCCGGTATCGGCGTGCAGGGCGCCCTGCGTGCGCCAACCTGCGCCAGCTCCGGCCTTATCTGTCACGTCATCCACTATGTCGGTTAGATGATCAATGTCCGCGCCGCCACTGCCGCAATTGTGGACGAGGACCGGGGTGGCGCCTGCGAGCACATAGTACGTGTGGATGTCTGCGACGGTGAGGTTGTAGACGGTTTCAAGCTGGGCTGTCCAGCGCTTGACTTCAGTGATCTGGACGCGGGCGCCGTTGTTGGTGCGGAGCCACTGGCCGGACCGGAGGTCTGTGGCGTCTTCCCACTTGGCGAGGTCGAGTACCCAGAAGGGGTGTTTGTCTGTTGCGGTGATGTGGTCGGGGGCTGTCTCGGGGGCACCGTCGGAGTCAATGGTGATCTCGACGAGGTTCTTGGACCCTTGGCCCAGGATGGTGGCCGTTGCATCCTTTGCAGCGGTTTCACCTGTCTCGGGGTCGGCGGCTAGTACCTTGTCGCCAGGCTGGAGGTCTTCGATCGGCTTAGTTGTGCCGTCGGCCATGAGCACCAAGGTCCCGGCGGCAAAACTGTTACCGATTGAACATGACGTGCTCTTGGAGCCGCCGCTGGAGCGGACTTTGCTGGTTCCCCTGCCAACTGCGTTACCGACGGCTTTTCCTACTGCTTTGATGGCGGGTGCGGCGGCTCCTCCTGCTGCTGCCCCCGCAGCGCCCCAGAGTGCACCTTCTCCCATGTCTTTGAGTTGGCCCATGACGCTGTGGTCGGCGCCTGGTGTCATCATGTTGGCGACTGCAGCGCCTGCGGCTCCGGCTATTGCTCCGCAGCCGACCGCTATGGCGAATCCGACACCGCCTGTGGCGAGACCAGCTCCGACGGCGGTTCCCAAGCATGCGCCTGCTACAACGACCTCAGTGGCGAACGAGACGATCGCTACCTTGTTCGCGTTCCAGAAGTCTTTGGTGGCCTTGAGTTTCTTGTCGAGGCTGCACTTGGACCAGAAGCTGCAGCCCTTGTTTTTGTTCTTGTTTTTGGTTTTGTTGTCTCCTCCATTGCCCTTGGGTGCTGGGGACGGCTCTTTGTAGTCGTAGGAGCCTTCTTCGGTGATGGTTCCGCCGTTTGCGGTGCAGTTCGAGTGGTGTGCGCAGTTGTCGTCTTTGAGGCCGGTGGGGTCGGAGTTGGTGAGGGGGTTGCCGTGGGAGTAGGTGTAGCCGTTCATTTGGAGCGGGTCGGTGATGTCGATGATGGGGTCGACTGAGATGAAGCGGCCGGTGGTGGGTTCGTATTCGCGGGCGCCGATGTGGGTGAGGGCGGTGGTGTTGTCGTCGTTGCCGGTGCCGAGGAAGGTGCGGCTGCCGGGCCAGTTGGTCGGTTGGGTGCCGCGGGGGTTGCCGTAGGGGTCGGACTTGCGGCGGGTGACGGGCTGGTTTGTGGTCTGTTCGACGCTGGTGGTGGCGGTGTTGTGGTGGTCGGTGAGTAGGACGGAGAGGCTGTGGCCTGTGGTTTTGCCGTTGGTGCGGCGGACGGTGGTGGGGGCGCCGGGGCTGCTGTAGTAGCGGACGGCGTCCATGGCCTGGCCGGCCTTGTTGACGGTGATCTCGGCTTCGCCGAGGTAGAGGGTGCGGGAGCTGCCGGTCTCCTCGATGAGGCGGTTACCGGAGGTGTCGTAGATGTAGTTGGTGGTGTTGCTGAAGTTCCACTGCTGGGCAGGGGTTCCGTGGCAGGTGTAGATGTCGAGGTCGTTGCCGTCGGTGGCGTTGTCGTTGGGGACGGTGACGCACTGTTGGGCCGAGGTGTTGAAGAGGGTCTTGTCGGCCCGGTAGGTGAACTTCTGCTGGGTGGTGCCGTCGCAGGGCTTCAGGCGGGCTTCGCCGCCTATGGCGGTGAGGCATTTCCCGAGGGCCTGGACGGTGTCACCGGTGAGGCGCCACTGCTGGGGCTTGGACTCGTTGCAGGTCAGCAGTTGCACTGCGGCGTCGTCGGGGTTCGCGCCGCTTTCGACGTCGAGGCATTTGCCGGCGAGGCCGGTGACGGCGACGGCGCCGATGCCGGGGCTGGTGGCTGAGGTGAGTTTGTTGCGGGGGTCCCAGGTCAGGTCCTGGGTGTCACCGTCGATGCGGCGGGTCTTGGTGTTGCCCGTGGCGTCGTAGGCGTAGGTGGACAGGGAATTGACCGTGGAGCCCGGCTTGGTCGTCGTCTTCGTGGCACTGACCAGAGCGTGCGGCTGCTTCTTGACTCCGCCGCCCATGTCCAGGCCGTAGGCGTAGGTGGTCTTCTCGCGGACGGACCCGTTGGCGGGGTCCTTGTCGAGGAGCTGGGTGCGGTTGCCGATCGCGTCGAACTGGTATTCCTGCCAGAAGCCGTCGCCGTCAGGCCCCGGGGTGGCTGGCGTGGGATCCAAGTCGGTGGGTTCCGTACAGGCCGATGTCTTTCCGGTCCACGCCTTGGTGAGCTGGCCCATCGCGTCATAGGTGAAGCACTGACGGTCGACGGCGCCACCAGGCCGCGTGTCGGTGATGGAGGTGGGGTTGCCGACCGTGTCGTAGGTGTAGGAAATCGCGGAGAGGAGATTGGGCGCGGTCTCGCGGTGGCTTTGAGATTCTGTTAGCTGGCCGGTGTTGGGGTTGATCGTGTTCGTCGTCCATACCCGGTTCGGGGCGCTGCCGGTGGCGGTGCGCAGGACTTCCCCGTACGGGCTGTAGACGGTGTCGGCGGTGTACCAGGACAGACCTGACATGGTCTGGGGCATGCCGTCGGCGTTGTAGCGGGTGATCAGTTTCTCGGCGGCGAGACCGCCGGCCGTTGCCGGGACGGTGGTCGACTGGACCTTGCCGGTGGGGGTGTAGGTGGCGCTGTAGGAGTAGGTGCCGGCGAGGCCGGTGGTGGCCGCGGTGGCCGGGATCGTGATCTTCGATCCGGTGGGCCGGTATTCGCTGTCGTAGCCGGTGACCTCGCTGGTGAAGGCGTCGCTGCCTATCCAGCGGGTGGAGGCGACGGGCTGGCCCTTGGCACCGAGGAGGGTGTCGTAGGTCCAGCTGGCGACCTTGGGGCCGGTGGTCGCGTTGTCGTCCCGCAGTTCGGTCTTGCGGCCGATGGCGTCGTACTTGGTGTACTGGGTCTGACCAGAGGCGTTGGTGGCGGAGATCTGCTGGTCGAGGTTGTCGTAGGCGAAGGTCGCCTTGCCCATGTCGGGGTCCTCGGAGCCGGTCATCCGGCCGCGAGCGTCGTAGCTGTAGGTCCAGGTGTTGCCGACCGTGTCCGTGACCTTGGACAGCTTGTTGCGCAGGTCGTAGGTGTAGCTGGTCTTGTTCGACGCCGGGTTGGTCACGCCGAGGTTGGTGGTGGTGTAGTGCTCGATCTGGGAGGTCCGGCCGAGGACGTCGGTCGTGGTCTTGACCGCGCGGCTGCCCTTGAGGGGTGTCGTGCCGTCGGCGGACATGCCGGTACGGGACAGGGTCCAGTCACCCGCGTACTGGTTGGTGGTGGAGTCCTTTGCCTCCGTCCCGTGGAAGGTGGTGGTCCGCACGGGGCGGCCGAGACCGTCGTACGCGGCCTGCGTGGAGTTGAGGACTGCGGTCTGGGACTCGGGGACGAAGATGTTCTTGTCCGGCTTACCGTCGGCGCGGTAGCTGTTGTTGGTCTGGCGGACGGTGCCGTTGGAGTTGTACAGGGTGTCGGTGATCAGGCGGCCGCCGCCCAGTGCCTCGGCCTGTCCCTGACGGGGACGCAGCAGCCCGTCGTAGATCGCGATGGTCTGCGTGTACGTACCGTCGTCCTCCAGGGTCGCGCTCGTGACGACCGGAGGCTCGTGTTCGGTGATCTGGTAGCTGAAGGTGTGGGCGGCCTTGTCGGTGCCCGGCTTCTGCGAGGGCGTCCAGATCTCCTTGGCGCGGCCCAGGGCGTCGTAGGCCGTTGTGATCTTCCGGCCGTTGGCGTCGGTGTCCTCCAGCGGCTGGCCGCGGCCGGGGTCGCTCCTGGTCGTGGACGTGTGCCCCAGAGCGTTGGTGCTGGTCACCGAGAACGCCGGACCCGTGGCGGGGCTGTAGGTGGTGGTGACGGGGTTACCCGCCGCGTCGAGGACCTTGATGGAGCGGCCCAGCGTGTCGTACTCGGTGCGGGCGGTGGTGATCCAGCCGGTGCCGGCGGCGTCGTTGGTGTCGACCTGGTAGGCGAGCCCCTTGCTGGGGGCGGTGCCGAACGCGTTGAGTGCGTCGTAGGAGGTACGCGTCTGTGAGAGCAGCTGCCCGGTGGCCTTCTGCGCGCAATCACCGACGGTGGTGCGAATGCTGTTGACCAGCCCGATCAGATGTGCGGTGGTGTTGTGGACGTAGGTGGTGCTGGCGCAGGTCTGGTCGCTCGTCGTCCAGCCCCCGGTGCCGTTGGGGGTGACCATTTCGGACTGCACGGCCTGAACGAGGCCGTAGGAATCGTCGAAGTTTGCGTCGTGTGTCTTGTCGAAGGTGTTGCGGGTGCGGTGCGTGCGGGTGGAGCCGCCGCTGACCCACTGGATTTTGTCGGTGCGTGAGGTACCGGAGCGGTACGCGTACAGCGGCGTGTTCTCGACCCTGGGCCGGGAGCCACTCAGTTTGTGCCATGGCCAGGTCAGGACGCGGGAGACGGCGCTGCCGCCGGCCTTCGAGTACGTGGTGCTCTCCGCGGCGATCCCCTGGTACTGGGGAAGGTCCTCACCGAGTTCCTCGACACCGGTGGAGTCCTTGACCGTGATCTTGGCGCGGCCCGCGTCACCGGACATGCCGCGGAAGTACCGGATCCGGGTCTGAGACTGCTCGGTCGCATCGTGCCCACCCGTGGTGGTGACGCCTCGCTTCGTCACCACGGAGGCATAGCCGCGCCATTGGCTGTATGTCCGCATCTTGGGCTTGGAGAACTCGTCGGTCTCCTTCGCCCAGGCCGCATCGCCCTCATACACGTAGCTGGTGATGACGTCCGGCTGGCGGGCGACACGGTCCTTCTCGGTGACGCTCTCGACGACGTACTTGTTGAACCACGCCAGCGGCGGGTTCTCAAGACCGGTGTCCGGTGACCAGTGGACCGGGTAGCAACGGCTCGTATTGGCTGCGGGCTGAGGGCGCGGCGCCTCGATCGCGCAGGGAGCGGAGTACGCGACCTTGATCTCGCCGCCCACCTCGGTACGGATGGTCTCCACCCGAAGGCGGTCGAAGTCTGGCGCCGCGTCCTTCTTCCCGTCTGGAGTGGGCGGATTGGCGACCCGGTTGGGCATGTCCTTGCCGTTGGGAAGGAAGGAGACTGCGGGCAGGGATGCGCTCAGCTGCTTGTTCTGAGTGTCCCTCTCGGTGCTGTAGCCCGTGCGGAGGATGGACTCCAGCCACAGCGGCGGAGAGGTGTCAGTGCGCTGCTCGAGGAATGACTGGGTCAGGGTCCACCGGTCGACAAAGGAGAGAGCGGTGGAGCCCTCGGTGCGCTGAGCGGAGGTGGTGACCGCGGTCAGGCGCTTGCGGGTCCAGAAGGTCGGCGAGCCGATGTAGCAGTCGGCGCCGGCCTTGCAGTGGAGTGTGGAGGGTGTGTCCCACCAGTACTGCTTGTCCCCGTAGTTCTTCGACTCGAACCGCGCGGGGTCGCACTTGGCCTCTTCGACGCAGCGTTCGTCGACGGTGAACTCGACCTTTGCCGAGGGCGCACCGGACAGGTTGTTCTTGTGGAGACCATAGGTGATCTGGGTCGGGTATCCGGCGCGGTTGTAGGTGACCGCTTCCTTGAACTTCTCGTTCTTGGCGTAGCGGCCGTCCTCCTTCTTCCAGTCGATGATCATGGCGTTGCCGTGGACGTCCTCGACGTAGTCGAGGTTCCAGCGCCAGGCCGTCTGCTGGGTGCCGCAGGAGGAGTCGGCGAAGGCCGCCGCCTTGTAGCAGGGCTCACCGGGGTGGTTGCCGAAGACGGGCACGGTCAGGACCGAATCGGTGACAGCACGGCTGCCCGCGCCGTCGACATCGTGGCGGCCGAAGAAGTAGCGGCTGCCGTCCCGCGTGGTGACGATCCAGTACTCGCCGCCCCTGGCTCCGTTGGTGAGGCTCGTGTCGGTCATGTGCTCGACCCGGGAGCCGTCGTCGGAGGCGGGGATCCACTTCCCGGTCGCTGTGTCGTGGACGAGCTCGGTGGTGGAGCCGCCGAGCGACATCACCACGTTGTCGCCGACCCAGCACAGGTCGCCCTTCTTCTTGTCAGTGGCGTTGTTGTTGTTCGCCGCACCGGCGGGCGTGGCTTCTAGATCGTCGGCGCAGGACCGGTAGCGGCGCTCGATGAAGCCCGGTTCGTAGTCCCAGCCGTCCCCGATCCAGGAGGCCTGGCTGTTGGCTACGGATGTTTTCCCGTCGACAGCCTGGGACGAGTACGAGAACGCGATCTTGGGTGCCGGACCCGCCGGGGGCGAGGGAACGGTCAAGGGGTAGGTCCACGAGAACCCGCCGCCGCTGCCACCCGCAGTCCAGGACCCGGAGGGGGAAAGAGACGTGGCCTTGTAGCTGCCGCCCACCCCGGAACCACCGTCGGAGGCTGCCAGGACCATCGGACCACTGCCGCCGCTGAGAGCCATCGTTTGAAGACCCTGGCCCGGGGAAGTCGCCGGATCGACGGTGGCCCGGACCGACTTCGTGGACGGGTCGTTGACGCTCGGGACTTCCTTGGAGAGCTGGCAGTCAGGGTCGGTCGGTCTCTCCAGGATGCACGCGGGGAACTGCCTGAACTTCAGACGGGAGGCCCACTCGGTGCCGTAGATGTCTTTGAACTGTGCGTAGTCCAGGTGGACATCGATCGCAGTGGCACTGTCGGCAGGAGGCGTGACCTTGATGAGGGCGCCGTCCATGCCAGCGGCCTCGGTCACGGCACGGCTCTCGATGGCCGCCGACCAGACTCCCGACGGATTCGTCGAAGACCCCGTGGCCTTGCCCAGGCTCACAGGAAGGTCGCCGACCTGAATGGGCTGGTCACCGCTGAGCGGGACGGTGCCAGAGTCGGCAACCGGAGGCGTCTTCGCGTTGGGCTCGTACCCCGACGGCAACGTGGAGGTCGGCGGTGCCCAGTCCTCCAACTGCGCGGTCGCACGTTGATCGAGTATTGCCTTCAGGTCTTCCTGGAGGCCGGGCAGGGTGACGCCGCTTCGGTCGCCCGGTGGCGCGGCCCAGGCCTGGACGGGCAGGAGAGATGCGACCAGCACCACGGAGAGTGTGATGCCGGTGCGCCCGGCGAGGCGCGCGCGTTTCGCGCGGGCCTTTCTGTTTCCGGGCAGGCGGAAATGGTTCGCCGACAACGGCGACATGTGGACCCCCCACGCTCTGCCGCCGCGGGCGATGGCACACGGGCGGCAGGAAACTGACAATTAGCCAGCTGATTCTGCGGCCAGAGCACCGGAAAACCTATGGTTCCCATATCGAGTGTGGCCTTAATCACTTTATCGGCAGTTTACCCTGTGGTAATCGGTACAAAGGGGCTGCAACTGGTGGATCGTTGGGGCGGCGCGGGGGGTGAAGATGTCGGTGGAATGGTTCATGCTCGGCTCGCACCTCTTGTGCGTGAAAGGCAGGCGGGGAGTCGGCCTTTCACATCTTTCGGGCCGGTGGCCGAATCATTGTGAGTACCGAGGGCTGCCGAAGTGTGTGCCCGAGGGGGGAGAAGTACGTCTGTGTCTGTCAGCGAATCCGTGGACGACAGTCCGCCAACGAAACCTGCTGAAAACGGAGTTGTCGCACCGGCAGTCCGTTGGTTCAAGCGCCGCAGGACCCTGGGAGGCCTCGCTGCTCTCCTGGCGGTAGCCGTTGCCGTGCCGGTCGGCGTGCACGTGGCCGGCAGCGGGAAGCCGCAGCAGGCCCGGCCGGCCGAAGACGCGCCTGTCGCGGAGCCGCAGGCGCGGCGTCTGGCGGAGGAGTCCGGGAAGGAGGTCGAGGTCACCGCGGCGCGCGGTGCGAACACCACGACGTGGGCGCTGCCTGACGGAACGTTTCGCAAGCAGGTTTTCAGCTCAGCCGTCCGCGCCCAGGTGGACGGCCGGTGGAAGGCGATCGACACCAGCCTGGAGCGGGTGGAAGGCGGCTTCGCGGCCAAGGCTGTCAACGGCCGGGTCCTGTTCAGCGCTGGCTCCAAGCAGCAGACCGCTGCCGGTGCCGGGGAGCGGTCTTCGCGCTCCGTCACCCGGGTGGCCCTTCGGCAAGACACACCAGGTGAGGTATGGACCGAGCTGGTCCGGCTGAATACCGATGGCCACGACATCGTCGTCAGCTGGCCGGGCGCTCTGCCCGAGCCGGTGATCGACGGCCCGCGCGCGCTGTATGAGAACGTCCGGCCCGGGATAGACCTCGTGTTGACCGCGCAGGACGGCGGCTATTCGCACCTCCTCGTCGTCAAGGACAGGCCGGCCGCCGCCGACCCCCTGCTCGGTCAGCTGAAGTACCGTCTCGCCTCACCCGATCTGGCTTTCCGCCTGGACGCTGAGTCGGGTGCGGTCAGCGCACGCAACGCCGCGGACGAGGAAGTCGCCGGTTCCCCGACTCCGATGATGTGGGATTCCAGCGGCAAGGTCGCCACCACCGACAACGAGCCGGCCTGGAAGCCGACCGAGGTCGCCCAGCAGCACTCGACCCTCGCCCTGTCCGGGCTGGCCGGGGCGGAGGGCGCGCGGCTGAAGCCCGCCAAGGCCGCCCTGGCCGAGAACACCCTTTCCATCACCCCGGACAGTTCCCTGCTGAACGCGCCCGAGACGGCCTACCCGGTGTTCATCGACCCCTCCTTCAAGGGGCACAAGCACTCCTGGTCACTGCTCTACAAGACCGAGGGCAACTCCAGCTTCTACAACGGGCAGAACTACAACGCCAGCGGCACCAACGAAGCCCGTGTGGGGTACGAGTCCACGACCGGCGGCACTTCCCGTTCCATCTTCAATTTCTACTTCGGCAGCGAGCTCCACGGCGCCGGCATCCTCTCCGCCAGCGTGCGGGCCCTGCAGACGTACTCCTGGTCGTGCAGCCAGAAGGCGATGGACATCTACTCGACCCCCTTCGTCACCTCGTCGAGTACGTGGAACAACACCAACAACGCGACCTACTGGAACCGGAAGGTCGCCACCGAGTACGCGGGCTACGGCTACAACAGCACCTGCCCGGACAACTGGATCGCCCCCGACATCAAGGGTCTGGTCACCGACGCCGCCAACAGCGGCTGGGGCGCCCTGTCGCTTGGTTTCGCCGCACCGAACGAGTCGGACTCGTACTACTGGAAGAAGTTCATCGCCAACGGCGAGACCGCCCCGTACATCGAGATCGTCTACAACAACCCGCCCGACACCCCCGTCGCGGCGAACATGCAGACCTTCCCCGGCGGCCCCTGCCTGACCACCAGCCCCGGCACCGGTATCGGCAAGACGAACATAACCTTCCAGGTCAAGGGCACCGACCGCGACGGCAACCTCAAGCAGGTCCAGATCGAGGTGTGGGACGCCGTCAGCGGCGCGCAGATCCACAACGAGTGGCTGTGGCCCAACAGCGACGGATTCGTCACCAAGGAACTCGCCTGGGACGCCTTCACCTCCGGGAAGAAGTACTACTGGCTCTCGCGCACATCCGACTGGGACGGCTGGGGATCCGGCTCCGGTCCGGCCGACTCCGGAGGCGGCGGCTGGTGCACCTTCACCGTCAACCACACCGTTCCCAACACCCCTGCCGTCAGCTCGTACTACTTCCCGGCCCCAGGCGATAACTACTCCGAGTGGAGCATCAACCCCGCCGGCACACCGGACCAGTGGATCGAGGTCCGAGGCAACGGCACCCCGGCCACGGACATCCGCGAGTACCAGTGGAGCCTCAACCGGCCCCTCTTCGACAAGAAGGTCGTCCCGTGGGAGAAAGACCTGGCCTCCATCAAGCTTCAGGTCGACACCACCGGGCCCAACGTTCTCTACGTCCGCACCGTCAACCAGTACGGCAACATCTCCGACCAGACCACCTACCACTTCCTGGTCAAGCCCCGGCCCGGCCAGGACAAGCCCGGTGACACGACCGGTGACGGGCACCCCGACCTCTTCGCCATCGACAAGGACGGAAACCTCCGCTCCTACGCCGGCGACGCGGTAGGTGACACCGACGCCTTCATCCCGGGCGCCGTCCAGGACGGCATCCCTGTTCCCGCCGGCTACTGGAAGACCACCGACGGCAAGCCCGCGCTGATCGGCCACTCCACCGACTGGTTCCCCGGTGACGGTCTGACCGACCTCATCGCCCGGATGCCCGACGGCAAGCTGTACGTCTACCCGGGCATCGGCACCGGCCAGTTCGACGTAGGCCGCCGCATGGAAATCCTGCTCCCTGCCGGTGCACCCGACCCGGCGACGCTCCGGCAGATCGTCGTCACCGAGGACATCGACGGCGACGGTTTCGCGGACATGTTCGCCATCGCCGACGATGTGCTGTGGGCCTTCTCCGGATACACCGGATCCAGCTTCACCACCTTCAAGAAGGTGGCCACCGCGGTCTGGGCCGACCGCGACATCGTCGGCGTCCGAGACGTCTCCGGAGACAAGGTCCCCGACCTCCTCTTCCGGGACAACGCCAACGCCAACCGCGGACTCGCCCTGCGCAAGGGCAAGGCAGGCGTCAACGGCGGAGTCGACCTCGTCTCCCTCAAGGACGCCGCCAGCTCCGCAGGCGGACAGGACTACACCTACGCCACCACCGGCTGGGGCCGAGCCACCATCCCCAAGATCCTCGGCACGCCCGACGCCACCGGCGACGGCATCCCCGACATCTGGGCCGTGGACACCCTCGGAAACCAATGGCTCTACCAGGGCGGCACCGCCACCCTCGGCGGAGCGTCCGGCCGTGATGAGGACGGCTGGAACACCTTCCTCACCATCGGATAACCGCACCACAGCTCACGACGCCGCCCGGCCGGGACACAGCTCCCCTCCGGGCGGCGCTCTGCTGCTGTCCGAGGGGTATGCCGAGCAGGCGCCCGCCGCCACTCGCCGTATCCGCGCAAGCTCGACAGCCGCGAAGGCCGGTCGGCGCTGCGCGGATTCCGTGCCCCCGTGTGACCTTGTCGAGCCGCCGCTGGTGTCACTTGTGGACCGATCAACAATCGCCGTCCCTTCGCTGGGGACGCTGGGATACTGGCCAATGAAGCCGGAGTGGTCCATGCCCGATCCGTTGTCGGATTGCTGGTCGCCGGCTGCCATGCGGGCTGCCGCTTGTCGTTGGCCGGCCCTGCGAGCGAACCAGCCGGTCACCAAGCTCCCGACCACGCCGCACCGGCGGCTTTTATTCCAACCTCCATGACTGAATCCATTGGGTCATAGTGTCGGAGCTGGGAGAGAGGTCACCCCTTTGGGTGGCTTCTCTTACCTGCCGTGTCGAGTGGTCGCGCGATCGCATTGAGCACTGCATGAACAAGATCACTCTCCCGAAGGCGGCCGTGGTCGCCATGGCCTCGGTCCTGACCGCCGGAGCCGTTGCCGGCGGTCCCGCCGCCGCGGTGACCCTGAAGTACCGCTGCTCCAGCAGCACACAGGACATCGACGACGTCGGATACAGCGGGCCCTGGCCGGACAACTGGAAGATCACGGTCGAGGTCTGTGCGGCCCGGTCCATCGACCGTCTACACCTACGCCGTGGCCAAGTGGGACGGCCCGAGCTATTACGCCATCGACGATCCGACCATCCTGGACGGTGCCAAGCTCCGGCTCCAGATCAAGCACGCCCACACGGGTCGCCCCACCCTTGCCCGGGACTTCGCCGAGATCGAGTCGCGACTGGAAGACAGCGACTCCAGCTCCAACCACCGTGGCCGCTACCGGACACCGACCGTCAGCGTCAGGGCGGGCAGTGACGAGGCGGTCGGCGACGCGGCTCTCCTGCTGGACTGGCACGCCGATGGCCACGGCTACCGACGATACGACTATGCCGGGTCTCCGTCGGTCTAACCCCCAGCCTCCTCACGCCAGCATTTCTCTTCCTCTTGAGAAAGAGATTGCCTGGAATTCTTGCAAGAAATAGAAGAAGTCTATGCAGCGGAGATTGTGGCGGAAATTCGTCTGGTGTAGAGATATTCGGTGAGGGGGATTTGTTTGACAGTGCCGAGTTCTACGGTCACGTGCCCACGCGGCGGAGTCCCCTTTGTGGGGGTGTGGTGGTGGTGGTGTGTTGTCGGGGGGTGGGGGTGGGGCGCGTGGCGTGTTGGTGGTGGTGCGGTGCGGGTGGTGTGCTGGTGTGGGTTGCTTCGGGGTGTTCCGGGCGCGGGGTGCGGGGGCGGGGGTGCGGGGTCGTTGGTGGGGGTGATGTCGGGTGTCGGCGCGCCTGTTCTCCCGGCCTGCGGGCCCGGTCCTGCAACCATTTTTCAGGCATTAGAAATTGGCAGCCAGTTAGTACGTACTGGAACAGTACGGGCTGACTGGACCCGAAGGGCCCGGCGTATTCAGCGGGCCGGACGGGCGTTATACGAGAGCGGTTATCCATGGGTACTGAGGGGCCTTCCGGCGGGGGCCGACGGCGTGAGCGGCTGACGTCCGCGCCACGTGGACGGCGGGTGAATCTGTCGTTCAACGACGCGGAGCTGGAGGCCGTCCGGCTGGCTGCGGGGCGGGAGGGGATGTCGCCCGCGGCGTGGGCGGGACGGCAGGTGATGGCGGTCGCGCAGCACGTGCTGGTGCCGGTCTCGCGGGACGCCGGGGATGTGCTGAGGGAGCTGGTGGCGGCCCGGGTGCATCTGCGGGAGACCGTCACAGCGCTCCGTTCGCTGACCGCCACCGGCCCGTCCGGGGCCGGCGTCCCGGAGTCGGCCGCCACCGTGGTGGAAGCGGCGTTGGCGGCGGTGGCCCGGGTGGATGAGGCGACGCTCCAGGTGATGCGGGAGAGGCGCCCCAGGTCGTGATGCCGAAGAAGGCGGAGGGCGGCTCGACGACGATCGACCTCCTGGAATACCTCTTCGGTCCGGGCGAGCGCGACGAGCACGTAGACCCCCACCTGGTCGGCGGCTGGGACCCGGATCTGCCCTGCCCTGCCCTGCCCGGACACCGGACCGCATGTCGCTCGCCGATCTGGCGCTGCTCCTGGACGCGCCCGTGGAAGCGCTGCGCGGCCCGAAGCCGGACGAGCACGTGTGGCACGTCTCGGTCCGTAATCACGCTGACGATCGCGTCCTGTCGGACGCGGAATGGAGCGAGGTCGCCGCCGCCATGGTGCACGCCGCGGGCATCGCCGAACACGGCGACGAACAGGCCTGCCGGTGGATCGCGGTACGGCACGCGGACGACCACATCCACATCGCGGCGACCCTCGCCCGCCAGGACGGCCGCCACCCCCGCGTACGCGGCGACATCCCCGCCATGCACACCGCCGCCCGCGGTTTCGAAGCCCGCTGGGGCCTCACCGAGATGTCCCCGCTCGACCGCACCGCGCGCCGCCGGCCGGTCACCGGCGAGGCCGAGAAAGCCGCCCGCCGCGGCCTCGCGGAGACCGCCCGGGAGTCCCTGCAGCGCACCGTCCGCACCGCGGCCGCCCTCGCCCACGGCGACACCGACTTCCTCGACCGGCTCCGCGACGCGGGCTTGCGCGTGCGTGAACACCGCGACGACGACGGCGCCCTCGTCGGGTACGCGGTCGCGCTGCCCGGCGACCGTGCCGACGGCGGCACCCGCCCCGTCTGGTTCGCCGGATCCACGCTCGCCTACGACCTGTCCCTGCCCCGCGTCCGCGAACGCTACGAACCCCTCGTCACCGAGGCCGACTGGGCGCTCGCGGAGCACCGGATCCGGGAGGCGTCCGTACTCCTGGGCCGCGCCGGGCAGGACGAAGGCGCGGGCGACGTCGCGGCCCTCGGCGACCTCCTGGCGGTGGCCGCCGCCCACTCCCCGGCCCTGGTCCGCGACCGCGTCCAGTCAGCGGCCGACGCCTTCGAGCAAGCCGCCCGCGCCCCCGGCGCCCGCTCCCTCGAAGGCCGCGCGCGGGCCGGATGGCGCGCCTCGACCCGGGCCTTGGAGCGGGCCCCGCGCGCCGCACGCGGGGGCGGCGCCGCGGTCGTCCTCACGCTGCTGATCGCGCTCGTGGAGGCGGTGGAGGCCGCAGCCTCCTGGCACCGGGCGCAGGCGTACCGGGCGCAGGCGAAAGCCGCTGGCGAGGCCGCCGTGCTGCTGCGGGAGGCAGCCGGCCTGACCGGCGCCCCGCCACCGGCCACGAAGCCGCGTACCGGTCGGGTGGTGCGCACGCCACACCGTGGCCTGCCGACCGCCACGCCCGTTACCGGTGTGCCACCCCGCCGCGCCCGGACCCCGGCCGGCCGGGCCCGTCCCGTACGCGCTGACCCCGACCGAAGGAGCCCTACCGATGACGTCCGGATACCCGCCCCAGCCCGAACCGTTCGCCGAAGCACTCGGGGAAGCGGCGCAAACCGCCGCGATGGCCTACCGCCTGATGATGACCATCACCGACGCCGTACGCCGCGCCACCCAAAAACGCCTCACCGGCAAGGAAGAGAAACTCAGCGAGGACGCCGAGAAGATGGCCCCGGGCTGGTCGGCCGACCAGCTGCGCGGCGTCCTCGGCGACGACATCCTGGCCGAGCTGATGGCCGGGGCGGACTGGCCGCAGTTGGCACGCCAGCTCGTCTCACTCCAGCAGGCCGGTATCGACCTGGGCACCTTCCTACCGCAGATGGGCAGCATGACCGCCGGAGTCCACCAGGCCGTCGTGGCGAACATCGCGCGGACGAAGGCGGAGGGCACCGACCGGTGGGCCGACCTCCTCAAGGCCACGATGCCCGAGGGCCTGGTCCGCGACGCGATCCACTCCTCCCCGGCCTGGCCGGACATCGCCTCCGCGATGGCCCGACTCGACGCCAAGGGCATCGACGTCGCCCGGATCCTCACCGACGCGCACGCGGCCGGGGTCAGCGTCGACCAGGCCATCGCCGCCGTCACCACCGCGGCCGCAGCCCCGGCCGCCGCTGCGCCGCCCGCTTCAGCCCCGGCCCCGGCGCCCGCCGAGGTCCCGGCCGCACGCACCGACGAGGTCCCCGACCCGTGGGCCGCTGCCACTCCGGCGCCTGCTCCGGCACTGGAGGTGGGCTTGAGCAGGGACGCCCGCCGCTACTGGGGCCCGCTCACCGAAGGCCTGGACGTCCCCAAGGACCTCAACCTCGGTGACCGGAACAAGGCGATGCACCAGCTCGGCGTCCGCCCGCCCGAGCACGCCCGGATCGTGTCCCTGGCCAAGGACGTACTCGGCGAGCGGGACGCGGGCCTCCTCGTCGGCTCCCGCCCGTGGCCGCTGCTGGCCGCCCGCATCCAGCGGACCGGCGAGAGCGACGGCGCGGGGGCCGTCGGCGAGCATCTAGCCCGCCTCGCGGAAGACGACTCCTGGCGCCAGGGCCCGCCCTCCGGGTTCGCCCGCCGCTTGGTCATGGCCCACCCACCAGGCACTCACCACACCCCTGGATGCTGCGAGCGCCGGCCTGCGTACCCGCCAGCGGCTGGCCGCACTGCTCGCCCCGCGCTGGTCCCGCCCGGCCCACTGGCTGGACACGGCCCCGTACGGATCGCGCCTGAAGTCCTCCCCAAAGGCTCGTACTGACGCTCCGCCCGCCGGCCCACCTGGGCCCGGACCGGACGAGCCGCTGAACGCCCCACGCACCGCCACCACGTCGATGGTGCCGTGGCCTTCGGGCATGGCCTTACGTGCAGGCGGGGGGACACCACCTCGCTAGTCGGACCCGGGCTGTCTGGCAGTGCCAGTCCGTCCCGACGTTGTCAGGGCTGCTTACCGCTCGACTCGACATCCCCCGAGCCGAACTGCCCTCGAGCTTCAGCCAGGTTGCTGCGACAACTCGGCGCTGAAGGTCTCTCACCTCACTCGATTCCATGGCGCCTCGTGCACACCCACCCGGTACGACAAACTCGCCGTCCGCTACGAAGCGGCCGTGCTGGTCGTAGCCCTCAACGAATGGCTGCGACCAGCACTTTCACAACAGGTCTTAGCGGCCGTGCCGCAGACTCAGATTCGGCTGGACGCGCATGACGGGCCGGCTGCCCGCGGCTGCGGCGCCGAGGTGGCGGCCGAGGGAGAGGTAGGCGTCGAATTGGTCGTGATCGAACGACTGGTCAAAGGTGCTCTGGCGGGGGAAGATTTTCTCGGTGAGGGCGTAGCTCAGCAGCTCGTAGGGCATGTCGGTGGTCAGGCTGGCCTTGGCGAAAATGATTGTGCCCTCCCGGGTCTCGACTCCCCCCGGGGAGAACTCGATGGGTTCCGGGTAGCGGATGGTGCCCCGTACGACGCACCGCGCGGACAGGCGCGCGTTGAGGGCCGACATCGGGTCCTCGGGGCTCAGCTTCTCGGCGCTGCCCGGCACGAGCGTGAGCATGTTCTGATCCGGCAGGTCGAAGGTGATCTCGACGCCGAGGTCGTCGTACGCCAGGGCGATCGCCTGGGCGAGCGTGGTGGCCAGCGGCGGAACGTCGCCGCTGGAGTCGATGACGTAGATCTTCCGGCAGCGCAGCCGGAGCAGCTCCACCAGCCCCAGGTTGTCGGTGTGGGCGCCGTCCGTGCACAGCAGCATGGGGCTGGTGTCGGAGTACAGCCCGATCAGCTCTTGGAGCTGATAGCGCAGTCGCCGCATCCGGGGCAGTCGGGGCATCGTCCAGTCCGGGGCGAACTTCGCGACCTCGGCGAGGTAGAGCGGGTTGGGCAGCCAGGTGCCTAGACGCAGGTTGGACAGGGCCAGCAGCCGCTGCACTGCCTTGGACTGCGTGCCCATCGTGGACGCGAAGGCCGCGCCCGACACGGCGATGGCGGACTGGACGGTAAGGTCGCGCCGGATCAAGGGGTGCGAGGTCTGCTCGAGGGTGGACGTCTTGACCCAGCCGACATCGGGACCGCCGATATAGTCGGAGGCGAAAGTGAAGGGCACGGCCCGCCTGCCCGGCGCGGTGCGGTTGCGGCTGGACAGGGCCGCAGATGCCGCGAAGATGACCTGCGGGAAGGGCTTCACCCGCTCGGCGTGCGTGCTCAACCGGGTCAGCTCCGCGCGGTAGTCGTACGGCAAAGCTCCGACGGAACCGTCCCAAAGGACCGCGCGGCGCACCGCGAAGGCGCTGGCCAGCCGCTGCCGGTAGAAGGGGTGCAGGCTGCACAAGGTCTGGTCGAGTACCACGGCCAGGACGAGCAGCGCGGCGGGCAGGCCCAACCGCCACCCCAGGTGCCACCGGTCGGACAGCACGGTGGACCAGGAGAGCACGGCTAGGCCGACGAAGCCGAGCACGAGGAGCACCACCCAGACGACGAGGTGCTGGAGCCAGCCCGTACCGACCTTGGTGAGGAGTGAGGTGCCGCCCGCGGAGAACCATCCCGCCTTCTCACCGTCCGGGCGGAGCTTCTTCACCTGCTGGTACAGGGCGGTGAACATCGCGCCCAGCCAGGTGAGGGCCGCAGTGAGGGCGGCGAGAAGGGACACGCCCGGCGCCCCCTCCGGGAACAGCCTCTGTCGCTGGACCAGCCAGGCGAAGAACCACAGCACGAGGGGGATGAGTAGGGCGTACACCGCGATCCCGAGGGCCATCCACATGATGCCCTTCACCGAGATCCGCAGCCACCGGGGCCACCCGGCCCCGGTTTGGGGCCGGAGCAGGGAAGCCGCCAGGGACACCGTTGCGGCGACCGCGACGAGGCCGACGATGGGCAGCCAGGCGTAGCGGGGGAGGAGTAGCTCCCGCACGCCCGAGGTCGTACCCGAGGCCGAGGTGGGGTCGAAGCCGCTCGGCCGGAAGCGTTCGATCTCGATCACGGGGACGAGCGAATAGAACTCGTTGAGCACGATCCCGGCCACTGTGAACGTCAGGGCCATCAGCGTGAGGGAGACCAGGACCCCGCGCAGCGCCGCGGCCAGGGCCCGCACGAACTCCGGTGGATTGTCCGCCAGGTACCTGGCATGCCGGCGCAGATGGTCTTCTTCGGGGCTGCCGGGAGCGAACACGTCATGGGGCTTAGCCAGGTCGGCCCGCGCCTGAGGACCTTTCTGCGGGTGCTGCGGCTGCCTCCTGGTCAGCGCCAACTGGAAGGCCCCGGCCGTGAACCCGCCGCCGGACACGGACACCAGATAGCGCGCCGTGGTCAGCACCCCTGCCTCGCGTAGGGCCTGGAGAGCGCCGAGCGTGACCGACGCGGAGCGGATCCCGCCGCCGGACACGCAGATGCCGACCTCCGCCGCCTCACGGTCGGGTAGGGGGAAGGACCGGCTCCGCCAGCGCCGGTGCGCACTCTCCGGCGGCACATGGTCGCTCATGGGCGCGGTCCAGTCCTCCAGAGGCGCGGAACGGTGCGGCGCGGCCGGCGGCACGACGATCTGCAGATCGTCCGGCGGTGGGTCGGCGCCGTGGGCGAGCCGGTGGGCGAAGCGTACGGGGAGCCGCGGGCCGTGCCGCCGGAACCTGCGGCTGATCAGCATCGTCCAGAAGCCTGCCACCAGCGCCGCCTTGCGCATCCCTTCGACGGCCCGGGTCCGGGCCGTCCGGCGCGCGATCGCCAGGCTTCCCGGCAGGACCGGCCCCTTCGGGGCGAGCCGCAGTTTCGCCCTCTTTGTGAAGCACCTGGCGAGCAGCGTGAGGAGCACCCAGCCCGCGGTGATGGTCAGTGGGGCGACGAGCGCCCACTTCAGCAGCGCGAACGAGGCCGCCGCCATCAACGCGTAGTCGGGATCGTCGGCCATGTGCTGCAAGGCACTGCGCAGAAAGGCGTTCTCAGCCAGGTCTGCCGCAGCGGCCACCGGAGTGAGGAGCATCGCCCGAAAGGCGAACCTCCGCGATGCCAGGCGGTAGAGGAAGAGGAAGCCCAGCCCGAAGATCGACAGGAGGGCAAGGCTGTACGCGGGGATCAGCCAGTGGCTGTCGGCGCTAATAGCGTGCTGGAAGGCGTCGATGCGCGCGCCGGTGGCCTCACACCGCCGGCCCATCTCATAGACGGCCTGACACGCTTCCTCGCGACGCCCGGAGAACTGTAGTCGCTGCTCCCGGTGCTTGCCCAGACCGTGCGGCCGGTCGTCCAGGTACTGCATGAACAGGGCGCCGGCGGCGAACAGCCCGGCCGCGCACAGGAACGCCGCCCAGCGGGGAGCCCGGTGCCGGGGGGCCCGGTCGGGGGAGGTCGACATGTGCCGACCGTACTGTCGGTGTGATGGTGCGTGGTGGACGCGCGCCGGGTGTGGGCCCGGGCGCGCGCAAAAACGTACAAGACCCGGTCTGCCCCGCGTAGTTTCGGGGTGTGGGAGAACAACGCATGGTGATGCAGAGACCCCCGAGGGGGTCGACGAACGGCCGCAAGCCGCTGTCGTGCAAGACGTGCTCGTAGTCGGCGGTCGGGCTCTGCGGGTTCGCGTTCGGGTGACCGCCGCCGGCGCGGGGATCAGCGTGGCGCAGGTCTGCGCCCTGAGCCTGCTCGTCTTCACCGGCGCCTCGCGGGAACGCTCCTGGCGGCGTGCGGCTGGTGGGCGGACTGGTCCGGGCGCACGGGCGTGGGGCTGGCCCTGTCGCTTATGGCCGGGGCCGTGGTGCTGACCTGCGCAACCGGCCGCGAAACTGTCCCCAGACGGGGCAACGGAGGAACACCATGGGCATCATCGGGGACAGCTTGGAGCGGGCCGCGCGGGAGGCGGACACGCGGCCTATCCCGCGCAGTGCGGGCGCGCGGGTGCGGTATCTGGTGAGGCAGCACAAGGGTGCCACCAGGGCGGTGGCGGGTCTGTTGGGGGTTTCGCAGCGCACTGTGGAGCGGTATGTGAAAGGCCAGATCAGGAAGCCGAAGGCCGCGCTTGCGGGCCGGCTGGAGGCGGAGGTGCGGCGCCGGTGGCAGCCGCTGGTGCGCAAGCGGGCCCGTGAGAGGGCCGCGAAGCAGACCGGGCTGGTCATCGAGACCCGGGCACGGTTCGGATACACCGCAGCCCCAGGCACCACGGACGACGGGCGGATGCGGCGGATCACCCAGCACCTGCCACCCGAGTACGCGGGCCGGCTGCTCGCCGCCCAGGACGCCGGCGCCTCCGAGGCCGAGTTGCGGCGGATCGCCGCCGAGGGCCTGCAGGAGGTTTACTTCAAGGACGGAGGCAGCCGCGCGCAGGGGCTGCTGGTGGAGTTCACGGACATCGATTACATCGACGTGAGTATCTGACCGCGGGGGCCGCGGCGGGCCGTCCTGGGCGTGCTGCTCACGGGCCGTGGGGGCCGTTCAGGGGGTTCAGGGACACAGTCCCGGGGTTGGGTTGGGTCTTGGTCCGGGCGGTCTCGGCTGATGGTGGCCGGACGGGGGCCCGGGAGTGCCTGCGGCGGTGGAGCTTGTCACCCCGGGGGAGGGCGGTGACGATCCTGGCGCGTCGTCATCCGCCGTCGTCCGCCGGGTGTGGTCGGCTCGTTCGGATGGTTCGGGTCGTCGGGGCCCTGATCTGGGGGGACGCGTGCCGTTGGAAGGGCGACCTTCGGTACCGCAGACGCGGCACACCGCCCCGTCGCCCGCCGCCGGGGTTTTAAGGAAGGGGACGGGAAACGCGGCGCCTCGCCGGGAGGTGAAGGGGGCCCAACGGCGACGGCAACGGCAACGGGAACAAAGGACCGACAGCGGCGGCTCGTAGGCGCTAGCTTTTCCTCACCCTTCAGGAGGGCGCATGTCGGATGAAGCATTACGTTCGGTCTGCGTCAGTGGATGGAGCCCCCGATGCGTCCAGGTCGTGGTCACCGGTCGCGGAAGACCGGGCGACTGCTCGGTCTGCTCGCAGAGCACGGGCCCGTCCCACGTGAGCAGCCTCGGTCATCCAATGGAGAGGTAGGTGCTCCAGCCGTCCTCGTCCACCCGATGGCACCGCCGAGCGATGTGATCCCGCCGGCGAAGAGCCACTCGGTTGCCCAGGGTGTCGACGCTCCAGATGTCTGGGACGTTGCCGCCGTTGCCGTCCGTGCCCGGGACTTGGGGTCATCGACGCCTGGCACGGGCCGGTCGTGCGGTGAGCCGGATAGCGCGGGACAGAGCCAGTCTGTGTTCCCAGCAAACGTCAGAGAATCCTGTCGCGGTGCGACGCCCGTGTCGGCGGCCTCGAAGGCTCGGTACGGTGCGACCGCCATCCTGATGGCCCCACGCCAGTGGGAGCGGCCGCTGGGAGGTCGCCCACCGCTCGCTGCTTCCGCCGCCGGAGTGCTGGTGAGGCACAGTAGGCCGAGTCAGAGCGGAAGCCATTCAGGTTCTCGTGGTGGAAGAGCTCGAGGGACACGTCACGTTCGTGCCCGGTGTAGTTGATCGGATCCGACGATGACGTCTGGGTGGTGCCGGCGCTGGCGGATCTCGCGGGATCGGAGGTCGTCGGTGGCGTAGGCGGTGTTGTGCGCGATGGACACGGCGGTGTAGATGCGGAAGAACCGCAGGAGCACTCGTCGGCGTTCGGCTTCATCCGGGATCAGTCAGCAGGCGACCGGGTCGGCGAAGAAGACCTCGGCCAGCAGGGCGCTGATTTGTGGTGCGTCTGCGACCGTGGCTGCACGGATCGTGACAGCAGTGGTGTCATTCATGAGGCGGCTCCGGTGGGAATCGGTGCGGCGCGCCGGCCGAGGAGGTCGTGCAGCACGCTCAGATGGGTTTCGGCTTCGGGCTTGATCAGGACACTGCGCAGGATGCTGGCGTGCTCGGCATCGGGTTCTACGTCGTGGCGTCGGGTGAATGCTTCGGCGCTCACTCGTAGTTGGCTGAGGTGAAGGTTGTCCTCGGCGGCGGTCTCGGCCAGCCGTCGGGTTGCGGCGTCAATGCGGGACAGCGTGGCGGGGTCGGTTGCGGGGAAGAATGTGACGATGTCCAGCTCTGGCTGCTGGTACAGCCGCAGGTGCTGCGACTGCTCGATGATGTCTGCCCACTGGTGGGCGGCGCGTCGGGAGGCGGACAGGATGGCGCCCAGTCCCTGGGGTGTGGGTGGCAGGACCTGGAAGGTCAGCCACAGCGCGGCGGCCGCGGCCCCTGAGCGGGAGCACTCCAGGCTGATTTCGCCGAGGTGCAGGGTCGCCGGGGTGTAGTAGGTGTACGGGGAGTCGTGGACGAAGTGGCGGGCCACGGCAGGGTCGCTGAACAGCACCGCGCCGCAGCCGTAGGGCTGCAGGCCGTGCTTGTGCGGGTCCACCGTCACCGAGTCGCATTGTCCGATCGCCCGCCAGGGCTGTGCGTCCACGCCCTCGGAGCCGGCGAGCAGGCTGAAGAAGCCGCCGTAGGCGGCGTCGACGTGGATGCGGGCGCCATAGCGGTCGGCCAGTTCCAGCGCCTGGTGGATCGGGTCTACCGCGCCCACGCCGGTGGTGCCCGCTGTGAGCACGATGGTGCCGGGCTTGTGCCGGCGCAGAACTGTCTCCAGGGCGTCGAGGTCCATGCGGCCGTGCTCGTCGACGGCTACCGGGTAGGCGGGCATGCCCAGTACGTGGCACATCCGGGCGTGGCTGGAGTGGCTGTCCTGGCTGAAGGCGACCCCGCGGCCGGGATGGATCTCCCGGGCGACGTACAGGGCTTCGAGGTTGGCGATTGTGCCACTGCTGGTCAAGTGGCCGAGATGTTGCGGCAGTGCGAACATCGCGGCCAGCTGGGCGACGACTTCGCGCTCCATGTCGGCGGTCGCCGGTCCGCCCTCGCGGGCGTGATTGTTGGGATTCACCAGCATGGCGGCCAGATAGCCCACCACCGCCGCCGGATGCGGCGCTTTGACCATCTGCCCCGCGTAGCGGGGGTGGAAGAAGGGGTAGTTGTCCCGTATCCGGACGCTGAACCGGCGAAATGCCTCAGCGAAGTCCTCGTCGCCGACGTGCTGCGCCGGGTGCGGCGTGAAAGGTCCGAACTCGCCTCGCCATGCTTCGACGGCCTCGACCGCCTCACGCACCCACCGCTGAAGATCCATGAAGAACAGATAGCAGCGGCAGCCCTGTGCGCGGGAGCGTGCGCGCCGGTACGCCAGAAGGAGTACCGGTTCGAGTGATCATTTCTCCGTGCGTGAGAAGTGCGCCCGGTACACCTCCAGGTGGTGTTCGTCAGCCGTGAGGAACGGCAGGTCGGTTCCCACCATGCGGCGGATCGCCAGCAGCGGCACCGGGCTGTGCAGCGGCCGGAAACTCGGGTTGTGCAGCCCCGGGGCGGGGGGTGGTCCGGGATGGAACTCGCCGATCATCAAGCCTCGCTCGACGAACTCGGTCTTCAGCCGGCGCTGGGAGTCTTCCACCACCCACCCCACGTCCCGCACGCCCACGGCTGGAAAGGCAACCAGCAGGGCATGGTTCTGCGTGGTGTCCAGTCGCTCGAAGTAGCCGCGGTAGGCCCGCATGCCCTCGAGCACCGCGTCCGGACCGGCGGGGATGCCAGGCCAGAGCGCGGCATGCAACCGGCCGTGCCGCAATGCCTCAGGCACGTACGGGCAGACCGGTCCGCCTCTGCCGAGCTCCGGATGCGGCCGGCGCAGGTACTCGTCACACCACCGCCGCAGGAGCCGGTGGACCGCGTATTCGCGGGCATCAGCCGCCGGGCGGCCCAGCTGCCTCGGGACCGCCGGCCAGCATGCTCCTGTGACGGCTGGTGTGTCTTGATCGATCTCGTGTCGCACCGATGTGTCAGCGTGCCGCGGCGAACTCCCGCATCGGGCTGTCGCTGGTGTAGAAACGCCGAGCGACCTCCAGGACTTCGGCCACGCTCACGAAGCCGTCGCCATCGGTGTCGATCTCACGGGCCTTGCCCGCGGCTTTCGCTGAGGCTCCCATCGCCTGGAGCATCCGCTCCCATTCGCCGATGTCGACCCGCCCGTCGCTGTCGGTGTCCGCGATCGCGATCACGGCCTCCGCCCAGGGCCGGATGGTCGCCTCGAACCCGTCGGGGTTGCCGTGCAGGTGTTCCGCGGCCGAGGTCACGAACTCCTGCTTGCTGATCCGGCCGTCCTTGTCGCTGTCCGCGATGTCGGCCAGTCCGCGGAAGTAGCGCCGCGCGCCCTCCATCAGAGCCCGCGACTTGGCGGCGGACTCCGCCAGCCCGAACGCGCTGGTGATCCGCTTCGCCATGCCGAGGAAATCGGCTTCTGTGATGTAGCCGTCCCCGTCGCGGTCGAAGGTGGCGAACCGGTCGAGCAACTTGTCGTCGTACGAGCTCATGATCACTCCAGGACATGCGTAGGTGGACGCCTCTCGCACCGGACGCTAGCCGCCTTGATCACTTCCCGCGGCGCGACGTACCGCCGCTACACCATCCGAGTCGAACGTTCACGCTCACGTGTAACACACCTTGCTCCACCGGCCGGGCCTGCCTGAAGAACCCTCGCTGGGCAACCCGCCGGTTCCGCTCACCCGGGCGGAGCCTCTCGTTTTTCTGGCCCCGGCAGACCTGCCGGGGTCGGTCACCTCGACGGCTGGGTGCACTGCTCGGTCGGCTCAGCGGACTCGGTCGTAGATATGGGTGGGAGTGCGGGAGCGGGTGCAGGCTCTCATCGCCGCGCCAGCCGGCGACCGCGTTTTTGGGGCGATAGGGCACAAGTTCTTCCTTGAGGACCCTTTGACCTCGGCAGAGCTGGCCGGCCTCGAAGGTCAGATGGGTGTGTCGCTGCCCGGGGACTACCGCGACTTCCTCCTCCACGTCGGCGCCGGCGGTGCCGGGCCCTCATATGGGGTGTGTCCGGTACGACTCATTCAGGGTCGCTGGCGGTGGGAGTGAGATGGAGCCGAGCTGGCTGGCCTGTTCCGGCTGGCCGAGCCGTTTCCGCGTGAGGGGGCCGATCCTGAAACGGTCCAGCTGCTGCTGTCCGAGCACCCGGAGGAGGAGGACTTCGAGGAGATCGAGGACTTCGATGACGCCATTGAGGCATGGGAAGAGCGCTGGGAACCAGTGATGTGGTCGGCGGACCGCAGTGTCGGCGCGGTCGTGATCTCAACGCTGGGTTGCGCCGCCCGTGAGTGGCTGATCATCAGCGGCCCGGAGCGTGGGCGAATCTGGTCTGACAAGCGGGCGGATGACGAGGACCTGAAGGCGCTTCTCGACGACAACGGTGCGCCGATGACCTTCACGCGCTGGTATCTGACGTGGCTTGAGAAGGCTGAACGTCAGCTGGCGCCGGGCCCGGCGGCGGACTGAGTTGCGGACCCGGCGGGGCTCGTCCCGGGTTTCTTTGTCCAGCTGTCGGTGCTGGGGCCTTTGCGGGTCAGTCGCCTGGTTATGAGGGTGATGAGTGTCCAGTTGATGTGGGCTTCGCCGTGTTGGGGCAGGCGCTCGTAGTCGCGGACGTTGCGGCGGGCGTTCATGATCCATCCGATGGTGCGTTCGACGCGCCAGCGCCGGGGCAGAAGTGGCCGCCCGCGCCGGTGAGGACACCGACGTTGAGTCCGGGGTCGGTCTCCAGGAGGGTGAGTGCGTGGTCGAGGGCGTCGGCCAGGGCCTGGTTTACGGCGTTGCGGACATGGGGCCGGTTGAGGGTGATCACCAGGACGCCGTCGCACTGCCGGGCCACCACTACCGGTTTGGTGATTGCGTACTCATCATGTCCTTCCGATCCGCGGGCAGGGGCAGGGTCATCGCCGGACGAGGGGCAGGGCGGCGAGGCCGCGCATGACGCGGGCCGGGCGCCAGGGCAGCTCTTCGGCTGGTTTGGCCAGCTCCACGGTGCCGAGACGTTCCAGCAGCAGGGGGAAGGCGACGGCCCCTTCGAGGCGGGCGAGGGCTGCCCCGATGCAGAAGTGGGGCCCGTACCCGAAGGCGAGGTGGTCGTTGGGCGTTCGTCCCACGTCGAGACGGCCGGCGTCGGTGAAGTGCTCCTCGTCCCGGTTGGCGGACCCGATCAGGAGACTGACGATCTCGCCCGCGCCGATGGTCTGCCCGTGCAGGCGGATCGATTCGCCCGCGCACCGGAACGTGGCGTCCCGAACAGGCGAGTCGTAACGCAGCAGTTCCTCTACCGCGGTGGTCAGAAGACCGGAACCGGCGTCCTGGCCGGCAAGGCGCGCGGCCTGGTCGCGGTGGCGCAGCAGGGCGAGGATGCCGTTGCCGATCAGGTTCATGGTGGTGTCATGGCCGACGAGCAGCAGGAGGTAGGCGGTGGAGCGCAGTTCCTCCTCACTCATGGCGCCGCTCTCGTCGCCCGCCCGCACGAGGGCGCCCAGCAGGTCCACGCCGCCGCTTTTCTCCCCGGCCCGTTTCCCGGCGATCAGGGCGTCGAGCAGCGCGTGCAGATCCCTCCCGGCGCGGGCGGGGTCCGCGGTCGTGTCGGGGGCGATGGTCGCCATCAAGGTGTCCCGGGTCGCGGCCGTGTCGAGGTGTTTGGGTACGCCGAGGATCGCGCAGATCATCCGGAACGTCAGCGGCGCCGCGAAGTCCGCGATCAGGTCGATGTGCACCTGGTGCTCGATCCGGTCCAAAAGCCGGTGCGCGACCTCGGCGATGAAGGGTTCCAGCAGGGTGATCCGGCGGGGCACGAACGCCGCGTTGACCAGGGTCCGCAGCCGGGTGTGGTCCGGTGGGTCGGCGTGGACCAGGTGCCGGTTGAGCCCGGATGGCCCTGGCATGTATCCGGGAACCCGGCCCGGGTCCTTGCTCAGACGGGGGTCGCATAGCAGGGCGTGTACGTCCTCGTACCGGGAGATCTGCCACACCGCGGGCCGGCCGGGACGCCGTTCGACGTGGGCGGGAGCGTGACGGCGCAGCCAGGCGAAGTACGGGTAGGGGTCCTGCATCCGGGCCGCCAGCAGGTCGGCGGGCGGACGGGGCTTGGCTTCAGCGGGCACATCATCTCCGGCTCGGCGTTGATCGACGACATCACACCAACGAGGCCCCGCTATGCACAATGCGGCAGGTCCCCGCCTTCCTGGCGCATCCCCCCTCGGGGAGGAACAGGTGTGAGCCGGGCACAATGGCCTTCGTGGAGGTCGAAGGCCAGCACCGTGGCCTCGGCTCCCTCTCCGGGGGTGTCATCAACCCCGCCCTGCCGACACCTGGGCTCCGTTCGCCTTCCTGCCGGCACCCCGAGGGTGACACGGCAGGCGCATCGGCGTGGCCCCGAGCGGGCCGGGGAAAGGCCGTGGGGTGCTGACCCTGCCCGAGTACACCCCTGACCTGTCCGAGCGGTTCGCCGCCGATGGCTACCTGCCGCTGCCCGCCCTGCTGCCCCCCGCGGCACTGGCCGCCCTCGACGACGAGGCCGGGCGTCTGGCCGCCCTCGCCGTGCGCCGGGACTTCGACATGGAGTGCACCGACCGCTCGCCCCGCCACATGACCACGCTCGGCGGCCATGTCATCGTCCGCGAATCAGAACTCATCCCGCGGCTCTACCACGACGAAGTCCTGCTCTCCTTGGTCAGCCGGATCGCCGGCCTGCTCGCGGTCGCCGTCAGGGATCCGCTGGAACGGCACGTCCTCAACACCCTCCACCAGCCGGGCGACACCCACGGCGCCCACACCGACGACTACCCCCTCGCCCTAGTCCTGTTCATCGAAGCCCCCCACGACCCCGCCCACGGCGGACTCCTTGAATACACCCCCCACACCACCGACCTGACCACCCTCGACACGGGCACCGCCCGCCGCGCCCACCACCGGCCGGGCGACGGCTACCTGCTGCGCAGCGACACCACCGCCCACCGTGTCACCCCCCTCAACCGTCCGGGCATGCGCCGTACGGTGGCGAACTTCGCTTACACCACCCCCGACCGGCAGCAGGCCCTCACGCCCTCGGCCGCCCAGCTGTACTGACACCCGCATCCCGGGCCGACGAAGGGGAGTCCGGTCGGATGTAACGGAGTCGACCGATGGCGTGGGTGCAACAGGTCCTGGTGGCCGGCGGACAGAGGCCGGCCACCAGCTGCGGCATCAGGATCACGGCGGCCTGTCCGCACGACCGAGCGCTGCTGGGCCGGTGTCGTGCCTCTGGGCGAGCGGTGCTGGCCTGCCCGACATCGACACCGCCGCGAACCGGTGGCAAGTCCAGCACCTCGCCCCAGGACGGTGCACCCCCCGGTTTGGGGTTAACGTGCAGATCTCCGCCGTACGCAAGCTCGGCTACGCCTAGTAGGCCGAGCTGCCCCGGCCGGGCAACGCTAGGCCGTCTCTTTCGGATCATCACGAAAGACACGGACTGAGGCTCGGCGCTGGCGGGGCTACCGGGGTCGCAGGGCGTGGAGATCCGGCAGATGGCGGTCGCCGACGTGGGGCAGGGTGGTCTTCCGTCCTTGGCTGTCACACCCATGCCCCGCCCCCCGGGTGGCCTACTTGGCGGCCCAGTAACCCAAGTTGTTCCGGTTCCCCTCCGCCGCCCGGCGCGTCGCGTCCGGCGATCCCAGCAGACCGTACGGCAGATACCCGGACCGGACACCGAGTTCCCACCCATGGACCTGGACGGCGAGGCAGGCCAGGGCGAGGGTGCCGAGGGGGAGGAGGGACCGGGGCGCGGGATCACCGGCATCGACCTCGACGCTCTCCCGGTACGCGACCAGCCGGGCGACGAGGGCGTCCTCGAAGGCGTGCTGGTCGTCGTCGAGGAGTACGCGGAGCAGCTGCTGGTCCGCGCTCAGCGCGTCGCCGACCTCGTCGAGCCGCCGGGCGGCCTCCGCGCGCTCCCCGGCGTCGGGCTTGCGCAGCGGAACCGTCGGCCAGTCGCGGGGCAGATGCCCGGCCGCCTCGGTGAGATAGGGGCACAGGGCGTCCATGGCGGCGAGATCGGCGGGGTTGGAGACGGAGGTGTACCGGTTGTAGGGCACGCCGTCACGGATGGCGGGCGCGTAGTCGCCGCGCAGCAGCAGCCCGGTGACCCGCTCCCAGTCCCACACATGCCCGCTGACGACACACATCTCGAACATGTCGAGCCAGGTCCGCGCGGTGGGCGCCTCCCTGACGACGTCCCGGAAGGTGATGGGCCCGTCCCCGAACTCGTCGTCGTCCGGGTCCGTGCTGATCCGCTCCCCGACGAGGGGGAACCGGAGTTCCTGGTCCCCGTCCGGGAAGCACATGATGCTCAGCACTCCCTGCACACACTCCGCGGCGGTGACGGCGACCGTGCCGGCCGCGGCGTCGAGCCCCGGCTCCATCACCGTTCGCGCGGCGACATGGTCGAGCAGTTCGTCCGCCATGGCCCGGATCAGCGTCGGCGAGATGCTGCCGTACCGCAGCGAGTGCCACCGCGTGTAGGCCCGCCCGTCGATGTCGTCGAGCGCCTCGGCCAACCGCTGCTCGCCGACCTGATGGCATGCCACTTCCCGCATGTGACCCGTCCCTTCATGAACTCCACGACTGGACGAAGCACGTTATCAACAGGCACTGACAGCACTAGAGCGTTTTCTTTCGGATCACCTCGCCGACCAGATGAAGATGGCGGCGATCTGGAGTCCGGCGAGGTAGATGGCGGCGGTCTTGTCGTATCGAGTGGCCAGACCGCGCCATTGCTTGAGCTTGTTGATGCATCGCTCAACGGCGTTGCGCTGCTTGTACGTCTCGCGGTCGAAGGCCGGTGGGCGACCGCCGGATCGGCCTCGCTTCTTGCGCTTGGCGATCTGGTCGGAGGGTTGGGGGATCACCGCCCGGATCCCGGGCTGGCGGAGATGGGTGCGGATCGCGCGGGACGAATAGGCCTTGTCGGCCAGGACCGCGTCCGGCGTAGTCCTGGGGCGGCCGATGGGCCTCGGTACCCGTAACGACCCTGTGGTGGTGCACCGCGAGCCCGGCGCCCCGCTCGTCTCCTGCGGTGGCTCCCTGGAGATCGTCGACCTGCCGTATGGACAGATGGAGATCCCCCGTCGACCCAGGCGGCCAACCGCAAACGCCGCGGCAGCCGAGGCGGCAGGCCGCCCGCCCTACAAACAGCGCAACACCGTCTGCGATCTCTCGGTTTGGTGACAGTGGTGTGAGAGACAGTGTGCCTTGGCGCGTTGCTGCTGGTGGGGGGCTGTTTCAGGGAGTGGGGTCACTGTCATGGAGGTGAGAGATCGAGGTCTATCCACTGTCGTGGAGTGAGAGACGTGCAGGTCACGTGCTGACACGAAAGCGAGAGATCGCACTGATCCGCCTCGGCTTCACCCGCCCGCCCATCAGCGGGGCCCTTGGTGCCGCCCTGGATCGCCGGACCCGCTCCTGAACTTTCGCATTATCAGCACGGCCCGGAGGGCTGGTCTCCGGGCCGTGCCCGCGCCGGGTTCGCGCGTCCACTATCGGCATCTAGTGTCCTGAGTCGGAGATTCGTCGGCAGTAAGCGGCGACCTTGTCGAGGATCTCGTCGGCGGTCTTCGTCCAGACGAAGGGCCTGGGGTGTT
>NZ_JBEXNN010000041.1:0-51848 GCF_040611115.1 Streptomyces sp. NPDC003038
GGGTCTCCACCCCCGGGGCCGGGGCCGGGCCGCCCCCGCCCCCGCGCGGCGCCGGGGGGGTCCCCCCCGCCCCCCGCCCCCGCCGTCGTTCAGCGGACGAACAGCGGCTCACCGGGCGGTACGGGGGCCTGCGGCGGCAGCAGCGCCAGGTCCAGACCACGCACCAGCCGGGCGCGCAGGGTCTCGTCCGACGCCAGGGCCTCGGCGACGCGGCGGGCGGCGGCCGGGGCCTGCGCGTCGGCGGCCAGCACGAGCGCGAGGGTGCCGTCGGCGTCCGCGCCGCCCGGGCCGAGGTGGGCGCGCAGGACGGCCGGCTCGGCGGACACCGCGGCCCGTACGGCTTCCCGTACGGCGGGATCGGCCAGCGGGCCCGCGTCCGTACGGCCCTCCGCCAGCGCGAGCAGCGCGGAGCCGGTCAACTGGTAGGTGACCGGGCCGGCCAGGTCCAGGACCAGGGTGTCGGCCTTCTCGTGCGCGGCGGCCGCCAGGGCCTGGTGCAGCGGGACGGCCACCGGCCGGGCCGCCGGGTCCCACAGCGCGAGCGAGGCGGTCGAGGTGAAGGCCGGCAGCGCCCGCCGGTCCCCCGCCCGCAGGGTCGGGACTGCCATGTCGCTGGTCTTCTCACGCGACAGACCCGTCTCGGGGTCCGTCTCGACCTCGCCGAGGACGGCGACGACAGGGACCAGCAGGCGGGCGCCCCTGAGGGCGGCCAGCACCTCCGGCTCCTTCGCCCTGTCCTCGGCCCAGGCGGCGAGGGCCGCGCTCAGCCGGGGGTCGGCGGAGCCGTCGTCGTCGGAGAAACCGGGGTCGGGAATGTTCTTGTTCGCCATGTTCGCCACAGTTACCCGACCCTACTGTGCCGCTCGCGGGGCCCGGTGCCGGGTGCCCCGCCGCGGGCGCCGTGCCAGTACGCCGGCCAGTGCGAGCAGCGCCGCCCCCGCGACCGCCGCCGCCGGAGCCCCCAGGCGTGCGGTCCGCTGGGGCGGGCGGACCGGCTCGGGGCCGGGGCCGAAGTACACGCTCCCGGCCAGGGCCGGCGCGGGCACCGGAGCCTGCGGTCGCAGCGCCTCCGCGGCCTGGAGCGCGGCGACGGGGTCCACCATCCCGTGCCCGCGGGCGTCGTCGCGGCCGCCGCGGGGGGCGTCGGAGGCGGTGTCCTCCAGCAGCTTCTTGATCTGAGCCGGGGACAGGTCCGGGTGCGCGGCCTTGACCAGGGCCACGGCGCCGGAGACGAAGGCCGCGGCGGCGCTGGTGCCCCAGCCCTCGTAGTACGACCGGTCGGGATCGGCGATGACGACGTCGACGCCGGGGGCGCTGACGGTGGCGTACCAGTTCCGGGTGGAGAAGGCCGCCTTCTTGCCGCGGCGGTCGACGGCGGTGACCGCGATGACCCCGGGGTAGGCGGCCGGATAGGAGGCGCGGTCGCCCGCTTCGCCGCCGTTGCCCGCGGAGGCGACGACGACCACACCCTTGGCGAGGGCGTACTGGACGGCCTCGTCCTCACCGGCCTCGTGGTGGGCGGAGTCGCTGTCGTCGCCCAGGGACAGGTTGATCACGTCGGCGCCGTGGTCGGCCGCCCAGCGGATGCCCTCGGCGAGGGCCCCGCCCTTGCTGTCGCGGGCCTGGGCGCGGCCCGGGTCGCCCTCCTCCAGGATCACCCGGACCGGCAGGATCCGGGCCTGGGGGGCGATGCCGAGCACGCCTTGGCCGCGGTGGGTGCCGTGGCCGTGACCGGCGATGATGCCCGCCATGGCGGTGCCGTGACGGGCCCAGGCGCGGTCGCCGCGACCGGCGCCCATGCCGATGAGGTCGGTGCCGTCGAGGACCTGCCCGGCGAGGTCGGGGTGGGTGTGGTCGACCCCGGTGTCGAGGACGGCGACGGTGACGCCGTCGCCCCGGGTGATGCCCCAGGCCTCCTCGGCGCGCAGGGCGGTGAGGCCCCACTGCCGGTCCCGGATGGCGTCCGCGGCGGCCGGGGGCGCGGTGGCGCCGGCGAGGACGGCGGCGAGTGCGAGGGCGACGGCCGTCCGGCCTCTGCTCATCGGGCGGGCTCCGGGGCGGGCAGGGCGGCTGGGGCGGGCGGGGCCGAAGCGGCGGAGGCGGCCGACGGGACCGCGAGGGCCCGTACGGCGCGTTCGAGGCGGTCGGCGACGCCCTTCGCCTCGTGGCCGAGGCCCGCCTGGGCCGCGGCTCCGGTGGCGTCCTTCTTCAGCAGGTCCCCGGCCGGGCGGGCATCGTCCAGGGCGCGGCCGTCGGCGAAGGCGGAGACCGCGTACACGACGACGGGCGCCTCGGGCAGGACGGACGCGGTCCAGGCGGCGCGCTGGGCGTCGGCGAAACCGTACGCGGGCGGGGCGGTCAGGCGGCCCGTCAGCGCGGCCATGGCGGGGGCGTCGGCGGGGGTGAACACCATGCCGGCGGTGATCAGGGAGCTGCGGGTGGCGTCGGTGTAGGTGGCGCGGAGCACCCGTGTGCAGCCGGTGGGGGCGAGCAGGGTCTGCCAGTCGGGGGCGAGCGCGGCCGCGCAGTCGGCATCGGGCGCCAGCGCGATCCGGGTCCAGGTGCGGTCGGCGCCGCCGGGGCCGGCCGCGGGTCCGGCCAGGACGGGCGGGAAGAGGTGGTCCACGGGGGTGGCCCGCCACAGGGACTCGGCCTTGCGGTAGGCGGCGTCCGCGGCCGGCGGGCGGTGCGCGGCGCGGTGCTCGGCCCAGGTGCCGACCCCGGCCCCGGCGAGGAGACCCGTACCGAGCAAGGCCGACAGCACGGCGCCGAGGACCCGTACGGGCCGCCGGCGCGGGGGCGGGGGCGGATCGGGCTCGCCCAGGACCGCGCTGTGCGGTGTCGACGTGGTCATCCGGCGGCTCCGCCCCCCGTTCCGTACGGCTGCCTGTGCGTACTCTACGGTCCCGCCGCCTGCCCCCGTGCCCTGCCCGACCCGGGGCGCACGGGGAGGCGCCGCGCCCCGGTGCGGTGGCCGGCCCAGCCCCAACCGCCCGTGCCGCCCGGATCCAGGGCGCACCGCGGGACTCTCCGGACGGCCCAGCCCCAAGGCCCCGAACCGCCCGGGTCCCAGCGGCTGCGGGACGGACACCGGCCGTGGGGCCCAGCCGTCTCGGGCTCGGCCGGCGGGCCTCAGGGGCGGACTGCCAGCGGCTCCGGCGGGCCCGGGCGCGGAGACCGGCCCGGGGTTGCCCGGTGGGTACGCGGCCGGGGAAGAAAGGGGCGGACCGACGGGGGCGGGTCCCCTGGCGGGGCGGCGGCCGCGGGGGCCTACCCACCGGTAGAGGCGTCTGGCAAGCTGCCGCCCATGAACTCCCCCGCCGCCGACCGCGCCCGGTACGACCGGGCGACCGCGCACCTCGACGCGCCGCTGGCCATCGTGGATCTCGACGCGTTCGACGCCAACGCCGACGACCTCGTGCGCCGGGCCGGCGGCAAGCCCGTCCGCGTCGCCAGCAAGTCCGTCCGCTGCCGCGTCCTGCTCGAACGCGTACTCGCCCGGCCGGGGTTCGCCGGAATCATGTCGTACACGCTCGCCGAGTCGCTCTGGCTCGCCCGTTCCGGGTTCGAGGACGTGCTGCTCGCCTATCCGTCGGCCGACCGCGCCGGCTTCGCCGAGCTCGCCGCCGACCCCAAACTCGCCGCCGCGGTCGCCGTCATGGTCGACGACCCCGCCCAGCTGGAGCTCATCGACCGCTCGCGGGACGGCGGCGCGCAGGAGATACGGGTCTGCCTGGAACTGGACACCGCCCTGCACCTCTTCGGCGGCAGGGTGCGGGTCGGCGCCCGGCGTTCACCGCTGCGCGAGCCCGAGCAGTTGGCCGCGCTGGCCCGTACGGTCACTGCCCGGCCCGGCTTCCGGGTGGTGGGGCTCATGGCGTACGAGGGCCATGTCGCCGGTGTCGGGGACGCGCTGGCCGGGCGCCCGCTGCGCTCGCGCGCCATCCGGCTCATGCAGAGCGCGGCCCGCAAGGAGCTCGCCGCCCGCCGCGCCGAGGCCGTACGCGCCGTCCGCGCGGTCGTCCCGGATCTGGAGTTCGTCAACGGCGGCGGCACCGGCAGCGTGCAGCAGACCGCCGCGGAGGACGCCGTCACGGAGATCGCCGCCGGCTCGGGTCTCTACGTACCGCGGTTGTTCGACAACTACACCTCGTTCCGTGGGCGTCCGGCCGCCCTCTTCGCGCAGCCCGTGGTGAGGCGGCCCGGCGTCGGCGTGGTCACCGTCCTCGGCGGCGGCTATCCCGCCTCCGGCGCCGCCGGGACCGACCGGCTGCCCGTCCCGTATCTGCCGGAAGGCCTGCGCTACGACTCCCAGGAGGGCGCGGGCGAGGTGCAGACCCCGCTGCTCGGCAGCCCGGCCGACGATCTTCTGATCGGGGACCGGGTGTGGTTCCGCCACGCCAAGGCGGGCGAACTGTGCGAGCGCTTCGACGCCTTGCACCTGATCGAGGGGGACCGCGTGACGGCCACCGCCCCGACGTACCGGGGCGAGGGCCGTACCTTCCTCTAGCCGACGGGACGGCGGGACGACGAAACGGCTAGTAGACCGAGTCCGTCTGGTCCGGGACGACGCTCCCGTCGGTCCGGCGGACGGGGCCGGCCGTGCCGTCGTGGTCGACGTATCCCGTGGTCGCGCACGGGTAGGGCGTGGCCTTCCGGGTCTTGGGTTCGATGAACATCGGGTTCACGATCCACCGGCCGTCGCTGTTGTCGTACGCCCGGCACATCAGCTCGTTCTTGTTGCGGTTCACGACGAGACGCAGGGCGGTGGCGTCGCGCAGGAACGAGATGTCCGTGTCGGAGTCGCCCGCGGCGAACACCTGCCGTCGGACGGGCGGCTGGACCTTCTCGGCGGCCGCGCCCCGCACGCCGAAGACCTCCTTGTTGATCCAGCAGCGCTTGCCGTCGATGTACGTGATCATCGTGTCGGCGCCGTCCTTCACCGATCCGCAGCCCTGCAGGCGCGCGGTGAACTTCCCGCCGCGCGAGGTCACGTTGCGGATGCCGATGACGTGGTCCGCGTCGATGCCGACCTCCTCGGCCCACACCTCCACGACCGGCTGCGGCGAAGCGGAGCTGATCCAGACGTCGAAGCCGGCCTGGCGCAGCGCGCGGATCAGGTCCTTCTGCTGGTCGTAGTAGCGGACCCAGCCGGTGGCGGTACCGCTGCCGACCCGCTGCGCGGTGCCGACGGGTGCGGCGAGGTTCTCCGTGCGGGCGGCCGCCGCGAAGCCGCGGATCTCGCGGGCGGTCCAGCCCTGCATCAGCTGCGGTAGCCAGGCGTAGCCGGGGTCGGTCGTACGGCGGTCCCAGCCCGTGAAGGCGGCTGCGCCGGCCGTGGTCGCGGCCGTGCCGTAGACGGCGTTGATCTCGTCCGCGCAGCGATCGCCCTCGGCCGTACGGGTCCCCGTGGGCAGCGGGGCGCCGGGGCGGGCGAGCGGGCCGCAGGCTTCGGACAGTGCCCCGGCGGCCGCCGGGGTGAGGAAACGGCTGGTGGTGGTCCAGTCCCCGCCTGCGGGCTGGCGGATCTTCCCGTTGCGCAGGAGCCAGTACATGGTGGCGTCGCCGACGTCGTTCTTGACGACGGTGTTGTCCCAGTCGAAGACGGCGACGGGCTTGGGGCGGCGGTGCCGGTCGGGGCCGCAGGTGCCGTAGTCGTCGATGAGCTGCTGGAGCCGGCCCTGGTTGTCCCCGTACCAGCCCGTGCCGAGCTGCGGGGTCGTGCAGGAAGCGCCGGGCCCGGCCGCCCGGGCTGCGGGCGCGCCGACGACGAGGGTGCCGGCGGCTATCGCGACGGCGGCGCCGGCGGCCTGGAGCCGTCGCGCGGTGCTGAGCCGGATCACTGTGAACACTCCTGTCTTACGGCGGCCGGGCGTCGTGCGACGCCCGGCCACCGGGAGGGTGCGGTCCAGGTGCGGGGAGGGGAAAGGAAGGGAGCGAGCGGGTGCTCTACGGCGCGGTGCTCTACAGCGGGGTCACGTACGCGCCGGAGATGCCGCCGTCGACGACGAAGTCGGCGGCGTTGACGAAGGAGGAGTCGTCGCTGGCGAGGAAGGCGACGGCGGCGGCGATCTCCTCGGCCTCGGCGAAGCGGCCCACCGGGATGTGCACGAGGCGGCGGGCGGCCCGCTCCGGGTCGCTGGCGAAGAGCTCTTGGAGCAGCGGGGTGTTGACCGGCCCCGGGCACAGCGCGTTGACCCGGATGCCCTCGCGGGCGAACTGGACGCCCAGTTCGCGGGACATGGCCAGTACGCCGCCCTTGGAGGCGGTGTAGGAGATCTGGGAGGTGGCGGCGCCCATGAGGGCCACGAAGGAGGCCGTGTTGATGATGGAGCCGCGGCCCTGGCGCTGCATGTAGGGCAGGGCCGCCTTGCAGCAGAGGTAGACGGAGGTGAGGTTGACGTTCTGGACCCGCTTCCAGGCGTCGAGCTCGGTGAGGAGGATCGAGTCGTCGTCCGCGGGCGAGATGCCCGCGTTGTTGAAGGCGATGTCGACGGAGCCGTAGGTGTCGAAGGCGGTCTTGAAGAGGGCGTCGACCTGCTCCTTGTCGGTGACGTCGACCTTGACGTAGGTGCCGCCGACTTCCTCGGCGGCGGCCTTGCCCGCGACCTCGTCGATGTCGCCGCAGACGATGTGTGCCCCCTCCGAGGCCAGGCGGCGGGCGGCGGCGAGCCCGATGCCGCTGCCGGCTCCGGTGATGACGGCGGTGCGGCCGACCAGGCGGCGGCAGACGATCTCTTCGGTGCGGTCGGTCATGGTGGTTCAGGCCTCCGTGCTGATGAAGACGTTCTTGGTCTCGGTGAAAGCGGTGAGGGCGTCGGGTCCGAGCTCGCGGCCGAGTCCGGACTGCTTGTAGCCGCCGAAGGGGGTCCAGTAGCGGACGCTGCTGTGGGAGTTGACGGACAGGTTGCCCGCGGCGACGGCGCGCGAGACGCGCAGCGCCCGGCCGATGTCGCGGGTCCAGAGTGAGCCGGAGAGGCCGTACTCGGTCGCGTTGGCCAGACGTACGGCGTCCTCCTCGTCCTCGAAGGGCAGGACGACGGCTACGGGGCCGAAGACCTCCTCGGCGGCCACGGGCGCCGTGGGGGCGACGTCCGTGACGAGGGTCGGCGGGTACCAGAAACCGGGGCCCTCGGGGGCGGTGCCGCGGATGGCGGCGAGATCGTCGGTGACGTAGGACCGTACGCGTTCCAGCTGGGTCCGCGAGATCAGCGGTCCCATCTGGGTCTTCTCGTCGGCCGGGTCGCCCACGACCACGCTCTCGATGCCCGGGGCGAGCAGTTCCAGGAACCGGTCGTACACCGAGCGCTGTACGAGGATCCGGGTGCGGGCGCAGCAGTCCTGGCCGGTGTTGTCGAGGAAGGCCATGGGCGCGGCGGCGGCCGCCGCCTCGATGTCGGCGTCGGCGAAGACGATGTTGGGGCTCTTGCCGCCCAGTTCGAGGGTGACGCGCTTCACCCGGTCCGCGCACTTGGCCATGATCTGCTTGCCGACCCGGGTGGAGCCGGTGAAGACGATCTTGGCCACGCCGGGGTGCTCGACCAGCGCGTCGCCCGCGACGGCCCCGCGGCCGGGGAGCACCTGGAAGAGGTGCTCGGGGATCCCGGCTTCGAGGGCGAGTTCGGCGAGGCGCAGTGCGGTGAGGGGGGTGGTCTCGGCGGGCTTGAGGATGACGGCGTTGCCGGCGGCGAGGGCGGGTGCCAGGCCCCAGGCGGCGATCGGCATGGGGAAGTTCCAGGGCGCGATCACGCCGATGACGCCGAGGGGTTCGAGGAAGGTGACGTCGATGCCGCCGGCGACGGGGATCTGGCGGCCGGAGAGCCGTTCCACTCCCCCGGCGGCGAAGTCGAGGAGGTCGCGTACGTTGCCGGCTTCCCAGCGGGCGTTCCCGATGGTGTGGCCGGCTTCGCGGACCTCCAGCTGGGCCAGTTCCTCGATGTGTCCGTCGACGACCGCGGCGAAGCGGCGCAGCAGGCGGGCCCGGTCGGCGGGGGCGGCCGCGGCCCATGCGCGCTGGGCCGCGGTGGCCCGTACGACGGCGGCGTCGACATCGTCCCGTGTGGCGGCCGGGACGATGGCGACGGTTTCCTCGGTGGCCGGATTCAGGACTTCCAGCACATCGGACACGTGGTGCCTCACAGACTTTCGGTTCGGTGCGGTGCGGTGCGATGCGGTGTGGTGCCGTGCGATGCGATGCGATGCGGTGCCGTGTGGTGCCGGTCGGTCGGTCGGTCGGCGGGCCCGTCCGGGCTTACAGGCGCTCGAAGGACCGGCGCAGTTCCCAGTCGGTCACCGCGGAGTCGTAGGCGTCGAGTTCCACGCGGGCCATGTTGCGGTAGTGGGCGACCACTTCGGGGCCGAAGGCCGCCTTGGCGATCTCGCTGTTCTCCCAGAGCTCGGCGGCCTCGCGCAGGGTGGTGGGGACGTGCGCGTAGTCGGCGGTGTAGGCGTTGCCCGCACAGGCCTCGGGGAGCTCCAGGCGGTGCTCGACGCCGTAGAGCCCGGCCGCGACCAGGCCGGCCACGGCGAGGTAGGGGTTGACGTCGCCGCCGGGGAGGCGGTTCTCGAAGCGCATGGAGCGGCCGTGGCCGACCACGCGCAGGGCGCAGGTCCGGTTGTCGACGCCCCAGGCGACGGCGGTCGGCGCGAAGGATCCCGGGCGGAAACGCTTGTACGAATTGATGTTGGGGGCGTAGAGAAGGGAGAAGTCGCGCAGCGCCGCCAGCTGGCCGGCCAGGAAGTGTCGCATCAGGGGTGACATTCCGCCGGGAGCGTCCGGGTCGTCCCCGGCCATGGCGTTGCGTCCGTCGGCGTCGTTCAGCGAGAGGTGGATGTGGCAGGAGTTGCCTTCGCGCGCGTCGAACTTGGCCATGAAGGTGAGCGAGACACCCTCCTGGGCGGCGATCTCCTTCGCCCCCGTCTTGTAGACGGCATGCTGGTCACAGGTGGTCAGCGCCTCGTCGTAGCGGAAGACGATCTCGTGCTGACCGAGGTTGCACTCCCCCTTGGCGGACTCCACGACCAGGCCCGCGGCTTGCATCTCGTTGCGGATGCGGCGCAGCAGGGGCTCGACGCGGCCCGTGCCGAGGATGGAGTAGTCGGTGTTGTACTGGTTGGCGGGGGTCAGGCCGCGGTAGTCGGCGTCCCAGGCCTGCTCGTAGGTGTCCTGGAAGACCATGAACTCCAGCTCGGTGCCGACCATCGCGGTGTAGCCGTGCTCGGCGAGGCGCTCCAGCTGGCGGCGCAGGATCTGCCGGGGTGCGGCGGGGACGGGCGAGCCGTCGCTCCAGGCGAGGTCGGCCAGGACGAAGGCGCTGCCGGGGCTCCAGGGGATGCGGCGCAGGGTGGCGAGGTCGGGGTGCATGGCGAAGTCGCCGTAACCCCGGTCCCAGGAGGACATCTCGTATCCGTCGACGGTGTTCATCTCGGTGTCGACGGCCAGGAGGTAGTTGCAGCCCTCGGTGCCGTGGGCGAGGACCTCGTCGAGGAAGAACTGTGCGGCGAACCGCTTGCCCTGGAGCCGTCCTTGCATGTCGGGGAAGGCCAGGACGACTGTGTCGATCTCACCGCTGGCGACGAGAGCACGGAGCTCCTCGGTCGCGAGCGGCGGCTTGCGGTCTACCACGGGAATCTCTCCTTCGGTGAGCCGAGGAGGCCTAAGGTATTGAATAGAACCATTGCTTGGGAAGGGGAGGGGGCGAGATGACCCACACGGCGAGTGAAGACGATGCCGTCGCGCGGCTGAATCCCGTACTGCGACAGGTACGGGCGGGCAACGGTTTCGAGGAGGCGCTGGAGCAGATCCTCCAGGTGGTCCGGCTGGGACTGGTGCCGGGCGGCGAACGGCTGCCGCCCGAGCGGGAGCTGGCGGAGCGCATGGGGATCAGCCGGGTCACGCTGCGCGAGGTGCTGAAGGTACTGCAGGACCAGGGCCTGGTGGAGGCCCGGCGCGGGCGGTACGGCGGAACGTTCGTGCTGTCGCGGCCCGATACCCCGGCCGGCGGCGTCGAGGAGGAGCTGCGCCGGCGTGTCGCGGGCGTGGACATCGAGGACGTCCTGCGGTTCCGCGAGGTCCTGGAGGTGGGCGCGGCCGGACTGTGCGCCGCCCAGGGGCTGACCGAGGACGGCACCGAGCGGCTCCTCGGCGCGCTGGCCGCCACCCACGACGCCCCGCTCGCCGACTACCGCCGCCAGGACACCCTCTTCCACCTCGCCCTGTGCGAACTCGCCGGCTCGGCCACCCTGACGGCCCAGTACGCGGCCGTCCGGGCCACCGTGAACGACCTGCTCGACTGCATCCCGCTGCTCGTGCGCAACCTGGAGCATTCGCAGCAGCAGCACACCGCACTGGTGGAGGCGGTGCTGGAGCGGGACGCGGCCGGGGCGCGCGAGACGATGCGCGAGCACTGCTGCGGCACGGCGGCGCTGCTGCGGGGGTTCCTGGCCTGAGGCGGCCCCGCGCGAGCGGCGGGCCTGGGCGGATCCGAGCGGCGAATTCCGCCTCCTGCGGGGCCGGAGAGGTTTTCGTAACCCCCGTTTAACGCAGAGGTCTTGCGCGGCCCACTCCCTTACCGCAAAGGTACGCCCCACAACCATTGCCCTAGGCAGGAGCGCACATGGCCGACGACACCGAGGCCCGGCTGACAGCCGTGCCCGAACCCCCCACCTTCCGCAAAGGCGACGGCTACCTGCAGCGCCGCACGCTGCGCCGCGGCAGCGCCGGCTGGCTGCTGCTCACCGGACTCGGCGTCGCGTACGTCGTCTCCGGGGACTTCTCCGGATGGAACGTCGGTCTCAAGGAGGGCGGTTTCGGCGGCCTCGCCATCGCCACCGTCCTGATGGGCGCGATGTACGCCTGCCTGGTCTTCTCCCTCGCGGAACTGTCCGCGATCCTGCCGACCGCGGGCGGCGGCTACGGCTTCGCCCGGCGGGCGCTCGGCACCTGGGGCGGCTTCCTCACCGGCACCGCGATCCTGATCGAGTACATCCTCGCGCCGGCCGCGATCGCCATCTTCATCGGCGACTACGTCGAATCCCTGCGGCTCTTCGGCCTCAGCTCCGGCTGGCCGGTCTACCTCGCCTGCTTCGCGGTCTTCATCGGCATCCACCTCTGGGGCGTCGGCGAGGCCCTGCGCTTCTCCCTCGTCGTCACCGCCATAGCCGTCGCGGCGCTGCTGGTCTTCGCGGTCGGTGCCTTCACCGAGTTCGACGCGGCCAACCTCGACGACATCGCCGTCGACCCCACCGCCTTCGGCTCCAACTCCTGGCTGCCGATGGGCCTCCTCGGCATCTGGGCGGCCTTCCCCTTCGGCATGTGGTTCTTCCTCGGCGTGGAGGGGGTACCGCTCGCCGCCGAGGAGGCCAAGGATCCGGTCCGCTCGATGCCGCGCGCCCTGTCGATCTCCATGGGCATCCTCGTCCTCCTCGCGCTGATCACCTTCCTCGCCTCCACCGGCGCCCGCGGCGCCGACGTCCTCAAGGAGGCCGGAAACCCGCTGGTCGTCGCCCTGGAGGGCAACTCCGGCCTGTCGTGGCTGAAGACCTTCGTCAACTACGCCGGCCTCGCGGGCCTCGTGGCCTCCTTCTTCTCCCTCATCTACGCCGGTTCGCGCCAGCTGTTCGCCCTCTCGCGGGCGGGCTACCTGCCGCGCTTCCTCTCCCTCACCTCGAAGCGCAAGGCGCCGTACCTCGGCCTGCTGATCCCCGGCGCGATCGGCTTCGCGCTGGCCGCGGCCACCGGCAACGGGCCGCGCATGCTGAACATCGCGGTGTTCGGCGCGACCATCTCGTACGCCCTGATGGCCCTCTCGCACATCGTGCTGCGCCGCCGGGAGCCGGGCCTGGAGCGGCCCTACCGCACCCCGGGCGGCATCCTGACCTCCTCGGCGGCCCTCGTACTCGCCCTGTCGGCCCTGGTCGCCACCTTCCTGGTGGACCGGGACGCGGCATTCATCGCACTGGCCGTCTACGCCGTCGCCCTCGCCTACTTCGCGCTCTACAGTCGCCACCACCTCGTGGCCTCGGCGCCCGAGGAGGAGTTCGCGGCGCTGGCCGAAGCTGAGGCGGAACTGACCCGCGACTGAAATCCTGGCCCTGCCCCGTCGTCATGCCCCGCCGTCATGCCCCCGTTGCCTGCCCCTGGAGGTAAACCCGTGCCCAGGCCGCTCATCGGCATCACCACCTACGTGGAGGAATCCACCCGCTACGGCGTGTGGGACCTCCCGACGTCCCTCGTACCCGCCGGGTACTACGAACTCGTCCAGGCGGCGGGCGGCGCGGCCGTGCTGCTCCCGCCGGACGATTCCGGGACAGCGGCGGAAGTGCTGGGCCGGCTCGACGGCCTCGTCGTCGCGGGCGGCGCCGACGTGGACCCGGTCCACTACGGCGCCGCCCGCGACCCCCGTACGGGCCCCCCCGCGACGGTCCGCGACCACTGGGAGCTGTCCCTGATCGCCGCCGCTCTGGAGGCCGACCTGCCGGTGCTCGGCGTCTGCCGGGGCATGCAGGCGCTGAACGTCGCCCTGGGCGGCACCCTGATCCAGCACCTCGACGGCCACGCGGAGGGCCCCGGCGTCATGTCCTGGCACCCGGTCCTCCCGGTCCCGGGCACCCGGTACGCGGCGCTGGTCCCCGAGGAGGCGGAGGTCCCCACCTACCACCACCAGGCGGTCGACCGCCTGGGCCGCGGCCTGATCGCCTGCGCCCACGCCGTGGACGGCACGGTGGAGGCGATCGAACTCCCCGACCCCACCCGCTGGGTCATGGGCGTCCAGTGGCACCCGGAACGCGACAAGGACACCCGCGTGATGGCCTCGATGATCGAAGCGGCCCATGCGCGCAGGGCGCTCCCGGTGCCGTAACCGCTGCGCGGCGCCCGGCCGACGGAACACCGCCGCCCGGCAGGCGCCGGGCCCCGGCGCAGCCCCCGGCAGCGGCGCTGCTCAGGCCCCGCTCGGGCGCCGGGCCCGCGGCTAGTGCTGTGACCGGAAAGGTTCACCGGCCGCGACGCCCGGCACGGCAGCGAGGTGCGGTGCCGGGCAGCGCGGGCCCGGCAAGATCCGGAAGAGACGGCTCAGGCCGGGCGGCGGGTGAGCGACAGCAGGTCGCGCGCCGGGCCCGCCGGGCGGGAGCCCGTCGGCCAGACGGCCCGCAGTGCGCGGTCCAGCGCCGCACCGGCCACCGGTACCGCCACCAGCCGCCGCGCCGCCAGCTCGTCCCCCACCGCGAGCTCCGACAGGACGCACGGCCCGGCACCGCTCAGCGCCGCCGACTTCACCGCCGTGGTCGACGCCAGTTCCAGCAGCGGCGCCGCCAGCCCTCCGCACCCCGCCAGCGCGGCGTCCAGCACCTGCCGGGTCCCCGACCCGCGCTCCCGCAGGATCAGCGGGGTCGACGCCAGCTCCGCCGCCTTCACCCCGCGCGAGCGCCGCGCCCACGCGTGCCCCGGCGCCACCGCCACCACGAGGCGGTCCTGCGCGATCACCGCCGAGTCCAGTCCTTCGGGCACGGTCAGCCCCTCCACGAAGCCGAGGTCCGCCTCGTGCGCGAGGACCCGTTCGGCGACGTCCGCCGAGTTGCCGGCGTGCAGGGACACCGCCGTGTCGGGCCGCTGCCCGCGCAGGGCGATCAGCCACCCGGGCAGCAGGTACTCCGCGATGGTCATGCTGGCGGCCACCCGCAGCCGCGAGTCCCGCCGCCCCCGCAGCGCCTGCGCCCCCGCGTCGAAGGCCTCCGCCGCCTCCACGACCCGCCGCGCCCAGTCCGTGACCAGCGCGCCCTCCGCCGTCAGCGTCGATCCGCGCGGGGACCGGTCCACGAGGGCCACGCCGAGGCGGGTTTCCATCGCCCGGATCCGGCTGCTCGCCGCGGGCTGGGTGATGCCCAGCCACCGGGCCGCGCCGCTCAGGCTGCCGACCCGCGCGACCGCGAGCAGCAGTTCGAGCGCGCCCAGGTCCGGGACCCGGTGCGCCAGCGGAACCCACTCCTCATTCCCCATAACATCAGTTTATGGCCTCATAGGAGGATGACCTCTGCCGCCCGGTCCACCCCGGCAGGACGCTGGAGCCATGGCCACCACCATCCTGCGACCCCGCACCGGCTCCACCCGCACCACCGGGACCGCGCCCCGGGCCCACAAGGCCCTGCGCCACCTCGGCCCCAACTGGTACGCCTCCGTCATGGGCACGGCGATCATCGCCAACGCCGGTGCCACCCTCCCCTACCAGCTCCCCGGCCAGCGCGTGGCCTGCCAGCTCGTGTGGGCGCTGTCCGCCGCCGCGCTCGCCGTCCTGCTCACCGCCCGCGCCGGCCACTGGATCCACCACCGCGACCAGGCCCGCACCCACCTGCTGGACCCCACCGTGGCCCCGTTCTACGGCTGCCTCGCGATGGCGCTGCTGGCCGTCGGCGGCGGCACCCTCATCGTCGGCAAGGACCTCATCGGGACCGGCGCCGCCGTCGCCGGGGACGCCGTGCTCTTCACCGCCGGCACCGCGATCGGCCTGCTCACGGCCGTGGCAGTGCCTTACCTGATGGTGGTCCGCCACAAGGTCGAGGCCGCACAGGCCACCCCCGTCTGGCTCCTCCCCCTGGTCGCCCCGATGGTCTCGGCCGCACTCGGCCCGCTGCTGATACCCCACCTGCCCGAAGGCCGGCCCCGCGAGGCGATGCTCCTGGCCTGCTACGCCATGTTCGGCATCAGCCTGCTCGCCACCCTCCTCATGCTTCCCCTGATCTTCGGCCGGCTGATCGTGAGCGGCCCGCTCCCCCTGGCCCTCACCCCGACCCTCTTCCTGGTCCTCGGCCCCCTCGGTCAGTCCACCACCGCCGTCAACCAGCTCGCCGACATGGCCCCCCTGTCGATCGGCGCCCCGTACGCCGGCGCGCTCGGCGCCTTCGCCGTCGTCTACGGGGTTCCCGTGATGGGCTTCGCCCTGCTGTGGCTGGCTCTCGCCGCGGCCATGCTCGTGCGGGCGGCGCGCAGCGGCATGGGGTTCTCCATGACCTGGTGGGCCCTGACCTTCCCCGTCGGCACCTGCGTCACCGGCGCCGCCGGCCTGGCCCGCCACACCGGCCTGACCGCCTTCGCCTGGCTGGCCGCAGGCCTCTTCCTCGCCCTGGTGACCGCCTGGCTCCTGGCGGCGGCCCACACCCTGCGCGGCCTGTTCACCGGCCGTCTCCTGGCCGCGCCGCGCGCAGTGCCCGTGCCAGTACCACCGGGGCCTCGGCCAGCGAGGGCCCGTACCAGGTGAGGTGGCGCCCGCTGACCAGCGCGGCGGGAAGTCCGGGAAAGGCCTCCGGCCCGTCCTCGGCCGTGAAGCGGTACGGCTCGTCCGGAAGCACCACCAGCTCGCAGCCGGTGGCCGCGAGCTCCTCCACGGACACCCGCGGATACCGCTCCCGGTGCCCGGCGTACGCGTTGCGCACCCCCAGCCGGGCGAGCAGGTCCCCGGCGAAGGTGTCGCGGCCCAGAACCATCCACGGCCGCCGCCACACCGGTACGAACGCGGTGAGCGGGCCGAGGGGTTCCACCCGGGCCCACGCGGCCTCGGCTTCCGCCAGCCACCCCGGCCTCACCAGCCCCAGCGCCCCCACCAGCACCCGGTCCAGTTCCGCCACGGCCTGGGGCAGGTTCCGGATCTCGGTGACCAGCACCTCCACGCCCGCCGCCCGCAGCGCCGCCAGGTCCGGAGCCCGGTTCTCCTCTTCGTTGGCGATCACGAGGTCCGGGCGCAGCCCGACGATCCGCCGTACGTCGGGGTTCTTCGTCCCCCCGATCCGCACCGCATCCCCGAGATCCGGGGGATGCGCGCACCAGTCCGTCACTCCGACCAGCAGCCCCGGCGCGCTCACCGCCACCGCCTCGGTCAGCGACGGCACCAGCGAGACCACCCGCGGCATGCCGCTCAGTGCCCGGGCGACGGCGGCTCGGACGTCGCGTCGATGTGGTCGCCGACCGCGACGACCAAGAGCTTCGTGTCCTCCGTGACGGCCCGCCAGCGGTGCCGTACGCCTCCCGACAGGAACAGCGCGTCCCCGCTCTCCAGCCGGTACGCCCGCCCCTCCGCCTCCACCTGGCACGCGCCCGACACCACGTACATCAGCTCGTCATTGCGGTGCTGGTACTCGCGGCCCGCGTCCTGGTCCCCGGTGAATTCCAGCGCGTGCAGCTGGTGGTGCCCGCGTACGAGGGGCCGTACGCCCGGGACCGGCGTGAGCCCGGACTCGTCGCCGGCCCGTACGAGGTCCACCGTGCGCGCCGTGTCGGAGGCAGCCAGCAGCTCGACGGCCGTGGTCTCCAGCGCGTCCGCGACCCGCTCCAGGGACCGCATGCTGGGCCGGGCCCGCTCGTTCTCTATCTGACTCAGGAAGGGGACCGACAGGCCGCTGCGCGCCGATACCGCGGCAAGGGTGAGGTGCAGCGCGCGGCGCCGCTTGCGCACGGCCACGCCGACGCGAAGGGGCTCCTTGGCGTCGTGCTTCTTCTCGTCCGTGTCGTCCATGCCGGCCGCGTGGTCCTCGTGGTCCTTGTGATCCTTGTCGTCCAGGCCGTTCGTGCCGTCCCTGTCGTTCATGTCGGGGCTGCCCTCCCCTTGTCCGTCGCACATCGGTGTGCTGTAAGCACCTTACGCAGCAACCGCCTCAGGATTCGCGTGCACCAGTTCACCGCTCCCGGCGGCCTGGCGCATTCCCGTACGCCCGCGCCCACCGTCCGTACAGGCGGCCCCGTGGGCTCACGAGCGGGTTGCGGCATCATCGTCTCCGTGACGACACGACGCCTGATGCTCCTGGACACCTCCTCTCTCTACTACCGCGCCTACTTCGGTGTGCCGGACTCCGTGAAGGCCCCCGACGGCACCCCGGTCAACGCCGTCCGCGGGCTGCTGGACTTCATCGGACGGCTGGTGCAGGACCACCACCCGGACGATCTGGTGGCGTGCATGGACGCCGACTGGCGGCCCCACTGGAGAGTGGAGCTGATCCCCTCCTACAAGGCCCACCGCGTCGCGAAGGAGAACGAGAACGGGCCCGACGTGGAGGAGACCCCGGACACCCTCACTCCGCAGGTGCCGATCATCGAGACGGCGCTGGACGCCTTCGGCATCGCCCGTGTGGGCGTCGCCGGCTACGAGGCGGACGACGTGATCGGCACGCTCACCGCCCGCGCGACCGGCCCCGTGGACATCGTCACCGGCGACCGGGACCTGTACCAGCTGGTGGACGACGCCAGGCAGCGCCGGGTGCTCTACCCCCTCAAGGGCGTGGGCAGCCTCCAGGTGACGGACGAGGCGTGGCTGCGCGAGAAGTACGGGGTGGACGGCCCCGGGTACGCGGATCTGGCGCTGCTGCGGGGGGACCCGAGCGACGGCCTGCCCGGGGTCCCGGGCATCGGCGAGAAGACCGCGGCCAAGCTCCTGGAGGCGTACGGCGACCTCGCCGGGATCATGGCCGCCGTCGAAGACCCCAAGTCGAAGCTCACCCTCACCCAGCGCAAGCGCCTCAATGATTCCCGGCCGTATCTGGCGGTGGCGCCGAAGGTGGTCCAGGTGGCCGCGGACGTCCCGCTGCCGCCGTTCGACCCGGCGCTTCCGGCGGCCCCGGCGCAGCCGGAACTGGTCGCCGCCCTCGCCCACCGGTGGGGCCTCGGCGGGGCCGTGTCGCGCCTGAGCGGCGCGCTACTCCGATGAGGTGCTAACTTAGGTAATCCTAAGTTTCAGGGGAGTCAGGGGAGACGCCGTGGCAGAAGGACGCGCCCGCACAGTCGGCACCGCAGTCGTCGTACGCACGGAGCGGCTGACGCCGCACATGGTGCGGGTCGTGCTGGGCGGTGACGGCCTGGCGGGTTTCGGCGCCGGCGAGTTCACCGACCACTACATCAAGATTCTGTTTGCCCCGGAGGGCGTCAGCTACCCCGCGCCGTGGGACCTGGAGCGGATCCGCGGCCAGTACCCGCGCGAGCAGTGGCCGCGCCAGCGCGCGTACACCGTACGGGCGTGGGACCCCTCGCACCTGGAGCTGACCCTCGACTTCGTCGTCCACGGCGACGAAGGCCTGGCCGGCCCGTGGGCTGCGCGCGTCCAGCCGGGTGAAGTCGTACGCTTCCTCGGCCCGGGCGGCGCCTACGCCCCGGACCCGGCGGCCGGCTGGCACCTCTTGGTCGGCGACGAGAGCGCGCTTCCGGCGATCGCGGCGGCGATGGAGCGGATGCCGGCCGGCGCGGAGGTGCACGCCTTCGTGGAGATCGAGGGCCCGGACGACGAGCAGAAGTTCGCCACCCCCGACGGCGTGGTCCCGGTCTGGCTGCACCGCGGCGCCCGCCCGATCGGCGAGGCCCTGGTGGAAGTGGTCCAGGCCCTGGAATTCCCCTCCGGGGACGTCCACGCCTTCGTCCACGGCGAAGCGGGCTTCGTCAAGGAGCTCCGCCGCCACCTCCGCCTGGAACGCGGCATCCCGCGCGAACGCCTGTCGATCTCGGGCTACTGGCGCCTGGGCGAGACGGACGAGGGCTGGCGCGCGATCAAGCGCGACTGGAACGCGGCGGTCGAAGCCGAACAGGACCACGCGGCGGCCTGACCCCCCGCGCCCTCCGGGCCCCCGCCCCCGCGCGCCACACCCTCGACCCCGCCGGCACCCGAGCCGCACTCTCGACCCGTCGGCCATTGAGCCTCAGCCCCGGCACCGCCTGCGGCTCCCGCCCTCACCCCCCCTCACCCCCCTCACCCCGTGAGCCGCACCTTCAGCCCCGCCGGCGATGGAGGCGCACCCCAACCCCGCACGGCCTCCGGTTCCGCCCTCACCCGGGCGAGCCACACCCGCAGCCCCGCCGGCGATGGAGGCCCGGGGCCCGGGGCGGCGCCACGGAGCTCCCCGCCAGGTGGCGCCTCGCAGCGGTGGCCGGGGGAGCTCCCGGCGCGGGCCCGGAGCTCCCCGCCAGGTGGCGCCTCGCAGCGGTGGCCGGTGTGAGCTCCGGGCGTGGGCCTGGGCCGGAGCCCCAGCCGCGGCGCCGCATCCGTCCCGCCGCGCACCCCCGCCCGCCCGGCGGGACAATGACCCCATGCGTACGCTCCGCGCACTCGGCGCGGCCGGCGCCGCCGTCCTCCTCACCGCGACGGCGGCGACCGCGGGCACCGCGCCCACCGCCGCCCCCAGCCCACCCCCGGCCCCGAAGCCCCGCATCACGGACGCCCAGGTCGACAAGGCCGTCGCCCGCCTGGACGAGACCGTCACGGCGATGATGCGCCGCACCGGCGTCCCCGGCGTCTCCGTGGCCGTCGTCCACCAGGACGAGGTCGTCCACCTCAAGGGCTTCGGAGTCCGCAACACCGGTGAGCGAGCGCCGGGCACCCCCGCCACCCCCGCCACGCCCCCCACCCCCGCGGGAGCGGTCGGCCCCGACACCGTCTTCCAGATCGCCTCCCTCTCCAAGCCCGTCTCCTCCACCGTCGTGGCCGGCGCCCTCACCGACCCCGGCGCGTGGGACCGCCACACCACCCTCCCCGGGTTCTCCCTCAAGGACCCCTGGGTCACCGACCACGTCACCACCGCCGACCTCTTCTCCCACCGCAGCGGCCTCCCCGACCACGCCGGCGACCTCCTCGAAGACCTCGGCTACGACCAGTCGTACATCCTCGACCACCTCCGCCTCGATCCCCTCACCCCCTTCCGCGCGAGCTACGCCTACACCAACTTCGGCCTCACCGCGGCCGCGGAGGCCGTCGCCCGCGCCAAGGGCACCAGCTGGCAGAAGCTCAGCGCCGACACCCTGTTCAAGCCCGCCGGCATGACCCGTACCAGCACCGAGTTCTCCGCCTTCACGAAGGCCGAGGACCGGGCCGCCGGTCACGTCCGGAACCCCGACGGCACCTGGAGCCCCCGCTTCGTCCGCGACCCCGACGCCCAGGCCCCGGCCGGCGGGGTCAGTTCGACGGCCCGGGACATGTCCCGCTGGCTGCGGCTCCAGCTGGCCGAAGGCGTTCTCGACGGGCAGCGGATCATCCCCGCCGACACCCTCGCCCGCACCCACCAGCCGGAGATCGTGGCACAGCCGCCCTCCGGTCCCACCGCCCGCACCGGTTTCTACGGGCTCGGCTGGAACGTCTCCTACGACGACGCGGGCCGGCTCCGCCTCAGCCACTCCGGCGCCTTCGACCTGGGCGCCAACACCAACGTCACCATGCTCCCGCTGGAGGAGCTCGGCATCGTCGTCCTCACCAACGGCGCTCCCGTCGGCCTGGCCGACGCCGTCGCCCTCGACTTCTTCGACTTCGCCGAGCACGGCAAGGCCACCGCCGACTGGCTGGGGCTGACCGGCGGGCTCTACGCCCAGATGGAGGACGCGGGCCGCTCTCCCACCGACTACGCGCGCCCGCCCTCCGGCGCGAAGCCGGCCCAGGACGTCTCCGCGTACACGGGACGCTACGACAACCCGTACTACGGCGGACTCACGGTGACGGCGGACGACAAGAACGCGCTCACCCTCTCCCTCGGCCCGAAACCCCTGCGTTTCCCCCTCACCCACTACGACGGGGACACCTTCAGCTTCGAGACCACGGGCGAGAACGCCGTCGGCCGCACCGGGGTGACCTTCGCCGACGGCACGGTCCGCATCGAGTACCTCGACGCCAACCGCCTGGGAACTTTCACGAAGTCCTGATCACGGGCCGGGCAGGGGTGCCGGCGGGAGAGGGCCGCACGGCCCGCTCCCGGACGGGCATAGCCTGTTCCCGATGAGACGCAGAGCCGTGGCACCCCCCTCGCCCCTCCCCCAGCGCGCCGGTATCGACCCGGTGCGGCTGCGCCTGCCCCCGGACCCGGACGGGATGTGGCCGGACCTCGGCGGCTACCTCACCGCGCACTACGCGGGCGGCCCCGGCGCCGAGGCCATCGCCCGGCTGCTGAGCACCGGCCGGGTGCTCGGCTCCGGCGGGCGCGTCCTGCACGCCGGGGACCCGTACGAACCCGGTGCCTACGTGTGGTTCCACCGGGACCTCCCGGCCGAGCCGCCGGTGCCCTTCCCGATCCGCGTGGTGCACCGAGACCCGCACCTCCTGGTCGTGGACAAACCGCACTTCCTGGCGACCACCCCCCGCGGCAGCCACGTCACCCAGACCGCCCTGGCCCGGCTCCGCGAGGAGCTGGACGTGCCCGCCCTGAGCCCGGCGCACCGCCTGGACCGGCTCACGGCGGGTCTGGTGATGTTCAGCATCCGGCCCGCGGACCGCGGCGCGTACCAGCTGCTCTTCCAGCAGCGCCGGGTGCACAAGGAGTACGAGGCCCTCGCCCCCCACGACCCGGCGCTCGCCCTCCCGCGCACGGTCCGCAGCCGGATAGAGAAGACCCGCGGAGTCATCGCGGCGGCCGAGGTCCCGGGCGGTGAGCCGAATGCCGAGAGCCGGATCGAACTCGTCGGCGCCCGGGGCGGTTTGGGGCGCTACCGGCTGACTCCGCACACCGGCCGCACCCACCAGCTGCGGGTGCACATGAACAGCCTCGGCCTGCCCATCCTCGGCGATCCGGTGTATCCGCGGGTCACCGATCCCGCCCCGGACGACTACCGGCGCCCGCTCCAGCTCCTGGCCCGGGTCCTCGAGTTCACCGACCCGGTCACCGGCGCCGACCACCGCTTCGAAAGCGGCCTCACCCTCCAGGCCTGGCAGGACCGCGCGGCCTGGGAGACCGGCCCGGGCGTCCAGACCCTGTCCCGACCCTAGGACGCGCCGACGCCCGCGATCCGCAGCGCGGCGTCGGCGGTGGCGTGCGCGAACACTTTCACGGGCCGTGCGGGATCGGCGCGGTGGATCAGCATGACGCCTTCGATGAGCCCGAAGACGATATCGTTGCGCAGCTCCAGCCCGGCCTTGTCCCCGGCCAGTTCCGTGCCGACGGAGGTCCCGGCGAGCAATACGCGGTAGGCGTCCTTGAGTTCACCGCGCATCCGGCGGAAGCGCGTAAACCGCGCCCCTCCCACTTCGGGCAGCAGGTAGAGCGCGCCCAGGTTGTACGGCCCTCCGCACAGCAGCAGCACGTCGGAGCGGCACAGCTCCCACAGCCGCTCAGCGGCCGGCCGCCGGGCATCTGCGAGCAGCTTCCGGGCCAGCACCAGCGAGGGCGCGACCGTGGACTCCAGGAGTTCGGCGAGGAGTTCCTCCTTGCCGCCGAAGTAGTGGTACATCGTGGCCTGGCGCATTCCGGCCCGTTCGGCCACCGCCCGGGTGGTGGTCGCCGCGTATCCCTGGACGGTGAACAGCTCAGCCGCCGCGCAGAGGAGTTCCTCGCGCGGCGGCCTGTCACTCTGCGGTCTCAGCTGGTCGGCGCGTGGCCGACCGACCCGTCTCGGTCCATCATCTGCTGCCGCACTCATAGTCCGATCGTCGCACAGCGCACGCCGAACCGATCATGGCAAGAGATCAGATCACGCCATCCCCGCTCTTGGAGGAAGCCCCAAAAGCGCCTAGCCGACGGAGCTGTAGGCCACTACACCCCGAAGCAGTGCGTCCACGGCCTTACGGGCATTTCGCGCCACCGTGCTCCCGCTGTCGCCGGAGGCGGAAGGAGCGGCGGCGGCGATCTGCCCCAGCACGTCGATCACCTGCTTGCACCAGCGCACGAAGTCGCCCGCCGGCATCTCCGCCTCGCGCAGCACCTCGTCCAGGCTCTTGTCGGAGGCCCACTGGTACACCGGCCACGCGAAGCCGAGATCCGGCTCGCGCTGACCCACGCCCTCCGCCTGGTTGATGCGGTGCTCCTCCTCCAGCGCGTCGAGCCGGCCCCAGATCCGCACCATCTCGCCCAGCGCCGCCTTCGCCGCGCCGCCCGGCACCTTCGGTGCGACCGCGTCGTCGGACTGCCGCGCCTCGAAGACCAACGCCGATACGCAGGCGGCCAGTTCGGCCGGGTTCAGGCCCTCCCAGATGCGGGCGCGCAGGCACTCCGATGCCAGCAGGTCGAGCTCCCCGTACAACCGGGCGAGCCGCTTGCCGTGCACGGTGACCTCGTCCTCGCGCAGGTAGTCCAGCTCGGTGAGCAGGGCGTGGATCCGGTCGAAGGTGCGGGCGATGGTGTTCGTCCGGCCCTCGATGCGCCGCTCCAGCTGCTGGGTGTCCCGCTTCAGCCGGTGGTAGCGCTCCGCCCAGCGGGCGTGGTCCTCACGCTCGTCGCAACCGTGGCAGGGGTGCGCGCGCAGCGCGGCACGGAGCCGGGCGATCTCGCGGTCGTCGGCGGCCACGGCCCGCCCACGGCCCCGCCGCTCGGGTGCGACGTGTCCGGCCTTGGTGCGCAGCTGGGACGCCAGGTCCCGGCGCGACTGCGGCGAACGGGCGTTGAAGGTCTTGGGGATCCGCATCCGGTCGATGGCCTCGACCGGAACCGGGAAGTCGATCGAGGCGAGCCGCTTGACCTGCCGCTCGACGGTGAGCACGAGCGGGCGCGGGCCCTCGGTGTACTCGTGCCCGCGGTGGCCGTTGGACCGCCCGGCCGGAACCCCGGGGTCCAGGACCAGCGCGAGCCCGGCGAACTTGCCCGTCGGCACGTGGATGATGTCGCCCGGCTTGAGCTTCTCCAGCGAACTGGCCGCCTGGACCCGGCGCTGGGCGGCGCCCTGCTTGGCCAGGTCCGTCTCGCGGTCCTTCAGGTCGCGGCGCAGCTGCGCGTACTCCTCGAAGTTCCCGAGGTGGCAGGTCATGCCCTCCTGGTAGCCCTCCAGTCCCTCCTCGTTGCGCTGCACCTGCCGCGAGATTCCGACGACGGAGCGGTCGGCCTGGAACTGCGCGAAGGAGGTCTCCAGCAGTTCGCGCGAGCGGTGCCGCCCGAACTGGCTGACCAGGTTGACGGCCATGTTGTACGAGGGCTTGAAGCTGGAGCGCAGCGGATAGGTACGGGTGCCCGCCAGCCCGGCCAGCGCCGCCGGGTCCATGCCCCGCTGCCACAGCACCACCGCGTGGCCCTCGACGTCGATGCCGCGCCGCCCGGCGCGGCCGGTGAGCTGGGTGTACTCGCCCGGGGTGATGTCGGCGTGCTGCTCGCCGTTCCACTTGACCAGCTTCTCCAGGATCACCGTGCGCGCGGGCATGTTGATGCCCAGCGCCAGGGTCTCGGTGGCGAAGACGGCCTTCACCAGGCCGCGTACGAACAGCTCCTCCACGACCTCCTTGAAGGTGGGGAGCATGCCCGCGTGGTGCGCGGCGATGCCCCGCTCCAGGCCTTCGAGCCACTCGTAGTACCCCAGGACGTGCAGGTCCTCGGTGGGGATGGAGGCGGTCCGGGCCTCGACGATCTCGCGGACCCGCAGGCGGGCGGTGTCGTCATTGAGCCGCAGGCCGGCGAACAGGCACTGCTGGACGGCGGCCTCGCAGCCGGCCCGGCTGAAGATGAAGTTGATGGCGGGCAGCAGCCCGTCGTTGTCGAGGCGGGCGATGACCTCGGGGCGGGAGGGGGTCCAGATCCGGCCGCGGGAACGCCGCTCGCGCTCGCGGTCGGCCTCGCGGACCATCTTGCCGCGCCGCCGGTCCTGCGGGTTGTACATGCGGTTGTTCTCGTCGCGCGCCATGCGCAGCAGGTCGGGATTGACCTCCCGGCGTGCGGAACTGCGGCCTCCGTGGTCGGACTCCTCCTCGAAGAGGTCGTAGATCCGGCGGCCGGCCATGACGTGCTGCCACAGCGGTACGGGCCGCTCCTCCGAGACGATGACCTCGGTGTCGCCGCGCACGGTGTCCAGCCAGTCGCCGAACTCCTCCGCGTTGGACACGGTGGCCGACAGGGAGACCAGGGTCACCGACTCGGGGAGGTGGATGATCACTTCCTCCCAGACGGCTCCGCGGAAGCGGTCGGAGAGGTAGTGCACCTCGTCCATCACGACGTAGCCGAGGCCGAGCAGCGACTGCGAGCCCGCATACAGCATGTTGCGGAGCACCTCGGTGGTCATCACGACCACGGGCGCCTCGGAGTTGACGCTGTTGTCGCCGGTGAGCAGGCCCACCTTGCCGGCGCCGTAGCGCTTGACGAGGTCGGCGTACTTCTGGTTCGACAGGGCCTTGATGGGCGTCGTGTAGAAGCACTTCCGGCCCTGCTCCAGGGCCAGGTGCACGGCGAACTCGCCGACGATGGTCTTGCCCGATCCGGTCGGGGCTGCGACGAGGACGCCCTTGCCGGACTCCAGCGCCTTGCAGGCTTCGACCTGATACGGGTCCAGGTCGAATTCGTACATGTCACGGAAGGGGGCCAGGGCGGTGGCCTCTTCGGCGGCGCGGATCCGGGCAGCGGCGTACCGCTCGGCGGGTGAGAGTTCTTCGGTCATCTTGTCAACGAGCCTACCCGCCGCCTCTGACAACAGTCGCGGTCATTTAAGCGGAGCCCGCGAAGCCGCTGCCGCTACCCGCGGCGACCGGGCCGTACCCGTCGGGTCGGACCCGGTCGGTCCCGGTCGCCCCAGGTCAGGTGGGGTCGGCCCGGTCGGGCCGGTGCAGGACGGGTCAGGTCGCGTCGTCGTAACCGTTGATCCGCTGGCGTCCGCCGTCGTCCTGCCCGGGCAGGGCCGCGGGGGCCGCCACCGCTTCGATCTGGCCGACCGGAGCCGGGGTGAGGTCCAGCTCGGCGGCTTCGTCGTCGTCCAGGGCCGCGTCGGGGTCGTTGCGCCGCCGCCTGCGGTCATTGACCATGCAGATGCCGAGCGCGATGAAGTAGAGGGAGACGATCGGGACGGCCAGGGACAGCATGGTGAGCGGATCACCGGTGGGCGTCGCGAAGGCGGAGAAGACCGTGATGCCGAGGATCATGGCGCGCCACCAGCTCGCCAGCCGCTTCGCGGTGAGCACCCCGGTGAAGTTGAGCAGGATCAGCAGCAGCGGCAGCTCGAAGGCCAGGCCGAAGACGACGACCATGCGCGTGACCAGGTCGAGGTAGTCATCGACCGGGAGCAGGTTGCGTGCGTGCTCGGGGGTGAAGTCGAGGAGGATCGTCGCGGTCTGCGGAAGGACCTTGTACGCGAGCACCGCGCCGGCGCCGAACAGCGGCGCGCCGACCGCGACGAAGCTCATCGCGTACTTCTTCTCGTGGTTGTGGAGGCCGGGGGCGGTGAAGGCCCACAGCTGGTAGAGCCACACCGGCGCCGAGAGCACCACACCGGCGGTGAGCGAGACCTTGAGGGCGATCGAGAACGGCGCGATGAGACCGTTCACTGTCATGTCGGCGCAGGGCCGGCCGTTGCGCTGCGAGACCACCCCGCCGGTGCAGCCGACGGAATCCAGCATCGGCTTCAGCATGAAGTCGATGAGGTCCTTGTAGAAGAAGGCCGACACGACGGTGATCACGAGGATCGCCAGGACCGACTTCAGCAGGCGGTTTCTCAGCTCACGCAGGTGCTCGACAAGAGGCATCCGCCCTTCGGCGTCCTTGTCCGCTTTCCCCTGCTTGCGGGCAGACTTGAGCAACCCAGGTCCCTTGTCTCGTTGCAGATACCGGCGTGACCTGACGATCAGCCTTGAGCGGTGCGGTTCGGCTCGCTGACGGGCCGGGAGCTGGTGACGTCACCGGGCGCGGCCTGGATGGTGCGCGGGGCGGCGGGCTGCTGCGGAGCCTGGTCGGCGGCCTTGGCCGCGGCGGCCGCGTCCTCGGACTCGCCGTCCTTCTTCATGGCCTTCGCCTCGCTCTTGAGGATGCGGGCCGACTTGCCGAGGGAACGGGCCATCTCGGGGAGCTTCTTGGCGCCGAACAGCAGCACGATGACAGCGATGATCAGAAAAATCTCAAGGGGCTTCAAATTGCCGATCATGTAGGTCTTCCTTCTCACCGAAACGGCTGGTTGTGGTGGCTCGGGCGGCGCGGACGGAATCCGGTGACCGCTCAGGCAAGGATCGTAACCCCCGGGGGTGAACGCCCGGCAATCCCCTGGCGTATCCCCGCTTGCGCCGAGGTCGGCCGTTACGGGCCCGGACCGACCCTTTCGCCCCGCTTTCTACGGCCGGACGGCGTGCCCCGCCCGGGCCAGATCGGCGGCCGCGCGCTCCAGATCCCCCGAGGCGTCCGCGATCCGGCGGCTGGCCTGTGCGACCTGACCGGACAGTCTGCGCACCTCCACGAAGACCCTCAGGGCCAGGACGGCCAGGACGGTGATCCCCAGAAAGCCCAGGGCAATTGCGAACATCGGCCACAGCATGGGCAAGAGCCTAGGCCACCGGCCGGCTCAGATACTGCGCAGGGTGCTCACGCCGCCACCGGTCAGCAGTTCCACAATGCGCTGACCGGCCGGTTTACGGACGGAGACACCGCACGCGGGACAGGTGAAGGAGTAGAAGGTGGTCCGCGGGCTCCCACCGATGGCCAGCCGCAGGGCGCCCGCGTCCAGCTCGAAGCGGGCCGTGCAGTCGGGACACGCCGCCTTGAAGGCGACCGGCCCCTCTCCTGCGGGCCCCTGTCCTGAGGGCCCCTCTCCTGCGGGCCCCTGTCCTGAGGGCCCCTGTCCTGCGGGCCCCACCGCGGACCTCCCGGCGGCGGGACCCGCCGTGACCGGTACTCCCGGCGGCCCGGACACGGGCCCAGACGTTGACGACATCGGCCGCGCTCCCCTCGGACCCGTCCCTCAGACCTGTTCCCCGTACCCCTCGAGTGCTTCTCGAGCCGCTCTGCGGGCACTGTCCGCCAGCTCTGCGGGAGCCACGATCCGCCCCTCGCGGCCCAGCCGCAGGGCAAGCCTGCGCAGCGAGGCCGGGTCCGGGCTGCGCAGTGTGATCCGCAGGCCGCCCCCGGGCAGCTCCTCGGCGCTGTCGTGGGGGTAGTACTCGGCGACCCAGCGGCCGCCCGGACCCACCTCGACCACGACCTCGGGGTCCTCGGCGGCCGGCTGGACGAGCCCCTCGGACAGATCGCGCGGCTCGATGGCGGGCGGCTCGGCCCGCTCGTCCAGCAGCCGGATCTCCGCCACCCGGTCGAGGCGGAAGGTGCGCCGGGCCTCCGAGAGGTGGCACCAGCCCTCCATGTACGTGTGCCCCACCGCGAAGAGCCTGATCGGGTCGACCTTGCGCTCGGTGAGCTCGTCGCGCGCGGGCGAGTAGTAGCGCAGCCACAGCCGCCGGCGCTCCGCGATGGCCCGGTCGACGTCCGCGAAGACCCCTCCCTCGGACTCGAAGGTCACCGAGAGCCGGGAGCTGGCGCCGGCGACCTCGCCCGCCGCCGCCTCCAGCTTGGCGGTGGCCCGCAGCAGGGCGTCCCGGTCGCTCTCGCGCAGCCCTGGCAGGGTCGCCACCGCGCGGGCGGCGACCAGCAGCGCGGTCGCCTCGTCGGCGGCGAGCCGCAGCGGCTCGGCGGTGGACTCCCCGGAGGCGTCGGGGTTGCGCCACCAGATGCGCTCCCCGTCAGTGTCGATGTCGAGCAGGTCCCCGCCCCGGAAGCTCGTCCCGCACATGGGGAGCACGTCGAGGTCCGAGATCAGCTCGTCCTCGGTGATCCCGAAGGCGCGCGCCACATCGGCGACGTGCGCCCCCGGGCGCTCGCGCAGGTAGGTCACCAGGGACAGCATCCGGCGCGTCTGGTCGATGGCGTTGGCAGCCATGCTGGTACGTCTCCCCCTCAGGGCGTGCTCGGCAGATGGTGCGGTTACGGGTGGTGCGGTACGGCCCCGGTCAGCCGGCGGCGACGGCGCGCAGCCGGTCCACCACGTCCGCCCGCAGGTCGGCGGGGTCCAGCACGACGACGTCGGGCCCGAACTCCACCAGCCAGGCGTCCAGCCCGTGCCCGTACGGGATCTCCAGCTCGTCCCAGCCGTCCCCGCCCTCGCGCACGGCGGTGGCCTTGGCCCGCAGCGGGTAGCCCGCCCCGGTGCGCAGCCGGATCCGCGCGGAGCGCTCCGCGCTCTCCCCCGCCCACCTCTCCACGGTCTCCCGTACGGTGACCACGTCGGGCACCTCGGCGGTGTACTTCGCCGCCCGCGAGCGGACCTTGCCGGTGATCCGGGAGAGCCGGAACACCCGCTCCGCCCCGCGGTCGCGGTCGAAGCCGGCCAGGTACCAGTGGCCGCGCCAGCACTCCAGCGCCCAGGGCTCCACCTGGCGCGACTCGGGCCGCGCCGCAGTGGACTTGCGGTAGTCGAAGACCACCGGCCGGCGGTCCCGGCAGGCCAGCATCAGCGGCTCGAAGGCCGCCTCGTGGACCGGGATGCGCGGCTCGATGGCGCTGTGCTGCCCCTCGTACGGGTCCCCTGCCTCGGGCATCCCGCCCGCGCGCAGCTTCTGCAGGGCGCCGCTCGCGGCTCCGGCGAGGCGGGCCTGCTGCCAGACCTTGGCCGCCAGCCCCAGGGCGGCGGCCTCTTCCGCGTCGAGGGAGACGGGCGGCAGCCGGTTGCTGTCCCGGCGGGCCAGGTAGCCGGTCTCGCCGTCCAGGTTCTCCACCGTCTCGATGACCAGGCCGAGTTCGCGCAGATCGTCCTTGTCCCGCTCGAACATGCGGTTGAAGGACTCGTCGTTGCCGGCCTCCATGTAGGCCTCGATGGAACCGCGCAGTTCGCGCTTGCTGAGCGGCCGGCGGGTCCCCAGCAGACACAGCGCCAGATTCATCAGCCGCTCGGCCTTGGCAATCGCCATCGACGCCTTTCCGCCCTTCTCCGCGTACACATCCGTCGCACCGTCACCTGTGCGCCGTGATCGTCACCGTCACACGGACGGACCCGTGAGCGCTGACCGTACCGCCCCGGCGCGTCCCGGCAAAAGCGAGGGGCCCCCGCCGGACGGCGGGGGCCCCTGCGCTGATCGCGGAAGTCCCGATCTGGGGTTCGGACGGTCAGGCGGCCATCAGGTCGCAGACGAAGATCAGCGTCTCGCCCGGGGCGATGGCACTGCCCGCCCCGCTGTCACCGTAGGCCAGGTGGGCCGGGATCGTCAGCTTGCGACGGCCGCCGACCTTCATGCCCTGGACACCCTGGTCCCAGCCGGAGATGACCTGGCCGACACCCAGCTGGAACTGGAGCGGAGCGCCACGGTTCCAGGAGGCGTCGAACTCCTCGCCGGTGGAGAAGGCCACGCCCACGTAGTGGACCGAGACCCGGGAACCGGCCTTCGCCTCGGCGCCGTCGCCCAGCCAGATGTCCTCGATCTTGAGGTCCTTGGGGGCTTCACCCTCGGGGAAGTCGATCTCAGGCTTCTCGAGCTTGTCGCTCACGGATACTGCTCCTCATACGTACGAACGGGGCCCCTCCCAGCGGTGGCTGGGGGACAACCGGAACAGTCTTACATCACCGCGAGGATGTCGAGGCTGAAGACCAGCGTCGACTTGGCCGGGATCGTCCCCTGCTCCTTGTCGCCGAAGGCCATGTCCGGCGGGATGACCAGCAGGATGCGGCTGCCGGCCTTCTTGCCGATCAGGCCTTCCTTCAGGCCCTTGACGGACAGCTGGTCCATCGGCCAGGTGACCGTCTGGTCGCTGGTGTACGTGCTCTCGAAGGTCTTGTCGTCCTTCCACGTCTTCCCGTTGAACTTGACGACGACGCTGTCGGTGTCCTTCACGACCGCGCCGTCACCCTCCAGGACGTAGTTCGAGACCAGCTTGGCCGGCTCGGCGGTGTCCTTCGGGACGGCCACGGAGACTTCCTTGCCGTCCGTGTTCGTACCGATCTTGGGCAGGTCCTTGTTGTCCTGCGCGGTCTCCTTGCCCGTGGCCGAAGCCGGGACGGAGGCACCCTTGACGATGTCCACGACGAAGACCAGCGTGGCGTTCGGCTTGATCTTCTCGCCGGAGCCCTGCTCGCCGTAGCCGAGGGCCGGCGGGATCACGAGCTCGACACGGCTGCCGACCTTCTGGCCCTCCAGGCCCTGGTCCCAGCCCTTGATGACGGCGCCGGCCCCGATGTTCACATCGAACGGCTTGCCCTTGCCGAAGCTCTCGTCGAACGGCTCCTTGCCGTCCCACACCTGACCGAGGTAGTTGACCTGGGCGATGTCGCCCTTCTTCAGCGCCGGGCCGGTGCCCTCGCTGATGGTCTCCACCTTCAGTTCCTTCGGCGGCTCGCCCTTCCCCTGCGACAGGGTGGGCTTCTCCCCGAACTTGGCGCCCTTCGTGATCGCGGGCACCCCGTTCTTCATCTGGGCGGAGTCGGAGCCGCTGTCGTCGCCACAGGCCGCTGTCGACAGCAGCAGAAGGGGTACGACAAGCAGGCCGGCAAGTCGGCGCACGTGTTCCTCAGATCTCAGACGGCAAGGCGGTCGCCAGCCACTCTAAGCCGTGGGCAGGGCCCCGTACGAGATGCGTACGGGGACCCCGCCCCGAGCCCCGGAGATCAGCCGCTGTCACACGGCGGAGCTACATGCCCGCGATGAGCTTCTCCACCCGGTCGTCCACCGACCGGAAGGGGTCCTTGCACAGCACGGTGCGCTGCGCCTGATCGTTTAGCTTCAGGTGCACCCAGTCGACCGTGAAGTCCCGCCGCTGCTCCTGCGCCCGGCGGATGAAGTCGCCCCGCAGCCTCGCCCTCGTCGTCTGCGGCGGCACCGACTTGCCCTCGAAGATCTTGAGGTCGTTGCAGATCCGCGCCGCCTGCCCCTTGCGCTCCAGCAGGTAGTAGAGACCGCGCCGGCGGTGGATGTCGTGGTAGGCGAGATCTATCTGGGCCACCCGCGGATTCGACATCGTCATGTTGTGCTTGCCCCGGTACCGCTCGATCAGCTGGTACTTCATGACCCAGTCGATCTCGGTCCCGATCCGGTCCAGGTCCTCCTCGTCGATCGCGTCGAGGGTGCGGCCCCACAGCTCCAGCACCTGGTCCACCACGCCGGTACGGATGCCCCGGCGCTCGGCGAAGTCCACGGCCTTGTCGTAGTACTCGCGCTGGATCTCCAGCGCCGAGGCCTCCCGGCCGCTCGCGAGGCGCACCTTGCGCTGGCCGGTGATGTCGTGGCTGACCTCGCGGATCGCCCGGATCGGGTTCTCCAGGGTCAGGTCCCGCATCACGGTGCCCGCCTCGATCATGCGCAGCACCAGGTCGGTGGCCCCGACCTTGAGCAGCATCGTCGTCTCGGACATGTTCGAGTCGCCGACGATGACGTGCAGCCGCCGGTAGCGCTCGGCGTCCGCGTGCGGCTCGTCCCTGGTGTTGATGATCGGCCGGGAGCGGGTCGTGGCGGAGCTGACGCCCTCCCAGATGTGCTCGGCCCGCTGACTGACGCAGTAGACCGCGCCCCGAGGGGTCTGCAGCACCTTGCCCGCGCCGCAGATCAGCTGCCGCGTGACGAGGAACGGAATGAGGATGTCCGCCAGGCGGGAGAATTCTCCGTGCCGGGCCACCAGATAGTTCTCGTGGCAGCCGTAGGAGTTGCCCGCCGAGTCGGTGTTGTTCTTGAAGAGATAGACGTCGCCCGCGATTCCCTCCTCGTGCAGGCGGCGTTCTGCGTCGACGAGCAGGCCTTCGAGAATGCGCTCGCCGGCCTTGTCGTGCGTGACCAGTTCGGTCACGTTGTCGCATTCGGGAGTTGCATATTCCGGATGCGAACCCACGTCGAGGTAGAGGCGGGCGCCGTTCCGCAGGAAGACATTGCTGCTGCGGCCCCATGAGACAACACGGCGGAAGAGGTAGCGCGCCACTTCGTCAGGAGACAGTCGGCGCTGTCCCCTGAACGTGCACGTGACGCCGTACTCGTTCTCCAGCCCGAAAATGCGGCGGTCCATGACTGAACATTACGCCTTCTGCCCTGTTCTGAAACCGGGTTCGAGAGCGCCGTTCCGATCATTTTCCGATGACACGCCGGACGGGACCGCCGATCGGCCCATCGGCCGGCCCGCGGCCGGCCCGTGGTCAGCTCGCCGTCAACCCGCGGAGGGCACCTCGAACGCGGCCCCGGACGAGTCGCCTGACGGCCTCTCCGACGAGCCCGCCACCGCCCTGCCGCGACCGGGAGTCGCCAGCACCCGCTGAGTGACCGTCAGCACCATCAGCGAGGCGGCGCCCGCGGCACCGGCCACCGCGAAGCTCACCGCCGTACCGCCCAGCTCCACGGCCGGCCCGGCGGCCGCGGTACCGATCGCCGCGCCCACACCGAAGAAGGTGACCAGCCACGAGAAGGCCTCCGTCACCGTCCCGGCCGGGGCGTGCCGGTCCACGACGATGAACGCGCAGGCGATGGCCGGCGCCAGGAACACCCCGGCGAGCGCCGTGAGCGCCGTCATGGCCACCGGGTCCGGGGTCAGCGTCAACGGCAGGTAGCAGAGCGTGAGGAGCGCCACCAGCATCCGCAGCCGCCGCTCGGGCGCCCCTGGCCACTGGCGGGCGCCGTAGACCACACCGCCGATCAGCGCGCCGAGGCCGAGGGCCGCCATCAGCCACCCGTACACGGCCTGGTCGCCGTGGTCGTCCGCGTACGCGATGCCCGCCACCGTGATGGACCCCAGCGCCGTCCCGACGAAGAAGAAGGCACCGAGCAGCGCCAGCAGGCCCGGCGAGCGCAGGGCGCCCAGCCAGTGCGCCTCGCGAGGAGCTGACCGCCACGTACGGGAGGGCTCGCAGACCACCACGGAGAGCGCGCCCAGCACCCCGATGGCGTTGAGGGCGAGCAGCGCGCCGGCCGGGGACCACAGCGAGACGAACAGCGTCACCAGCAGCGGGCCGACGGTGAACATGACCTCCTGGGCCACCGCGTCCATCGCGTACGCCGCGTGCACCCGGTCCTCGCGGCCGCCGAGCACGCTCGGCCACAGGGCACGCAGCCCGCCCTCCAGCGGCGGCGTGAAGAACCCGGCGACGACCACGGCCGCGTACGCCGCGCCCGTCGAGCCCGTACCCGCGAGCGCGAGCCACACCATCCCGAGCGCCGAGACCACGGCGGCCGGCAGCTGCACCCTGGGCTGCCCGAACAGGTCCACGGCCCGCCCGAGCAGCGGCTGGCCCACCGCGTTGGCCACGCCGTACACGGCCGCCAGCGCCCCCGCGAGGCTGTAGCTGCCGCCCTCGGCCCGCGTGAACAGCACGATCGCGATCGGCGCGGTGCCGTTCGGCAGCCGGCCTATCAGCGTGCCCGCCAGCAGCCTCGCCGCGTGCCGGGTCTTGAGCAGCTCCGCGTATCCCGCGGCCATGTCCGCCCCCTTCCGCCCGGATCCCACCGGAGTAATACGTATAACGTGACGAGTCATACGTACCATGACCCCAGCCCACCAGTCCACTCCCCCGACCACCCCGGCCCGCCCCACACCCCCGACGACCCAGCACCTCAGGAGCACCCGTGACGAGACCCACCAGCCGGGACGTGGCCACCGCCGCCGGGGTCTCCCAGGCCACCGTCTCCCTCGTCCTCGGCGACAAATGGCGCGGCCGCGTCTCCGAACGCACCGCCGGCCTCGTCCGCGAAGCAGCCACCCGGCTCGGCTACCGCCCCAACCTCGCCGCCCGCAACCTCCGCCTCGGCTCCACCCGCACCGCCCTCCTCGTCGTCCCCGCCCTCACCAACGAGTTCTTCGCCCGCGTCTACACCGGCGCCGCCCGCGTCGCCGCCGAACACGGCTTCGGCGTCGTCCTCTACCCCTCCCCCGACGGCACCGGCCCCGCCCGCGACCCCTTCGCCTCCGCCCGCGCCGCCCTCGACGGGGTCATCGCCTCCTCCATGGCGGCCGACGCCCTCGACGCCATCGGCGGCGAAGGACTCCCCCTCGTCATGCTCGACAGCGACCCCACCGCCGGCGGCGCCGCCGCCGCCCACGTCAACCTCGCCATGGCCGACGGCATGCGCCAGGTCACCGAACACCTCCTGGCCCTGGGCCACCGGCGCTTCCTCCACCTCGCCTCCGCCGTCGACTCCTGGACCTTCGACATCCGCGCCGGGGCCCTGGCCGCCCTCCTGGCGCCCCCCGCCGAGCTGCGCACCGTACGAGCCCCCCTCAGCGTGGACGGCGCCCGTACGGCCATGGAGAGCGCCCTGGCCACCCCCCACGGCCGGCCCACCGCCGTCGTCTGCGACGACGACATCCTCGCCGCGGGCGCCTGCAAAGCCGCCCGCCGCCTCGGCCTGCGCGTCCCCGAGGACCTCTCCGTCACCGGCTTCGACGACCTCGCCCTCGCCACCGCCGTCGAACCCGAGCTGACGACCGTGCGCCTCCCCGCCGAACGCGTCGGCGAACAGGGCATGACCGCCCTCCTCGCCGTCCTCGAAGGCTCCCCCTGGACCGGCCCCGACATCCCCGTCGAACTGATCGTCCGCGACTCCTCCGGCCCCGCCCCCACCCCCTGAACCCCACCCTCTGAACCCCACCCTCTGAACCCCGCGACCCGGACCCCGCCCAGGACCCGGACACGACGAAGCCCCGGCCCGCCGAAACGGCGGACCGGGGCTCCCTCCCCAGCCGGGTACTACTCCGCGTCATCCTCCGGAGCCTCGTCGTTCGACACGGCATCCGCCTGCGCGGCCGCCGGAACGTCCGCCTCCAGCAACCGTGCCAACTGCCGGCCCCGGATCCGCTTGAACTTCCGCTGCTGCGCCCGCGTCCGGTCCAGCACCGCGACCTCCAGCCGCTCGGCCGGAATCGTCTTGTCCGCACTGTTCGCCTGACTCGACAGCGCCTGCACCGCCAGCTTCAACGCCTCGGCCAGGGTCATCCCGTCCCGGTGACGCTGATCCAGGAACGTACTGATCTGCTCGGCATTGCCGCCCACCGCGACCGAACCGTGCTCGTCCACGATCGACCCGTCATGCGGCAACCGGTAGATCTGGTCCCCCGCCGCGGTCGCACCGACCTCGGCCACGACCAGCTCCACCTCGTACGGCTTCTCACCGGCCGAGGAGAAGATCGTGCCCAGCGTCTGGGCGTACACATTCGCCAGCCCACGGGCCGTCACATCATCACGGTCGTACGTGTATCCCCGCAGATCGGCATAGCGCACGCCGCCGATCCGCAGATTCTCGTACTCGTTGTACTTACCGGCGGCCGCGAAGCCGATCCGGTCATAGATCTCGCTGAACTTGTGCAGCGCGCGAGACGGATTCTCACCGACGAACACGATGCCGTCGGCATACTGCAACACGACAAGGCTGCGACCGCGGGCGATGCCCTTGCGGGCGTATTCCGCCCGGTCGGCCATGGCCTGCTGGGGTGACACATAGAACGGAGTCGACACCGGCTGTCCGTCCCTTTCTTCTGGGCTCCTACGGGGCGGCGGATGGTCAGAGCAGGGCGGCGCGCGGCCCGTCGGGCTGCTCCATGCGGCGCTCGGTGATGGCGCGGGCGAGCTCCGAGGACTCTTCCTCGCTGAGCCTCCTGAAGCCCTCGTCGGTGATGACGGTGACGATCGGGAAGATCCGGCGGTACAAGTCCGGGCCACCGGTGGCCGAGTCGTCGTCCGCGGCGTCGTACAGGGCCTGCACGACCAGCGTGGTCGCCTGCTGCTCCGTCAGATCGTCGCGGTACAGCTTCTTCATCGAACCGCGGGCGAAGATCGAGCCCGAACCGGTGGCCGCGAAGCCGTGCTCCTCGGAGCGGCCCCCGGTCACGTCGTAGGAGAAGATCCGGCCCTTCTCCTTGGCCTCGTCATAGCCCGCGAAGAGCGGCACGACGGCCAGCCCCTGCATCGCCATCCCCAGATTGCTCCGGATCATGGTGGACAGCCGGTTGGCCTTGCCCTCCAGCGAAAGGGTCGCCCCCTCCACCTTCTCGAAGTGCTCCAGCTCCAGCTGGAACAGCTTCACCATCTCCACGGCCAGGCCGGCCGTACCGGCGATGCCGACGGCGGAGTACTCGTCGGCCGGGAACACCTTCTCGATGTCCCGCTGCGCGATCATGTTCCCCATGGTCGCCCGCCGGTCACCGGCCAGCACGACCCCGCCGGGGAAGGTGGCCGCGACGATGGTCGTCCCGTGCGGCGCCTCGACGACACCCTCCGGCAGCCTGCGGTTGCCGGGCAGCATCTGGGGCGAGTGCGCGCCCAGGAAGTCCATGAAGGACGACGACCCCGGCGTCAGGAAGGCTGCCGGTAGACGCCCTGTGCTAAGAGTGTTGGGTTCCACAGGTTTCCTTCCACGTAAGCGGCTGCACGCCTCATGACGTCCGGCCGATCCTTGAACTGCCCCAGCGCTGCGTTACAGCTGAAGCACAGTACGCCTCGGACCTTACCCGTCTGATGATCGTGATCAACGTGCTCGGCCGGAGCCACTTGGCAGATCACGCAGACCCCGCCTTGAGCTGCCATCATCTCGTCACGCTCGGCCTCGGTCATGCCGTAAAACGCTTGAGGTGGCCTGCCCGGCCCTGGATCGCCCGACAAGCCTTGCATCGAGTGGACAGTCCGTCAGAAGCTGTCGCGTTCTTGTGCCATTCGCTGTGTGGCTTCATCTCGCCGCACGTCCGGCACAGCTTCCAGCCCGGCGGGACTTGCACCCTTTCCTTGACGACCTTGCCTCTGGACGCCTGGCGGCGCCGGTAGTGCTCGGCACTGTAGGCCGCCACGCACTCCCGGCACCTCGGCTGAAGGCCGTCCCCACGATTCCGATCTGAGGCGAATCCGCTCAGCGGCACGTCCCGGCTACAGCCGCGACACCACTTCGTTCCATTGGACCCGCCTCAGATTCGAAGGCTATTCGCCACCTTTTTGTACGAAACTCCGAACGAAATCCTCGGCGTTTTCCTCGAGTACATCATCAATCTCGTCAAGTACGGAGTCGACGTCGTCGGAGAGCTTTTCCTGTCGTTCCTTGAGGTCGGACTCAGCCTCCACGGTCTGCTCCTCGACCTCCTCGGTCGAGCGCGTCGCCTTCTGCTGTCCGCCGCCGGTGTCCTTGGTCGCCATGAATACCTCACCCCGCTCGGTTCGCACGCTCACGTCGAGAGGCCCCCGGATCGGGACCCCTCTCAAGATCAGACCCTACGTCGGACTCTACAAGGAGGGTCCGACATCCGTCCCCGTAGTTGTCATAACATCCGGCATAACGTCCGGCTGTCTTCATGATTCCCGGACCGGCGGCCTTTCAGCCGCAATCACCGCCCCGAAAGCACGCGCACCAGGTCCTCCGCCGTGCGGCAGCGGTCCAGGAGCTCCTTCACGTGGGCCCGCGTGCCCCGCAGCGGCTCCAGCGTCGGGACCCGCTGGAGCGAGTCGTGGCCCGGAAGGTCGAAGATCACCGAGTCCCAGGACGCCGCCGCGACATCGTCCGCGTACTGCTCCAGGCAGCGGCCCCGGAAGTACGCCCTGGTGTCCTCCGGCGGCTTGCTCGCGGCCCGTTCCACCGCCGGCTCCTCCAGGAGCCGCTTCATCTTGCCGCGGGCCGCCAGGCGGTTGTACAGGCCCTTCTCGGACCGTACGTCCGCGTACTGGAGGTCCACCAGGTGCAGCCGCGCCGCGTCCCAGTCCAGGCTGTCGCGGCGCCGGTAACCCTCGAGGATCTCCCGCTTGGCGATCCAGTCCAGCTCTCCCGACAGGCTCATCGGATCGCTCTCCAGGCGCCCCAGCACGTCCTCCCAGCGCGTCAGCACGTCCTTGGTCTGCTCGTCCGCGTCGGACCCGAAACGCTCCTCGACGTACTTCCGGGCCAGCTCGAAGTACTCCATCTGGAGTTGCACCGCGGTCAGGGTCCGGCCGCTGCGGAGCGTGATCAGGTGGTGGAGGTCGGGGTCGTGCGAGACCTGGTGGAGGGTGCGTACGGGCTGGTCGACGGCCAGGTCGACGTTGATGAAGCCGTCCTCGATCATCGACAGGACCAGTGCCGTCGTGCCGAGCTTCAGGTAGGTCGAGATCTCGGAGAGGTTGGCGTCGCCGATGATCACGTGCAGCCGGCGGTACTTCTCCGCGTCCGAGTGCGGCTCGTCGCGGGTGTTGATGATGGGCCGCTTCAGGGTGGTCTCCAGGCCCACCTCGACCTCGAAGTAGTCCGCGCGCTGGCTGATCTGGAAGCCGTGCTCGCGGCCGTCCTGGCCGATGCCGACGCGCCCCGCACCCGTGACGACCTGGCGCGACACGAAGAAGGGCGTCAGGTGGCGCACGATGTCCGAGAAGGGGGTCTCCCGCTTCATCAGGTAGTTCTCGTGCGTGCCGTAGGAGGCGCCCTTGTTGTCGGTGTTGTTCTTGTAGAGGTGGATCGGCTGGGCTCCGGGCAGCTGCGCGGCCCGGACGGCCGCCTCGGCCATGATCCGCTCGCCGGCCTTGTCCCAGAGCACGGCGTCCAGCGGATTGGTGATCTCCGGCGAGCTGTACTCGGGGTGCGCGTGGTCGACGTAGAGGCGCGCGCCGTTGGTGAGGATCACGTTGGCCAGGCCGATGTCCTCGTCGGTCAGCTGGCTGTTGTCGGCGGCCTCGCGGGCGAGGTCGAAGCCGCGGGCGTCCCGCAGCGGATTCTCCTCCTCGAAGTCCCAGCGGGCGCGTCGCGCCCGGTGCATCGCCGCCGCGTAGGCGTTGACGATCTGGGACGAGGTGAGCATGGCATTGGCGTTCGGGTGCCCCGGGACGGAGATCCCGTACTCCGTCTCGATCCCCATTACTCGCCGTACGGTCATGCGGCCCTCCTTGCCCGGCGGCGCTCCCCTTCGGGAGCGGCGCTCAAGTACCGCTGGTGCTCCGGTGCGTCGTCCTGTGCGGTGCCCGTCCCCGCACTGCGCGTCCGGCGGTACGGAAGAGCCTAGAACCACTCCGCGCTCGTGGGGAGATCATTTCCGTCATTCAATTTTCCCTGTCACCGGCTGAAAAGCAGCCGGTAAAGCAGTCGGCTGCGGATGCCCGAGGAGGGCACCCGCAGCCGCCCCGCTTCGTCAGAGGTACTGACCGGTGTTTGCCACCGTATCGATGGAGCGTCCGGTGTCGGCGCCCTGCTTTCCGGTGACGAGCGTGCGGATGAATACGATCCGCTCGCCCTTCTTGCCGGAGATCCGGGCCCAGTCGTCCGGGTTCGTGGTGTTGGGCAGGTCCTCGTTCTCCTTGAACTCGTCCACGCAAGCCTGGAGGAGGTGGGCGACGCGGAGGCCCTTCTGGTTGTGCTCGAGGAAGGCCTTGATGGCCATCTTCTTCGCACGGTCCACGATGTTCTGGATCATCGCGCCCGAGTTGAAGTCCTTGAAGTACAGGACTTCCTTGTCGCCGTTGGCGTACGTGACCTCAAGGAAGCGATTCTCCTCGGATTCCGCGTACATCTGCTCGACGACGGTCTGGATCATGCTGTGGACGGTGCCGGGCCGCGAGTCCTGGTGCTCGGACAGGTCGTCCGTGTGCAGGGGCAGCGAGGCCTTGAGGTACTTCGCGAAGATGTCCTTCGCGGCCTCGGCGTCCGGACGCTCGATCTTGATCTTCACATCGAGGCGGCCGGGCCGCAGGATGGCCGGGTCGATCATGTCCTCGCGGTTGGAGGCGCCGATGACGATGACGTTCTCCAGGCCTTCCACGCCGTCGATCTCGGCGAGCAGCTGCGGGACGATGGTGTTCTCCACGTCCGAGCTGACACCGGATCCGCGGGTGCGGAAGAGGGATTCCATCTCGTCGAAGAAGACGATGACGGGGGTGCCCTCGCTCGCCTTCTCCCGGGCACGCTGGAAGACGAGGCGGATGTGCCGCTCGGTCTCGCCGACGTACTTGTTGAGGAGCTCGGGGCCCTTGATGTTCAGGAAGTACGACTTCCCCGCGGCCTGTCCGGTCACCTCGGCGACCTTCTTGGCAAGGGAGTTGGCCACGGCCTTGGCGATGAGCGTCTTGCCGCATCCGGGCGGGCCGTAGAGCAGGATGCCCTTCGGCGGCCGCAGTTCGTGCTCCTTGAACAGGTCCGGGTAGAGGTACGGGAGCTCGACCGCGTCGCGGATCAGCTCGATCTGGTCGCCCAGACCGCCGATCTTGTCGTAATCGATGTCCGGGACCTCTTCGAGGACGAGATCCTCGACCTCGCTCTTGGGGACGATCTCGTAGACGTAGCCGGAGCGGGGTTCGAGCAGCAGGGAGTCGCCGGCGCGGATAGGGACGTCCAGGAGCGGCTCGGCGAGCCTCACCACCCTCTCCTCGTCGGTGTGCCCGATGACCAGGGCACGCTCGCCGTCCTCGAGGATCTCCTTGAAGGTGACGATGTCCCCGGCCCGCTCGAATTCCATGGCCTCGACCACGTTGAGGGCCTCGTTGAGCATGACCTCCTGGCCGCGCCGGAGGTCTTCCGGTTCGACGCTTGGGCTGACGTTCACGCGGAGCTTTCGGCCGCCGGTGAAGATGTCGACGGTGCCGTCCTCGTTCGCTTGCAGGAAGACACCGAAACCGGCCGGCGGCTGTGCGAGCCGGTCGACTTCTTCCTTGAGGGCCACGATCTGGTCCCGGGCCTCACGGAGCGTATTCGCCAGTCGTTCGTTCTGTGCGGATACGCCGGCCAGATTTGTCTGCAGCTCGACGATCCGCTCTTCGAGAATCCTCGTGTGTCGCGGAGAGTCGGCGAGCTTACGTCGCAGGACGGCGATTTCCTGCTCGAGATAGGCAACCTGGCCGGCGGGGTCCTCGGACCCTCGCCCGGGCCGGATGCCGCGGTTGATGTCGTCGTCGTGGGCTGCCACGGTCCTCACCTCCTCCAAGGGGAGCTGGACGCTTCCTGACCCTACCTGGGCTGGTGGTGATTGAAACCCCTAGATCACAAAGACGGTAGGGGTGTGTCCGATCTTCACCCTTGCGTACTCCCTCACACCAGGGAAATACCCACCCAGCAACATCGGAAAGCGGCCGGTTGTAAGGTCGAAGTGTTCAACACCCGTCAGAGCTCGCGCGACTTGCTGCGAGTAGTGACCGGGACGGATCACTCAGCGCAGGGAACGGCAGGAGATATGACCGTGCAGCAGGAGGCTCCCGCGGCAGGCGTCGGCGGTGCCGGCGAGCCGCTTGAGGTCTGGATCGACCAGGACCTCTGCACCGGGGACGGCATCTGCGCGCAGTACGCGCCGGAGGTGTTCGAGCTGGACATCGACGGTCTGGCGTACGTGAAGAGCGGGGACGACGAGTTGCTGCAGAGCGCGGGGGCGACGACTCCGGTGCCGCTGACGGTGCTCCAGGACGTGGTCGACTCGGCGAAGGAATGTCCGGGTGACTGCATTCACGTAAGGCGCGTTTCGGACGGGGTGGAAGTCTTCGGTCCCGACGCCGAGTGACGTTTCAAACACTCTTGGCGGTCGAGTCCGTCAGCTCCTGGCGGAATTTTCCGCCGCTCCAGCGCCACTTGGCGAGCTGCTTCGTGTCGGGGCAGCAGCGCGGGACGTCCGGGGTGGAGTAGCCGAGGAGGGTGGCCGTGACCGCTCCGTCGCGCACGGTGAGATCGGTGACGGTCTGTCGCCGGGTGGTGTCGAGGAGGGTGGCGACGACGCGGGGCCCGGCGCCTTCGGTGCGGTCCTGGGTGAGGACGTAGAGCGCGTGGGGCGGGGTGCCGGAGCCTGCTTGGCAGCGGACGGCCGCGACGGTCTCGGGGCGGCCGTCGCCGTCGAGGTCGCCGTGGGCGGTGGCCGTGGTGGCTTGTGGGGCGCCCTTGCAGTCCAGGGGGTACATGAGGCCGGTGAGGTCGGGGGCGGTGGGCCGGGGGCCGTTCGCGGGGGCGGCGACGGTCTCGGTGGACGTCTCGGCTGATGCGCCGGTGGCCGGCTGGACGAGTCCCGCGATGGCCATGACGGCGGCCATGGCGCAGGCCGTGGCGAGCCAGTGGACGGGCCTGGCGCTGCTGTGCGCCAGGTTTTCCCATGTCGGGGCCGGCTCGGCGGGGCTGTACGGCACGCGGGGTGTCTCCTGTGCGAAGGGTGACGGGGAGCCAGCATCGTGCCACACCTCACACGGACGCGGAACGGCCGGGTCCGTGGTGGTTCGGCCGGGCCCGGGCCGGCGGAGCCGTCGTACGGCACAACGAAAGGGCGCTGCCGCGCAGTTCCCGGAATGGCTGGGGGAACTGCGCGGCAGCGCCTTCGTGTTGGGCCGGCGGGCCGGGCCGGCGAGAAGCCGTCAGGCGGACCGGTCGCTGCCGGGGCCGTCGTAGTCCTCGCCGTAGGCGCCCTTGGAGGGGCGGCGGCGGCGCAGGGGCGGTTCGACGCCGTCCGCGAGGCGGCGGGCGGTGACGAGGAAGCCGGTGTGGCCGATCATCCGGTGGTCCGGGCGGACGGCCAGGCCCTCGACGTGCCAGTTGCGGATCATCGATTCCCAGGGCTGCGGCTCGGCGTAGCAGCCGAACTCGCGGATGGATTCGACGGTCCGGGCGAGCTGGGTGGTGGTGGCCACGTAGCAGCAGAGGATGCCGCCGGGGACGAGTGCCTTGGAGACGGCTTCCAGGCACTCCCAGGGGGCGAGCATGTCGAGGATCACGCGGTCGACGTCCGTGTCGGACAGGTTGTCCTGGAGGTCACCCACGGTCAGCTGCCACGCGGGGTGGGGGCCGCCGAAGTAGCGCTCGACGTTGGCCGTGGCGATCTCGGCGAAGTCCGCGCGGCGCTCGTAGCTGTGGAGCATGCCCTGATCGCCGATGGCGCGCAGCAGGAAGCTGCTCAGGGAGCCGGAGCCCACACCTGCTTCCACGACGCGCGCGCCGGGGAAGATGTCGGCGAAGGCCAGGATCTGGCCGGCGTCCTTGGGGTAGACCACGGCGGCACCGCGGGGCATGGACAGGACGTAGTCGGGGAGCAGGGGGCGCAGCGCGAGGTACGCGACATTGCCCGTGGTGCGGACAACACTGCCCTCGGGAGCACCGATCAGCTCGTCGTGCGGGAAGGAACCCTTGTGGGTGTGGAAATTCTTCCCGGCTTCGAGCGTGAACGTGTAGTGGCGGCCCTTGGGGTCGGTGAGCTGAACCTGGTCCCCGACCTTGAAGGGCCCGCGTCGGCGGGCGGCACCGGTCGGTTCGGACATGTGACCAGTGTATTGGCTTCAGGACCGGGGCCGCGCCATGGCCTTCACGAAGGCCTTCTCGACGTCGAGGGTGGACAGGACGCCGTAGATCTCGCCGCTGGTTTCGAGGACGAGGTACTCGGAGGCGGGGGTGTCGCGGAGGCGTTCGAGGAGCTCTTCGCCGGCGAGTTCCGCGGAGACCTTCATGCCGTCGGTGAGGTCTTGGGCGAGGGTGCTGACGGCGACCCAGGGGCGGCGGTGTTCGGGTACGGAGGCGATGGCGCTCTCGCGGACGATGGCGGTGGGGTCTCCGTGGCCGTCGACGACGACGAGGGCGCGGGCGCCGGCTTCGTTGGCGCGGCGCAGGGCTTCGGAGAGGGGGGTGGTGTTCTCGACGGGGATGGCGCGCCGGGTGAGGGTGCGGGCCCGGAGTTCGGGGAGGTGTTCGCGCAGGCGGGCCATGCGCAGGCTGTTGCCGGCGCCGGTCCAGATGATGGCGGCGAGGATTGCGGCGAGCAGGGCGTCCATGACGGTGTCCATGCCGCCGATTTCCTCGGTGCGGTTGCCGAGGAGGCCGGTGTGGGTGAGCAGCGGCAGGCCGAGGAGTACGGCGACGGCGAGGCCGCGGCCGATCCAGGCGGCGGCGATGGTTCCGGTCATGGGTTTGCCGGTGATGCCCCAGATGACGGCGCGGAGCATGCGGCCGCCGTCGAGGGGGAGGCCGGGGAGCAGGTTGAAGGCGGCGACGAGCAGGTTGGAGATCATCAGGCCGGCGAGCAGGACGCCGGGGACGGTCGCCGGGTCGACGGCCTTCATGCCGAGGTAGAAGGCTCCGGCGAGGAGGAGGGAGAGCAGGGGGCCGACGAAGGCGAGGACGAATTCGCGGCCGGGTGTCTCGGATTCCTTCTCGATCTCGGAGACTCCGCCGAAGAACTGGAGCTGGATGCGGCGCACGGGGAGTTTGAAGCGCAGGGCGGCGACGGTGTGCGCGAGTTCGTGGACGAGGACGGAGGCGTAGAAGGCGACGGCGAAGAAGAGGGAGACCAGGTAGCGGACCGGGCCGAGGTCGGGCAGGATGCGGTCGAGCTGGTCGCCGAAGACCCAGGTGATGAGGGCGGCGACCAGGAACCAGCTGGGCGAGACGTAGACGGGCACGCCGAAGGGGCGGCCCATGAGGAGTCCGCCGCCCGGTCCGGAGCGCCGGGCTCCGCGCTCGCCGGTTTCGTCGGTGTCTGCCACGGCTGTCCTTCGTTCGGTGCTGTCCGGCGGGTCGGTTCCGTCGGCGGTTTCCGGCACGGTCCCAGTGTGGTTCCGCGGTGGTTCCGGCGTGCTTCCGGCCGCGCCGTAGCGCGGGGTGATGCATCGATCATGCAGTGCCGGGGGGCTCGGCGTCGATGGTATGCGCCTCCTGTCGGTGGCGGGTCGTAGGGTTTTGCGCATGACGACGAGCTCCGGTGCCGTGCCAGGCGCAGCCGATGCCGACGCAGCGCCGGGCGCTGTGCGGCCCTCATCGCTCTCCCCTTCGCGGGCGAGCGATTTCATGCAGTGCCCGCTGCTGTACCGGTTCCGGGTGATCGACAAGCTGCCGGAGAAGCCGAGTGCGGCGGCGACGCGGGGGACGCTGGTGCACGCGGTGCTGGAGCGGCTCTTCGATCATCCGGCACAGGAGCGGACGGCGCCGCGGGCGAAGGCGCTGATCCCGGGGCAGTGGGACCGGCTGCTGGAGGCGAAGCCGGAGCTGACGGAGCTGTTCCCGGCCGGGGACGAGGGGGCGGAGCTGGCGCGGTGGCTGACGGAGGCCGAGGCGCTGGTGGAGCGCTGGTTCACGTTGGAGGACCCGACGCGGCTGGAGCCGGTGGAGCGGGAGTTCTTCGTGGAGACGGAGCTGGAGTCGGGGCTGCGGCTGCGCGGGATCATCGACCGGGTGGACGTGGCGCCGACGGGTGAGGTGCGGATCGTCGACTACAAGACGGGCAAGGCGCCGCGGCCGCAGTATGCCGAGGGCGCGTTGTTCCAGATGAAGTTCTACGCGCTGGTGGTGTGGCGGCTGAAGCAGGTGGTGCCGCGGCGGTTGCAGCTGGTGTATCTGGGGAGCGGGGACGTGCTGACGTACGACCCGGTGATCGCGGATCTGGAGCGGGTGGAGCGCAAGCTGCTCGCGCTGTGGGAGGCGATCCGGGAGGCGACGGAGACCGGTGAGTGGCTGCCTCGGCCGACGAAGCTGTGCGGCTGGTGTGATCACCAGGCGATGTGTCCGGAGTTCGGGGGGACTCCCCCGGCTTATCCGCTGGTGATCGTTCCGCGTGCGGGGGCGGAGGCGTCCGGGGAGGGCGTGGTGGTCCGCCCGGCGGAATCCTGATCGTCCGGCCAGGGCAGAATGGGCGGCGTCCGCCGAAGCCGTCCGACGAATCGAGGTAGACCCCGTGGCGATCCGCGTCCTGTTGGTCGACGACCAGCCCCTGCTGCGCACCGGCTTCCGGATGATCCTGGAGGCGGAGGAGGACCTGGCGGTGGTGGGCGAGGCCGGGGACGGTCTGCAGGCGCTGGACCAGGTGCGGGCGCTCCAGCCCGACGTGGTGCTGATGGACATCCGGATGCCGCGGATGGACGGGGTGGAGGCGACCCGGCAGATCACCGGTCCGGGTCGGGACGGCCCGGCGAAGGTGCTCGTCCTGACCACTTTCGATCTGGACGAGTACGTGGTGGAAGCGCTGCGGGCCGGGGCGAGCGGGTTTCTGCTGAAGGACGCGCCCGCCCATGAGCTGGTGCAGGCGATCCGGGTGGTCGCGGCGGGTGAGGCGATGCTGGCACCGAGCATCACGCGGCGGCTGCTGGACAAGTACGCGGGCCACCTGCCGTCGGGCGAGGAGAACGTTCCCCATTCGCTGGGGACGCTGACGGAGCGTGAGGTCGAGGTGCTCAAGCTGGTGGCCCGGGGCCTGTCGAATGCGGAGATCGCGGCGGATCTGTTCGTGAGCGAGACCACGGTGAAGACGCACGTGGGGCATGTGCTGACGAAGTTGGGCCTGCGGGACCGGGTTCAGGCGGCGGTGTACGCGTACGAGAGCGGTCTGGTCCGCCCGGGCGCCGGGCAGTAGCCCTCGGGTACGGGAACGGGCCGGCAGCCGCGTCGCGCGGCTGCCGGCCCGTTCGCACGTGGCCGTCGGGTCAGCCCTTGCTGATCTCCCAGAAGCGGAAGACGGTCGAGGCGTCCAGGGACCACTGGAGGCCGCCGACGTTCTGGCGCGCCACGGCGTACTGCTTGCCCTGCCAGAGCGGGAGCACGGGGATCTCGTCGGCGACGATGTCCTGCAAGCGCGTGTAGTCGGGCGTGGCGGAGCCGCGGTCGGTCTTGCCGGCGGTCGACGGGATGATGGTCCCGGTGATCTCCTTGTTGTCGTAGTTGTTCTCCAGGACGTTGCCCTCGCCGAAGAACGGCTGCGTGAAGTTGTCGGCGTCCGGGTAGTCCGGGACCCAGCCCTTCACGTACACGCCGTACTTGCCGGCCTTGATGTCCTTCTCGTACTGGTCGAACTCGACGGACTTCATGTCGGCCTCGAACAGGCCGCTGTCGTTGAGCTGCTGGGCGATGACCTGGAACTGCTGGTCGGTGGAGGGGCCGTAGCGGGACGGCGTGGACCACAGGGTCAGCTTGATCTTGCCGGTGATGCCGGCGGCCTTGAGGACGGCCTTGGCCTTCTCGGGCTGCGGGGTGCCGCCGTAGCGGTCGAAGAAGGGGGTGGTGTGTCCGGCGATGCCGGCCGGGACGATGGAGTAGAGCGGGGTGGCGGTGCCCGCGTACACGTCCTTGACCAGTGCCTCGCGGTCGATGAGGTAGGCGATGGCCTTGCGGACGGGCTGCTTGCCGGCGACCGGGTCGTTCATGTTGAAGACCATGTGCTCGACTTCGGCGCCGGTGCCCTGGACGACGTCGACCTTCTGGTCGCCCGTCTTGGAGGAGGCCAGGCCGGCGATGTCCTTGGCGGCCAGGCCGCGGAAGGCGAAGTCGACATCGCCGCGTTCCAGGACGGTCTTGAGGGCGGCCTGGTCCCCGTTGAAGAACTTCAGGGTCACGCCGTTGTTCTTCGCCTTGGCCTTGCCGCTGTAGGACTCGTTGACCGAGAAGCCGGCGCTCTTGTCGCTGAAGGCGTCCAGCTTGTAGACGCCGGAGCCGACGGCCTTGTTGTCGGTGCGGAGCTTGTCGGCCGGGTATTCGCGGTGGTCGACGATGGCGCCGGCACCCGAGGCGATCTTGCTGGGGAAGGTCGCGTCGGCCGTCTTGAGGCGGAAGACGACGGTCTTCTCGTCGGGAGTGTCGATGCCGCCGATCGACGAGAGGAGCACGGCGGGGCCGTTCTCGTCATTGATCTTCAGCGTGCGCTCGAAGGAGTGCTTGACGTCCTTGGAGGTGAGGCTGTTGCCGTTGCTGAACTTCAGGCCGGCGCGCAGGACGCACTTGTACACCTTGCTCTCGCTGCCCTCGAAGGAGCAGGTCTGCGCGGCGTCGGGCTCGGGCGTGGTGCCGCCCTTGGGGAAGCTCATCAGCGACTGGAAGACGTTGTTGAAGAGCAGCCAGGAGCCCGGGTCGTATCCCGACGCGGGGTCGGTGGACTTCACCTTGTCGGATATCCCCATGACCACGCCCTTGCCGTTGCCGGCATTCGAGCCATCCGTCGAACCGCAACCGCTGAGCAGCGCGGCGGCGGTGGCTGCGCCGAGCGGGGCCGCCAACCACTGGTTACGTCTCATCACGCGAACGTCCTTCACAGTCTTAACGAATCGTTGCGCCGGCCTGCGACACCCGCTGCCGGTTTTTGCCGGTGTCAGCCGCTGACTCCGCGGCCGAGCTCCCACAGTTGGAGGTCGGAGATGGCGTTGACCGACCACTCCACTCCGGTGATCCCGTCGCGTGCGGCGACGTACTGCTTGCCCTGCCACAGGGGCAGGACGGGCACGTCCTCGGCGACGATGTCCTGCATCTCCGTGATCGCGGGGACGGCGACGTTACGGTCGACCGCGCGCCGGGAGTCGGGGATGAGCTTGGTGCGCACCGTGCTGTTGGCGTACGGCGTGCCCAGGAAGTTGTCCTGCTCCAGGAACGGGGCGAGGAAGTTGTCGGCGTCCGGGTAGTCGGGGAACCAGCCGAGCCCGTAGGCGGCGTGGTCGCCCTTCTTCTGCGCGGGGCGGAAGTCGGCCCATTCGCTGCCCTGGACGGTGATGTCGAACAGCTGAGTGGAGTTCAGCTGCGTCTTGAGGGCCTCGAACTCGGCGGCCGTGCCGTCGCCGTAGTGGTCGTTGGTGTAGTTCAGGGTCAGCTTGACCGGGGTCTTGATTCCGGCTTCCTTCAGCAGGGCGGCGGCCTTGGGGGTGTTGGCCTCGCCGTACTTGTTGAAGAAGGAGTTGACGTGCCCGGTCAGGCTGGTGGGGACGAGCGAGTAGAGCGGCTGCGCGGACTTCCCGTAGACCTTCGAGATGAGCCCGCCCCGGTCGACGGCGGCGGCGAGGGCCTGGCGTACGGCCTTGTCCTTGACGACCGGGGCCTCGGTGTTGAAGCCGAGGTAGCGGATCTCCAGGCCGGGCATCGGGACGAGCCTGACGCCCTTGGGCGGCTTGGCCGACAGCTCGGTGATCTGGGCGGGCGACAGGGTGCGGGACACCATGTGGATGGATCCGTCGGTGAGCGCCTTGCCCATGGCCTGGGAGTCGGGGAAGGTGCGCAGTTCGGCCTTGTCGTTCTGCAGCTTGAGGTCGCCCTTGTAGTGGGGGTTCTTGCTGAAGACGGCGCGGACGAGCTGGTTGTCCTTGACCTCGGCCTTCATCGTGTACGGGCCCGAGCCGTCCACGGCGAAGCCCTCGCGGAGCTTCTTGGCGTCGTAGTTCTTCTCGCTGACGATGCCGGCGGCGGGGGTGGACAGCTTGTTCGGGAAGGTCGCGTCCGGGGTCTTCAGGTGGAAGACGACGGTGTCGGCGCCCTTGGTCTCGACGGTGTCGATGGTGGAGAGCAGCGAGGACGGGCCGTTCTCGTCCTTGATGGCGCGGACCCGGTCGATGGAGAACTTGACGTCCTTGGCGGTGAGCGGGTCACCGCTCGCGAACTTCAGCCCGGGGCGCAGGGTGCAGCGGTAGCTCTCGTTGCCGGCGTCGGTGAAGCGGCAGTCGGAGGCTGCTTCGGGGACGGGCTGGCCGCCGCCGCGCGGGGTGTGCATCAGCGTCTGGACGGTCTGGCGCAGGACGTTCCAGGCGCCGGCGTCGTAGGCGTGGGCCGGGTCGAAGGGGGCGGGGGCGGAGTCGGCGGCTTCGAACCGGTCGGTGGTGCCGACGACGATCGCTCCGGATCCTGCTCCTCCGCCGCTCGCGCTGCCGCATGCGGCCAGCGTGGGGGTGAGCAGTCCGGCCGCGGCCGTCAGCACCAGGGTCTTGCGGTTCATGCTGGAAGTACTCCCTATGACCGGCACTTGCTCAAAGCGGTGTGAAGGGCACTTCGCGGCGGTCGCCCGTTCAGGGCGGAACGATCGGGCCGGTGTTGTGACGATCGGTCCACGCGGTCCCGGCACAGGGGTGTGTGTCCGGTACGGCTGAGGTGCGGCGTAGTGCCCGGATTGACACTAGTGGCCGTGGACTGGATGGCTGGAACTGGCCGGACTTGGGACGTAATCGCACGGTGATGGGAGCGGACTGCCTGTTGATGAGGGGGTCGCCGCAGATTCGGTCAGGAGCTGATCAATGCGGACACAAGGGAACCCTTCAGAGCCGGCGGACAGGTCCGTCGAGGCCGTGACACGTGACCAAGGTCACCCGGCGCAACTGCCCCGGGGAGGATGGAATTTCAGCCTCCGGAGCCTCGCGCGGAAGATTCTTCCGCAGGATTCGATCCTGCGGGTGTTCTGTTCGGTACAGAGCGTGTGCAGGGCGTCTCGTTATGTATCGGCAGCCTCGCGGGCACAGGCAGGCACACGCAGGCCTCGTGGGGAGTGCGCTCAGTTCATCGGGACGATGAGGGAGCGCAGGAACGCCAGGTCCACGTCCTCCAGCGAGCGGACGACCGTACGCCCGGGAGCGGGGGTGATCAGACCGACGGAGGGGACGGCCACGACCCGGCAGCCGGCGGCCTCCGCTGCGGCCACGCCGGTGGTCGTGTCCTCGATGACCGCGCACCGGGAGGGGTGCGCGCCCAGACCTCCGGCGGCGAGCAGGTACGGGTCGGGGTGCGGCTTGGTACGCGGCACCTCGTCCCCGGCCACGGTCAGGGCGAACCGGTCACGGCCCAGGGAGAGCAGCACCCGGTCGATGACGCGGCGGTGCGAGGCGGAGACGAGGGCGGTGGGCACGTTGTGCCGGGCCAGCTCGTTCAGGAGCCGCTCGGCGCCGGGCATGAGGGGGACGCGGTCGGCGATGCGCGCCTCGAAACGCTCGTTGAGCAGCACGCTGAGCTCACCGACGGTGATGGCGGCGCCGGTGGCTTCGATCAGGAAGGCCGCGCTTCGGCTCATGGGGCCGCCGACGACGATGTGACGCCAGGACTCGTCGAGCCGGTGGCCGAGCTCCCCGAAGGCATCGACCTCGGCGTCCCACCAGAAGCCTTCTGTGTCGATGAGGGTGCCGTCCATGTCGAGCAGCACCGCCTGCAGGGCTGAGCCGTCGGCCGTACGGGCGACGGGGGCGGGAACGGTGCTCGTCATGCGCACACCTCTCAGAAGGGACGAGAAGGCCGGTCACCTCTTCCCCTGGGACATGCCCCGGGGAACAGGCGACCGGCCTGTATGGGACCGACTAGTCTACGTCGGCCCGCCTCAGCGTGCGTTGAAATACTTCGCTTCGGGGTGGTGAATCACGATGGCGTCGGTGGACTGCTCGGGGTGGAGCTGGAACTCCTCCGACAGGTGGACGCCGATCCGCTCAGGCTGGAGGAGGTCGGCGATCTTGGCGCGGTCCTCCAGGTCGGGGCAGGCGCCGTAGCCGAGGGAGAAGCGGGCGCCGCGGTACTTGAGATCGAACATGTCCTCGACCTTGGCGGGGTCCTCGCCGCCGAATCCGAGCTCGGCGCGGACGCGGGCGTGCCAGTACTCGGCCATGGCCTCGGCCAGCTGGACGGAGA
>NZ_JBEXNN010000042.1:0-39105 GCF_040611115.1 Streptomyces sp. NPDC003038
AAGGAACGGACGCTTCCTTTGTACTCACCTCAGCACATCGGCTGAAGCTTTCCTCCGGGCTTCGTTCTTCATTCTTCGTTTCCGACTCTATCAGACTCTTTCGGGTCCGATTCCCGGTCGAAGCGGGTTCGCTTTCCAGATATTCGCTTTCGCGTTTCTCTTTCCGGCGATTCCGACTCTATCAGCGATTTCGACTCCCTTCGACCACTCGCCGTTTAGCCGGAAGGCAGCACGGAAAGCAATGCGAAGAGCAAGATTCAACCGAAGAGGAAGGTTCCCGTCCATCAGCCGTTCGCGAGGTGTTCACACGAGGCGTCCTGGCGGGAGTCACGACAGTACAGGCCCCTGAGTGCCCAGGCAAATCGTTTCAGGCGTATGGTCTAGTCCACCGGTCTAGTCCACTAGTCTCCGTGCCGGAGGGCCAGCCCGGATCGGGAACAACATCGGGCGAACCCGAACATCTTGTGACTTATCCTTCTCAAGAGTGCGCCGTCCGCGACACGTAGTGACGGCGCCCCGAAGAAGCCCCACCCCTGGGAGGCCCCCATGACCAGCGTGACGTCCCCACTTGCCGGGCGCGCCATCGGACTCGCGGCAGTGCCCGATCCGGTGTTCTCCGGCGCGATGGTGGGACCGGGCACCGCCATTGATCCCGTGCGTGAGCCCTCGGAGGCGGTGTCCCCCGTCGACGGCGTGGTCGTCTCCCTCCACCCGCACGCGTACGTCGTCGTCGACGCTGAAGGGCACGGTGTGCTCACGCACCTCGGGATCGACACCGTTCAGCTCAACGGCGAGGGCTTCGAGCTGCTCGTCAACAAGGGCGACACCGTGTCCCGCGGCCAGGCCGTCGTCCGTTGGAACCCCGCCTCCGTCGAGGCTGCCGGCAAGTCCCCCATCTGCCCCGTCGTGGCGCTGGAGGCTTCTGCCGAGTCCCTCTCCGATGTCGCCGAGAGCGGTGACATGAAGGCCGGGGACCTTCTCTTCAGCTGGAAGTGACGCTGTCCGCCTGCACGGGCGGGTCGGACATCCACCGCGGCGGCTGGGCCCGCCGCTCAATCGGAGACGGGTGACATGCAGACAACGCTGCGAGGCGTCGGCGTGAGCCACGGTGTGGCGATCGGCGAGGTTCGGCACATGGGCACGGCGGTTCTCGAGCCGCCGGCCAGGCAGATCACCGCGGACGAGGCGGAGCGCGAACAGGGGCGCGCTCGTCAGGCCGTGGACGCCGTGTCGGCCGACCTGATCGCGCGCGGCCAGTTGGCCGGTGGCGAGGCTCAGCACGTGCTGGAGGCCCAGGCGATGATCGCCACGGACCCCGAGCTGATGGCGGACGTCGACCGGCGGATCGCCGTCGGCAGCACCGCCGAGCGCGGTGTGTACGACGCGTTCGCCGCCTACCGCGACCTGCTCGCGGGGGCCGGCGAGTACATGGCCGGGCGGGTCGCCGACCTGGACGACGTGCGGAACCGCATCGTCGCGCGTCTGCTGGGCGTGCCGATGCCGGGTGTCCCGGACAGCGACGAGCCGTACGTGCTGATCGCGCGGGATCTCGCACCCGCCGACACCGCTCTGCTCGACCCGGCGCTCGTACTCGGCTTCGTCACCGAGGAGGGCGGCCCGACCAGCCACAGCGCGATTCTCGCGCGGGCGCTGGGCGTGCCGGCGATCGTGGCGCTGCCGGGTGCCGGTGAGATCGCCGAAGGCACCCTCATCGCCGTGGACGGCAGCACGGGTGACCTGTTCGTCGACCCGACGCCGGCGAAGCGGGCCGAGCTGGAGGCCGCGGCCGCCGAGCGGAGGGCCGCGCTGGCCGCCTCTTCCGGTCCGGGTGCGACCTCCGACGGTCACAAGGTGCCGCTGCTGGCCAACATCGGGGGTCCGGCGGACGTGCCGGCGGCCGTCGAGGCCGGTGCCGAGGGCGTGGGCCTGTTCCGCACCGAGTTCTTGTTCCTGGACGACAGCAAGAAGGCGCCGTCCGAGGAGAAGCAGATCGAGTCGTACCGCAAGGTGCTCGAAGCCTTCCCCGAGGGTCGTGTCGTCGTGCGCGTGCTGGATGCGGGCGCCGACAAGCCGCTGGACTTCCTCACGCCGGGCGACGAGCCGAACCCGGCTCTGGGCGTGCGAGGTCTGCGCTCGCTGCTGGACCACCCGGAGGTGCTGCGTACGCAGCTCACCGCGCTGGCGAAGGCTGCCGAGGGTCTGCCGGTCTACCTCGAGGTCATGGCCCCGATGGTGGCGGACCGGACCGATGCCAAGGCCTTCGCGGACGCGTGCCGTGAGGCCGGTCTGCGGGCCAAGTTCGGCGCGATGGTGGAGATCCCCTCCGCCGCGCTGCGGGCGCGCTCGATCCTGCAGGAGGTCGAATTCCTGTCGCTGGGCACCAATGACCTGGCTCAGTACGCTTTCGCCGCCGACCGCCAGGTCGGAGCGGTGTCGCGGCTGCAGGACCCGTGGCAGCCGGCGCTGCTGGACCTGATCGCCATGTCCGCCGAATCGGCCAGGGCGGAGGGCAAGAGCTGCGGTGTCTGTGGCGAGGCAGCTTCGGATCCGCTGCTGGCCTGTGTGCTGACGGGTCTCGGTGTCACCTCGCTGTCGATGGGTGCCGCTTCAATTCCGTACGTGCGGGCGACGCTCGCCAAGTACACGCTGGCCCAGTGCGAGCGCGCCGCGGCCGCGGCGCGTGCGACGGACAGCGCCGCGGAGGCCCGCGTGGCCGCCCAGGCGGTGCTGTCCGGCGAGTAGCCGGACCGCGTGCGGTGTCGATCGAGGGGCCTTCGCCGGTGGCGAGGGCCCCTCGGCCGTCCTGCCTCCTCGATGGCCACTCGGATCAGTGGTGGGGGCCGGGGTCGTCCACCTCGTATCCCGGGCAGTACTCGACGCCCGGTTCCGGGGCGACGGGCTCTCCGGTGTCGGCGTCCGTGCAGTAGGCGTTGAACACGGCGGCCGCGGAGAGTGCGGTCAGGCGGCCTCGGTCCAGACGCCAGCCGTGGACCCGGTCGCGGCGGCCCTCGGTGGTGCTGCGCAGGACCAGTCCCCCGGGCCCGCCGAGGGCGAGTCCGGCGGCCAGGACGGTCACGAAGTCGAGCCCGTCACGGCCCTCGATCCGTGGCGGGGCCTCGGGATCGCCGGCCGTCTCCGCTGCGGGCACCGTCGCGTGCAGGACCGCCACCAGCTGTTCCGCCTCGGTGGGGACGCTGCAGACCAGGTGGTGATGGCCGGGGCCTGCGCCGGCCAGGAGGCGGTTGAGCGCGTCCGCGGCCCGCTCGAACGAGGCGTGGCCGATGTCCTCGCCGCAGTCGGCGCAGCGGCCGATTCCGGCGAGGAGGGTGGTGGCGTACTCCCAGGTGGCCAGTCGGACGGCCGCGTCGACGAGGAGCGGGACCAGTTCGTCGATGGGCTGGCCGGTGTAGGGCAGGACCGGCCCGGCGCCGGCCAGTTCCGCGGTGAAACGGGTGCGGGTTTCGGCGGTGTCCGGGTCCAGGCCCTGCTCCGCGCAGTACTCGGCGTACTCCTCGGGGTCGAAGAGGGCGACGGTGGTGTGGATGCCCTGGGCCGTGAGGGACCGGAGCAGGCCGTCGACCTGGCGGAGGTAGTCCCCGTGGTCCTCGAAGGTGAAGCTGCGGTAGTCGCGCATGGCCGCGAAGTCCCCGGGGTCGGCCAGGAGGCCGAAGATGCTGGGGGCTTCGCGGCGTAGCCTGCGGCGCCGGTCGGTCGCGCCGGTCCCGCTCGTGCTGGTCGCGCTGTCCGTGCTGTGTGTGCTTTCCGTGCTGTTGGTGTCGGTGGTGTTGGTGGGCTCGGTGTCGTTGGTCGGTGGCATGGCTCCCCCTGAGTGACGCGATCACTTGCTCACTCAGAGTAATCACGGCCACTGACAGTGGGCCGTCAGCCGCGGGTGCGGGCCAGCTCCTCGTAGAAGTGGAGGAGGCCGATGTCGTCGACCGAGCCGGGGTTGACCGCCTTGGCCAGGGGCGCGCCCTGGAGGAGGCGCTTCACCGGGACCTCGATGCGCTTGCCGGTGAGGGTGTGCGGGATGCCCGGGACCTCGATGATCTCGTCGGGGACGTGGCGCGGGGAGAGCTCCGCGCGGATCGTCGCCTTGATCCGGTCGCGCAGGTCGTCGTCGAGGGTGGCGCCGGGGGCGAGGTGGACGAAGAGGGGCATCCAGTAACCGCCGTTCGGCTCTTCCAGGCCGATGACCAGCGACTCCTTGATCTCGGGGAGCCGTTCGACAGCCTCGTAGATGTCGGCGGAGCCCATCCGGACGCCCTGGCGGTTGAGGGTGGAGTCGGAGCGGCCGTGGATGGTCACGGAGCCGTGGTCGCTGATCGTGATCCAGTCTCCGTGGCGCCAGACGCCCGGGAACATCTCGAAGTAGCTGTCGCGGTAGCGGCTGCCGTCGGGGTCGTTCCAGAAGCGGATCGGCATCGACGGCATGGGGTTGGTGACGACGAGTTCGCCCACCTCTCCGATGACCGGCTTTCCGGACGGGTCCCAGGCCTGGAGGTCCGTACCGAGGCAGGCGGCCTGGAGTTCGCCGATGTGGACGGGCAGCGTGGGGACGGCGCCGGCGAAGCAGCTGCACACGTCGGTGCCACCGCTGACGGAGGCGATCCAGAGGTCTTCGGCCACCTCGTCGTGGAGCCAGCGGAAACCGTCGGGCGGAAGCGGGGAGCCGGTCGTGGCCACGCACTTGACGGCGGACAGGTCGAAGTCCCGGGCGGGGTGGACCTCGGCCTTGCGGCAGGCCATGACGTAGGCGGCGGAGGTGCCGTAGAGGGTGGCCCTGGTGCGCTCGGCGATGCGCCACTGGGCGCCGGTGTCGGGGTAGCCGGGGCTGCCGTCGTAGAGGACGACGGTGGTGCCGGTGAGCAGGCCCGAGACGAGGAAGTTCCACATCATCCACCCGGTGGAGGTGTACCAGAAGAACCGGTCCTCCGGGCCGAGGTCGCAGTGCAGGCCGAGCTGCTTGAGGTGTTCGAGGAGGATGCCGCCCTGGGACTGGACGATGGCCTTGGGAAGGCCGGTCGTACCGGAGGAGTACAGGACCCACAGGGGGTGGTCGAAGGGGACCGCCTCGAAGACCGGCTCGGTGTCGCCCGCGGTGAGGGCCGACCAGTCGAGGGCGCCCGCGGGGGCCGGCGTACCGAGCAGGGGGATGTGGACGACGGCGCGCAGGGAGGGGAGCTCCGCGCGGAGTTCGGCGACGGTGTCGCGGCGGTCGTGCTCCTTGCCGCCGTAGCGGTATCCGTCGACGGCGAAGAGGAGGACCGGCTCGACCTGCTGGAAGCGGTCCAGGACGCTGCGGGCGCCGAAGTCGGGGGCGCAGGAGGTCCAGACGCCTCCGACGGCGGCGGTGGCGAGGAGGGCGACGGCGGCTTCGGGGATGTTGGGGAGGTAGCCGCTGACCCGGTCGCCGGGGCGTACGCCGAGGGCGCGCAGTTCGGCGGCGAGGGAGCCGACCTGGCGGTGGAGCTCGGCCCAGGTGACGGGGGTGGCCTCGTGGGTCTCGTCGACGTACAGCAGGGCGGGGGCCTCGGCGCGGGCCGGGTCCTCGGCGGCGCGCAGGGCGTGCTCGGCGTAGTTGAGGGTGGCTCCGGTGAACCAGCGGGCGCCGGGCATGGACCGGTCGGCGAGGACGGACTCGTACGGGGTGGTGAAGCGGACGTCGAACCATTCGGCCACGGCCTGCCAGAAGGTGTCGAGCTCGTCGACGGACCAGCTGTGCAGGGCCGGGTAGCCGCCGTCGGCGGGAGCGCCGTGGTGCTCTGCGGCCCAGGCCTGGAAGGCGGTGATCCGGGCCGCGGCGATCCGGTCGGGCCCGGGGGTCCAGAGGGGTTCCGGCTGGGTGGCTGAGGTCATGGGTCGGCTCCCGGTCAAGTCTGCGGCTCGCGTTTGGTGTGCGTACGGTGCCGTCGCGCGGGGGGTGTGCGTGCGGCGGCTCACTGGGACCATGCCATGTGATCGACATACGCACCAGAGCTGTCTTGGGCGCTCGGGTGATCCATCGCCGGAGCGGTGCCGGGCCGAGTGCCGGGAGAGGCGCCGGGGGTCGCGCGGGAGGCGTGGCCGGGTCGCTCGCGGGTGAACGGCAGTTGAACGCCGCGCCTTCCCCCGTGGCGCGGTGGCAGGGTGAGCGGCATGGACGGTCGTGATCTGGTGCGTGCGCTGAAAGACATCGGTACGGAGAGCGGACGGCGCGCCTGGCGCTCGGCCTGGCGCAACCGGCGGGCGGACGCGGTGGGGCTTGCGCGCCGGGGCGCGGAGCGGGCGCGCGTCCCCGGGCTGCTGAGCGGGACGGAGCCGCTGCCGGGCGGCGGTGTGCTGCGGTTCGCGCGCTCGGAGCTGCTGGTGCGGGTCACCGTCGGCGGGGCGGTGTTCTGGGGCTGGGACGGGGCAGGGCCGACGCCCTCGTACGCGGTGGTGGGCGGCGGGCCGGAGCCGGATCCGCGGGCCGTGCTGGAGCCGGATACGGGGGGCGGCTGGCGGGTGGTGTCGGAGCGGGTGACGGTGGCGGTGTCCCGGCACGGGGCGGTGGAGGTGCGGACGCCCGGCGGGACGGTGCTGCGGCGGGAGCTGCCGCCGCGGTGGTGGGAGCCGGCGGAGGCGGGCCGGGGCGGGAGCGGAAAGGGCGGGGGCGAAAGGGGCGGGGAAGAAGCGGGCGGGGGCGAAAGGCGCCGGAGCGACAAGGGCGGGGAAGAGACGGGCGGCCGGAGCGACACCGGCGGGGAAGAAACGGGCGGGAGCGACAAGGGCGGGTGCTGGGGCGAGCGGGGGCCGGGGCGTGGGCCGGGTGAGGCGCGGTGGTTGCAGCGCAGCGAGGTGCCGGCCGACGCGCGGTTCTTCGGGCTGGGCGGGCGGGCGGCGGGGCCGCGGCTGCGGGACGGGGTGTACCGGCTGTGGAACACGGACCCGAAGGGCGGCTTCGGGCCGGGTGACGACCCGCTGTACCTGACCATGCCGGTGCAGCTGGTGGTCGCCGACGCGGGGACGCACCTGCTGTTCCACGACAACTCCTGGGACGGGCGCGTCGTGCTCCGCGAGGGCGAGGAGGGCGCGGGCTCGGGGGCGGACCTGCCGGGTTCGAGCGAGCTGCGCATGGAGGGCGGTCCGTTGCGCTGCTGGGTGCTGGTGGGGACGCCGGCGCGGGTGCTCCAGGGCTGGTCGGGGCTGACGGGCGCCGCCGCGGTGCCGCCGGAGTGGGCACTGGGGTACCAGCACGCGCGGTGGGGGTTCGGGAGCGCGGCGAAGGTGCGGCGCGTGGTGGCGGGGTACGCGGAACGGGGGCTGGCGCTGTCGGCCGTATATCTGGACATCGACCACTACGACGGGCACCGGGTCTTCACGGTGGACCGGGAGCGGTTCCCGGATCTGCCGGGGCTGGCGCGGGAGTTGCGGGAGCGGGGCGTACGGCTGGTGTCGATCGTCGATCCGGCGGTGAAGACGGGCCACGCGGTGCACGCGTCGGGGCGCGCGGTGGGGTCGGCCGGGGCGTTCGTACGGGACGCGCGGGGCCGGGAGGTCCGCGGGGAGGTCTGGCCGGGTGAGTGCGCGTACCCGGATTTCACGGATCCGGCGGTGCGGGAGTGGTGGGGCGGCCTGTACGAGGAACGGCTCGCGCAGGGCTTCGCCGGCTTCTGGCACGACATGAACGAGCCGGTGTCCTTCGCCCCGTTCGGGGATCCCACGCTGCCGCGGTCGGCCCGGCACGCGATGGACGGCGCGGGCGGGGACCACCGGGCCGGGCACAACGTGTACGGGCTCGGGATGGCGCGGGCGGGCTGGGAGGGACTGGTCCGGCTGCGGCCCGGCGAGCGGCCGTTCCTGTTCTCCCGGTCGGGATGGGCGGGGATGCAGAGGTACGGGGGCACGTGGTCCGGTGACGTGGAGACGAGCTGGGAGGGGCTGCGGGCGTCCCTGGCGCTGGTCCTGGGGCTCGGATTGTGCGGGGTGCCGTACTCGGGGCCGGACGTGGGCGGCTTCGGCGGGTTCCCCTCCCCCGAGCTGTACCTGCGGTGGCTGCAGCTCGGGGCGTACCTGCCGCTGTTCCGGACCCACTCGGCGATGTGGGCCGGGTCGCGGGAGCCGTGGGCGTTCGGGCCCGAGGTGGAGGAGCACGCCCGGGCGGTGATGGCGGAGCGGGAGCGGCTGCGGCCGTACTTCGTGACGCTGGCCCATCTGGCGCGGCGGACCGGGGCTCCCTACGTGCGGCCGGTGTGGTGGGGGGCGCCGGAGGAGCGGGGGCTGCGGGACTGCGAGGACGCCTTCTTGCTGGGGGACGCGCTGCTGGTCGCCCCGGTGCTGGAGTGCGGTGCGGACCGGCGGGCGGTACGGCTGCCGCGGGGGCGGTGGTACGACACCGCGTCGGGCGCGGCGTACGAAGGTCCCGGGCAGATCCTGCTGGACGCGCCGCTGGGCCGGATTCCGGTGCTGGCGCGGGCGGGCGCGGTGCTGCCGGTGCGCTCCGGTGACGGCGGGGTGACCCTGGAGGCCTGGGCTCCGGCGCGGGGGCGTACGGGCGGCGGGGTTGTGATCCGGGACCCGGGGCCGGGCTTCGAGCCGGGGGTGGTCGAGCGGTACACGGTGCGGTGGGCGGGGGACGCGGTGGTGGTGGAGAACGAGGCGGGGGACACCGTCGAGGACGTCGCCCTGCGGGGGCTCTAGGGAGTGTCCGCGCGGCAGTGCAGGCCGCCCCGACGGGGGACCGGGACGCGGCGGCCTCGGCGCGGGCCGCGGCCGTCCGGGCGGCGGGCGGGCGGCGGGCGTTGGGCGGGCGACGGAGGGGCCTCGGACGGGCGTCAGGGCGGGCGGGACTTCGCGGACACGGCCCCGGGCTCCGGCCGCGGCCCGCCCGGATCGGTCAGGCGTAGCGGCCCGCGAACCACGAGGCCGCCGCCTGCGTGTGGAGCGGAAAGGCCAGTTCCGCCGGGCCGCGCAGGATGTGCCAGCCCGTCGTCTCGTCCGTCGCCACCGAAGGGGGGAGGGTGGCGGCCGGGCGCAGCGGGAGGAGCCCGAAGAGCAGGAGGTGGCCCGCCGGTGAGCTCAGCGCGTCGGCCAAGGTGACTTCCGAGGCCGGGGCCTTGATGCCGGTCTCCTCGTGGAGCTCGCGGACAACCGCCTGGCGCCAGTCCTCGCCGAAGTCGATGAAGCCGCCGGGCAGGGCGACGCCGCCGAGGGCCGGTGCGATGGTGCGGGTGATGACGACCAGGCCCGTGCCGTGCTCGTCCTCGACGGGGAGGAGGGCGACGGCCACGGGGAGCGGGTTGCGGTAGGCGGTGGCGCCGCACGAGGTGCAGGTGCGGGGCCAGGTGGCCGGTCCGTACCGCGCTCCGCAGGTGGAGCAGTGCGAGTCCTTCAGCTGTGCCGGCATCCCGCGATGGTATGCCAAGGGGTATGCGGATGAGGGCTGTTGCGGTCGTGGTCGCGGTGCTGGGCGGGTGTGCCGTGGGGGGCGGGGTTTCGGCGGAAAACGGGGTTTCGGCGGAAGGTGAGGTCGGGAGTGAGGTCGGGGCCGCCCGGTCCCTCGGGGCGGACGGTGCGGCTCCGGCCGGCTTCGTGGCCCTGCGGGAGGTGGATCCGAGCATCGGCCAGGACATGCGGTACGCCGGGGAGCGGAATTTCACCGGCGCCGTCGTGGAGGGGTACGAGGAGCCCGTCTGCCTGCTCGCCCGCCCCGCCGCCGAGGCGTTGCGCCGGGCGCAGCGGGGGCTGTTGCGGCGCGGCTACTCGCTCACGGTGTACGACTGCTACCGGCCCCAGCGAGCGGTCGACCGGTTCGTGCGGTGGGCCCGGCAGGAGGACGGCCCGGGTGACGCGGCGGTGAAGGCGGAGTTCTATCCGTTCGTGGAGCGGAGCCGGCTGATCGCCGACGGGTACATCGCCGAGAAGTCCGGACACAGTCGCGGGAGCACCGTCGACGTGACGCTGGAACGGCTTGCGGGCCGGGTCGTCGACATGGGGACGCCCTTCGACTACTTCGATCCCCGCTCGCACACAGGTGATCCGCGGATCACCGGCACGGCCCGCACCCACCGGCAGTTGCTCAAGCGGGTGCTCGCGGAGCAGGGTTTCGTCAATCTTCCCGAGGAGTGGTGGCACTTCACCTATGAGCCGGAGGCGTTTCCCGGCGTCTTCTTCGACTTTCCCGTGTCTGTCGCGGCGGTGCGGCCGTGAGTACCGTGCCCGCATGACCTTCAGTTCGTACGAGGAGTTCTGGCCCTATTACGTCGCCATGCACTCCCGCGCCGCCACCCGCTGGGTGCATTTCGCCGGCACTCTCACCGGCCTGGCCCTGACCGCATACGGCCTGGCGCGCGGCCGCAAGCGCTATCTCGCCGCCCTCCCGCTCGTCGGGTACGGGACCGCGTGGCCGGCGCACTTCCTGATCGAGAAGAACAACCCGGCCACCTTCGGTAATCCGGGGTGGTCGCTGCGCGGGGACGCGCAGATGATCCGGATGATGCTGGCCGGGCGGGACGCGGAACTGGGCGAGATCGCCCGGAAGTGGCTCGCCGAGAACGGGTGACCCGGCCCGCCCCGCCGTGACAGACTTCTGACGATGCGTCAGTTCGCGTCAGTTCCCTGGCATGGAGGGGTCGTCTTGGCAGTCACACGCACACCCGTCGTCCGCGGGTGGTTCACCGAGACCGGACCGGACGGCGGCTTCCGGCTGCTCGGCACCCGGTGTTCCGCCTGCACCGCGGTGTTCTTCCCGCGCGAGGACGCGTACTGCCGCAACCCGCACTGTCCCGGCGGCGGGGAGCTCGGCGAGGTGCCGCTCTCCCCGCGCGGGCGGGTCTGGTCCTACACCGATGGGCGGTACCGGCCGCCCGCGCCGTACGTGTCCGACCCGGCCGCGCCCTGGGAGCCGTACACCCTGGTCGCGGTGGAGCTGGAGGCCGAGGGGATGGTCGTGCTCGGGCAGGCGGCGCCCGGGGTGACCGTCGCCGATCTCGCGGTCGGGATGGAGGTCGAGGTGGTGGGCGGCGTGCTGGACGAGGACGCCGGGACCACCTGGACCACCTGGCGGTTCAGGCCCGTCGCCCGGGCGGGAGGACCGGCGTGAGCGGCGACGTCGCCGTCCTCGGAGCCGGCATGCACCCCTGGGGCAAATGGGGCCGCAGCTTCGTCGAGTACGGGCGGGCCGCCGCGCGGACGGCGCTCGCCGACGCCGGACTGGACTGGACGGACGTGCAGTCCGTCGTGGGCGCCGACACCGTGCGCTCCGGATACCCGGGTTACGTGGCCGGCGCGACCTTCGCCCGGGCGCTCGGCTGGCAGGGGGCCCGGGTGACCAGCGTGTACGCGGCCTGCGCGTCCGGGGCGCAGGCGATCGGGGCGGCCCGGGCGCAGATCCTGGCCGGGCTGGCCGACGTGGTGCTGGTGGTGGGCGCGGACGCGGCGCCCAAGGGGTTCTTCGCACCGGCGGGAGGCGAGCGGCCGGACGATCCGGACTGGCTGCGGTTCCGGGTGCTGGGGGCCACCAATCCGGCGTACTTCGCGCTGTACGCACGTCGCCGGATGGCCGTGTACGGCGACACCCCCGAGGACTTCGCCCGGGTCAAGGTGAAGAACGCGGCGGCCGGGGCGCTCAATCCCCTCGCCCGCTACCGCAAGACGGTGACCGCCGAAGAGGTCGCGGCCTCGGCCGTCGTCGCCGATCCGCTGCGGCTGCTCGACATCTGCGCCACCTCCGACGGGGGCGCGGCCCTGGTGCTCGCCGGCATGGACTTCGCGCGCTCGCGCGGGGTCGCCGACCCGGTGCGGATCCGGGCCGTGTCGACGGTGACGCCCACCTATCCCCGTACCGTCCTGGACCTCCCCGACATCGCCACCGATTCGGTGACGGCCGTACGGCCCGCGCCGGGCACGTTCCGGTCCTCGATCGCCCGCGCCGCCTACGAGGAGGCGGGGCTCGGCCCCGACGACCTCTCGCTCGCCGAGGTGTACGACCTCTCCACCGCCCTGGAGCTGGAGTGGTACGAGGACATCGGCCTCTGCGGGGAGGGTGAGGGGGCGAAGCTCGTACGGGACGGGGCGACGGCCCTCGGCGGGCGCATTCCCGTCAACACCAGTGGCGGGCTGGCCTCCTTCGGGGAGGCGGTGCCGGCGCAGGCCATCGCCCAGGTGTGCGAGCTGACGTGGCAGCTGCGCGGTGAGGCCGGGGACCGGCAGGTGCCCGGTGCGCGGGCCGGGATCACCGCCAACCAGGGGCTGTTCGGGCACGGGTCCGCCGTCGTCGCCGTGCGCTGAATTCCGGGTGCTGTCCGGATACTTGACGGTCCACGGTGGCGGGTTCACACTCTCTGCACAGTCCCGCGCCGTGACCGGGGCCCCGAACCCCCCATGAGAGCTGCGGTCCGTACCCCAGTCGGCGGGGGTACGGGCCGCCTCCATGCCCGGCCGGACCGTCAGGCCCGCGCCGTCTGACCCGGGTCGTCAAGCTCGCGCCGTCAGCCCCGTGTCATCGGGCGCCCCGCGTCAGGTACCCGTCGTCAGGCTCTGCCGACGGGCCCGCGCCAGCGACATCGCGTGCTCCACGACCCCCACCAGGACGTCCTTCACGGACTCCCGGTCCCGCGCGTCGCACAGCAGCACCGGCACCCCCGGATCGAGGTCGAGCGCTTCGCGTACGGTCACCACGGGGTGCCGGTCCGCGCCGTCGAAGCAGTTGACCGCGACCACGAACGGGATCTCGCGCCGCTCGAAGTAGTCGATCGCGGCGAAGCAGTCGGCGAGGCGGCGGGTGTCCACGAGGACCACCGCGCCGAGCGAGCCCTGGGCCAGCTCGTCCCACAGGAACCAGAACCGGTCCTGCCCCGGCGTGCCGAACAGGTACAGCACCAGGTCCTCGCGCAGGGTGATGCGCCCGAAGTCCATGGCCACGGTCGTCGTGCTCTTGCCCTCCACTCCCCCGATGTCGTCGACATCTCGACCCGGCTCCGAGAGCTGTTCCTCGGTGCGCAGCGGTCTGATCTCACTCACCGCACTGACCAGGGTGGTCTTGCCCACCCCGAAGCCGCCCGCGACCAGGATCTTCAAGGTCAGCGGTTCGACCGGCGACACGGCATGCATGGCGCCGGTGCGGCTAGAGCGCCCGAAGGCCATCGATCACCTCACGCAGAATGGATTCGTCGGGCAGTTCGGCCGGAGGTACCGGCCGGGTCACATGGACCAGTTGGTCGTCGGCCAGATCACCGATCAGGACCCGGACGACGCCGATCGCGAGGTCGAGGTCCGCCGCGAGTTCCGCGACCGACTGCGGGCGCTCCCGGCACAGCCCGAGGATGTGGGCGTGTTCCGGGGACAGGGTCAGGTCCCAGAGCGGATCGTCGGCGGCCGCTTCGGCGACGACGAGCGCGATCAGGTCGAGCCGGTGCTGGCCCGCGTGACTGGTCCGGCCGCGGGTCATCGCGTACGGACGCACCACGGGGCCCGCCTCGTCGTCGAACCAGCGCGCGTGGCCGGGGGCGGGATCGTCGACGGCGCTGGGGGCAGGCGGGCCGGCCGTGCTGCCTGCGGGGGTGGTGTCGGGGTGGTCCTGGCCTGGATCGCTCATGCCCTGCGACTCACCCTCCGGCTGGCAGCCCGGTGCGCGGGGCGGTCGCCAGGTGGTCGCCCACTCGCTTGACCATCAGCGTCATCTCGTACGCGACCTGTCCGACGTCGGAGTCGGCGTCGGACAGCACCGCGAGGCAGCTGCCGTCGCCGGCCGCCATCACGAAGAGGAAGGCCTCGTCGAGCTCGACGACGGTCTGGCGGACCTTGCCGGACTCGAAGTGGCGGCCCACGCCCTTGGCCAGGCTGTGGAAGCCGGACGCCACCGCCGCCAGGTGCTCGCTGTCCTCGCGCGTCAGGTCCTTGGAGCTGCCGGTGGGCAGGCCGTCGCCGGACAGGACGACCGCCTTGCGGATGCTGCCGACCCGGTCGACGAGCTCGTCGAGCAGCCAGTTGAGCGGGCCGGAGCCGCGGCCCCTGGTGTCGTTGCCGGTCTGCGGTGCGGTCATCGACCGTCCCCTTCGTTCTCGTTCGCGGGACCTGTGGCGGCGGAGGTGCCGGCCTCGGTCTCCGACTGCTGCTGTGCGTGCTGGTTGCGGCCCGCGGTCCAGCCGCGCTGGAGTGCGGACATGCGCGTACGCACCTCATCCGCGTCCCGGTCTTCCGCCGGCCCGTCGGCGGAGTCGGCGGGAGCGGGGGCCGGGGCGTTCTTCAGCTGCGGCGCCAGGCTGGCCTGGCGGACCCGGCGGGGCAGCGCTCCGGCGTCCGGGCCGGGCTTGGTGCCGGTCTCCCCGGGTGCGCGTACGGAGGAGGGCTTCGGGACCGCGGAGACCGGGCGGGGCTCCACGCGGCGGCCGTGCTCGGCGACCAGGGTGGGGGTGGGGCGGCGGCGCGGCAGCGGCATGGAGCCGGCGGCGCGGGGACCGTCCCCGCGGACGGTGTCCAGGTGCGGGCTCTCCAGCCGGACCGGACCGGTGGGCGCGAGCGGCTTGCGGTCGCGGTCTGTGTCCCGGCGCCGGTCGGAGGCGCGCTCGGCGTGGCGGTCGCCGTCGCGGTCGCGGAAGCCATCGCGGTCGCGGAAGCCATCGCGGTCGCGCAGGCGGTCACGGTCTCGCAGGCCGTCGCGGTCACGGTCCCGGAAGCCGTCGCGGAAGCCGTCCCGGTCGTTCCTGCGGGCGCCGCCCAGCTCCGCGTGACGGTCGGTGTGCGGCCGGTCCGCCGGGCGCAGGCCGAGCAGGGCGCTGCGCGGGGTGCCGTTCGGCGGGGTCTCGTCGTCCAGCGTCGCCATGGCGGGGCGGACGGCGACGCCGGTGGGGCCCGGGCCGCCGGGGGTGACCTCGTCCAGGGCGGCGGGGTCGTCGAGGCCGTCCAGCCCGGGCACCCCGAGGGGGGCCTCCAGCTCGACCGGGCCGCGCAGTTCGGCGGGCGGCAGCGGGCGGCCGGACGGGGCACGCTCAACGGCGGCCCTGGGCGTGGGCCGGGCCGACGGGATGCGGGCGTTCCCGGCCGTCTTGGCGGTCCTGCCGCGCTTGGCTCCGTCCAGCCGGGTGCCCGTGCCGTTGGTGTCGGGAGCCTCGGTCAGCAACGCCATCGGGAGGAACACCACCGCGGTGGTGCCTCCGTAGGGGCTGGGCTGGAGCACGACCTTGACGCTGTGGCGCTGCGCGAGCCGGCTGACGACGAAGAGGCCGAGGCGGTCGGTGTCGGAGAGCTCGAAGTCGGGCGTCTCGGCGAGCCGGAGGTTCGCGTCGAGGAGCGCCTCGGGGTGCATGCCGAGGCCGCGGTCGTGGATCTCCAGGGTGAAGCCGTTGGCCACGCGCTCGCCGTGCACCTGGACGGCGGTGTGCGGCGGCGAGAAGACGGTGGCGTTCTCGAGGAGTTCGGCGACGAGGTGGGTGATGTCGGCGACGGCGGGGCCGACGATGCCGAGGCGCGGCAGCCGGCGAACCTCGATGCGCTCGTAGTCCTCCACCTCGGCGACCGCGGCCCGTACGACGTCCATCAGCTGCACGGGCTTGCGCCACTGACGGGAGGGCGCGGCGCCGGAGAGGATCACCAGGCCTTCGGCGTGGCGGCGCATGCGCGTGGTCATGTGGTCGAGGCGGAAGAGGTCGGCCAGCTCCTCGGTGTCCTCGGTACGGCGTTCCATGGTGTCGAGGAGGGTCAGCTGGCGGTGCAGCAGTACCTGGTTGCGGCGGGCCAGGTTGACGAACACCTCGGAGACACCGCGACGGAGCTCCGCCTGCTTGACGGCGGCTTCGACGGCGGCGCGCTGGAGGGTGTTGAGGGCCTGGCCGACTTGGCCGACCTCGTCCTTCTCGTATTCGAGGCGGGGCGACTCGGTCTCCACGTCCACGTGTTCCCCGGCGGCGAGGCGGCGCATCACGCTCGGCAGCCGGACGCCGGAGGATTCGTGGGCCTCCTTGCGCAGGCGGGACAGGTCGCGGATCAGGTCGCGGCCGATGCGTACGGAGAGGACCAGGGACACGGTCAGGGCGATGAAGCCGAGGACGCCGGCGACGGCGGCCTGGACCAGGACGTCCATGGCGACGGGCTCGACGCGCTTCTGGTAGCGGTCGCCGGCCTCGGTGCCCATGACGGCGAGGTCGTCGAGGACCTTGGTCGCGGCCTCGTCCCACTGGGCGGCCGTGACGCTGCGCGGGTTCTTGACCGCGCCGCCGGCGATGAACCGTTCCTCGGCGTCGCGCAGCGCCTTGGTGTCGGGGTTGCTCCAGTACTGCTCGAAGCGTTCGCGGTCGGCGGCCGGGAGGACCGCGAGGTTGAACTCGTACAGCAGCGTGCGGTGGGCGGCGAAGTCCGAGACGTGCCGGATGTCGGTGGCGCTGACGCTGCGGGCGGCGAGGGCGGAGGCGACGACGGCGTCCTCGCGCGAGAGCGTCTCGCGGGCGCGGGTGATCCCGACGAGGGCGCGGCCCTGCTTGTCCATCTCCACGTCCTCGAGCGCGTGGAGGTTCATGAGGAAGTCGTAGCAGGGGTCGACGAGGCGGCTGTACAGCTCCAGCGCCTGGCTGGGGTCGAGGGCGTTCTGGTCGACGGAGCGGCGCAGTGCGCCGATGCCCTGGAAGGCGGCGAGGATGGAGCGCATCCGGTGGGCGTTCTGGGGGCTCAGCTCGTCGAGGACTTCGGGGTCCCGGCCGTTCGCGCTGATCTCCTCGACGGCTTCGTCGGTGGCGGCGCGGCGCTTGGCGAGTTCGGCGGTGGCGGTGGAGGCGCGGGGGTCGCCGAGGACGACGAGGGTCTGGCGGCGCTCCTTCTGGATCACGCGGACGACGTCCTCGATGGGATAGCCGACCTTGTCGATGACGTGGGCGACGTCGAGGAGTTGGACGGCTTGACGGCCTGTGATGACCGTCGCGAAGCCCCAGAGGGCGGTCAGGGAGACGAGCGGCACAAGGAGCAACGCCACGATCTTCCGGCGGATGGACTTCCCGCGAAAGCGCATGGCCTCCCCAGCCTCCCCCAGCTCAACCCCGTGGTGGGGGGTTGGTGTTCCGTCATTTAAACGGCGTGAGCCTACTACTGCGGGGGAGTGGGTTCGAAGGCGTGTCCGGACGTTTTCGGCCTGACACCTGGACGAAGATCATGAGTTGTCCGACACTTCCGGTCAGGAGCGGCCCGATATGTGGCACATGACACTTGATGGGGGATCAGTTCCCGTAACCGGATGGATGGCTGGAATTCTTCGTTCCGCGACGGCCGTCGCCGGTGGAAGCGTCCACGATTCGGGAATCTCTCGCCACCGCCGGACGTCTTTCTGTTCGGGAGGGCACGTCGGGGTAGACGGGGTAGACGTGTTGGGGACGAAGTGGACGTAGCGGGACAGCAGGGCGGACCGCGCGGTGGGGAGTGAGCGGACCATGAGCAGATATCAGGGCACGGACACCGAAAGCGGCGGTGAGCGGGCCGGTGAACCGGGGCAGCGGACGCTGTGGGTGGAGGAGCCGGCTCGGCGGCGCCGGATGCCGGATCCGGTGCGGGCGTCCGCGGTGCGGGCGGTGCTGATCGCGGCCGTGACCCTTACCGCGGCGACGATCAGCTTCCTCCTCACTCTCACCGGGTCCTGGCTGGCCTTCCCGATGGCGCTCGGCGCGGTCGCGGGGACGGTCGTGGCCACATGGGCCGTCCTGGACGTGTGGATCACCCAGCAGGCGTGGAACCAGCGGTACGGGGTGCTGTCGGAGCCGAGCAGCACGGCGCGGGCCCGCCGCCGCGAAGCGCGCCGGGCGGCGCGGGAGCCGGTGCCGGCCCGAATACCGCGGCCCGGGGGCCACTTCGCGACGCCCGGGCGTCGGTAGCCGCATATCCGCAGCCCGGCCGGCCGGGCTGCGGACAGTCCGTGACGCCCCGCCGGGCGGCGGCTCCGGGCGGGCCTTGTCGCCCCGCCGACCCGCCGACCCGGGCGGGGCGTGCGGCGGCCTCCCGCCCGGGTCGGCGAGCCCGGCGAACGGCCTGCGTACCGGCCCCCGGTCGCGGGGCGCTCCAGCCGGCCCCACGGGCGAGCCCCCGGGGAAGAGACGGCCGTGTGAGGGGGCCTCAGGCGGTGCTGCGGCGGAACATGCGGGTGGCCGTGATCTCGCCGTGGATGGTTTCCTCCTCCGGGGACTGCTGCGGCAGGCCCGGCCGCAGGTGTTCCTCGACGCTGATGTACTTCAGGCCCGCCCGCAGGTCCGCGTCGTTGCGCAACCTGATGACCAGCGGGAATTCGGCGAGCGCCGTCGTGTCGAAGAGTCCCGTCGTGTAGAGGAGCTGGACGCCGAGCGCGTCGGAGACGGCCCGCTGGAGTTCCAGCAGGTACGTGGCGTTCGCGCGCCCGATGGGGTTGTCGAGGAACAGCGTGCCCGCGTGGCGGTGCTTGTCGCGGCCGCGGTCGTTGCTGCGCAGCGCCGCCATGGTGCAGTACAGCGCGATCGCGGCGGTCAGCAGCTGCCCGCCGGAGAACACGTCGCCCATCTGACCGACGGGCACCCGCTCGGCGCGCAGCACCGCGTCCGGCTTGAGGATCTCGACGGAGATGCCCTTGGGTTCCAGCGCCGCCTGGACTCCGCGCAGCAGCAGCGACATGCCGTCGCGCCGGCCCTCGCCGAAGGAGGCGGCGCTGTTCTTCTTCACCGCCGCGCGGGTGGCCTCGTCGATGACCTCGCCGAGCCGCTCGGTCAGCGTGGCCTGGTCGGGCTCCTCGAAGCGGATCCGCAGGAACTCCTGGCCCGACCATTCCCCGAGGCCCTCCGGGAGCTGGGAGAGCCGCTGCGCGGAGCGAAGGGTGGCCAGGGCCGATTCGACGAGGCCGCGCAGGCGGTCGACGATGCTGTCGCGGTTGCGCTCCAGCTGCGCCAGTTCGTCGGTGAGGACGCGGAGCCGGGGGGCGAAGGCCGTGGCCCACGCCGCGGCGTGCTCGGGGAGGGCGGAGGCGGGCAGTTCGCGGATCTGCTGGCGCGCGGGGGTGCGTACCTGCTCGTAACGGGTGGCGTTGGCGTGCCGGACCAGGATGTCGCTCGCCTCGCGGACGGCCGACTCGGCGGCCGAGAGGTCGGCGGCGCAGGCGCGCAGGGAGCGGCGGGCCTCCTTGGCGGACTGGCGGGCCTCTTCCAGGGTGCCCGCGTGGGGCACCGGCTCCTGCTCGTCGTCCTGCTGCGCGTGGCTCCGCTTCCCTCCGCCCCGGCCGCCGTCGACGTCCTCGGAGGCCGAGCCGCGCAACATGTCCCGCAGCAGCGCCGCGGTCTCCTCGAAGCCGCCGGCGCCGTCCTCGGCGGTGCGGTGGGCGCGCAGCAGGTCCGTGTGCGCGGCCCGGGCGCTCTCCACGGCGGCGCTGTGGGCGGCGAGCTGGGCCGTGGCCGTGCGGAGCAGGGCCTGGGCCTGGTCGACGTCGTGGGGAATCAGTTCCTCGGGCAGCTCTGTGTGCGCCTCGCCGTCGGCGGGAGCGCGGCGTTCGGCCTCGCCGCGCAGCCGGCCGAGTTGCTCGCTGGCGGCGGACGCGCGGGTCTCCAGCATCTGTACGAGGGATTCGGCGCGGGCGGCGGCCGCCTGGCGGGAGGGGCCGTCGGAGCCGTCGGTGCCTTCGAGGAGCTGGGCGGCGCGGGTGCGGACCTTGTTGGTGAGGCGGTCGAGTTCGGCGAGGGCGGCACTCTCGTCGCTCTCGGCCCGGGCCTGTTCGGCGCGCAGGTCGGCGCCGACGCCCACCTTCTCGTACAGCTGGGAGGCGGCCCGGTAGGCCTCGCGGAGGTCGGGGAGCGGCGCCTTGGCGCTGCCGTCGTCCTCCGGCAGGGGGTCGGGGGCGCCGGCGATTTCGGCGCGCTCGGCCCGCAGCGCGCGGGCGGTGCGGCGGGCGTCGTCCGCGGCGCGCTGGGCGGCGCGGCGGTCCTCGTCGGCGGCGCGGGCCCGGTCCAGGCAGGCTTCGGCGCGGGCCTCGGACTCGGCGGCCTCGTCGGCGAGTTCGCGCAGCTGTGCCTGCCAGCCGGCGCGTTCGCGCAGACGGAAGGCGAGGCCGGCGAGGGCGTCGGCGGCGCGGCGGGCGCGCTGGGCGGTGTCCTGGCGCTCGTCACGCACGCGGACGGCGTCGGCGGCGGCCTCGTCCGCCTCGGCGCGTACGGTACGGGCCTCCGCGAGCTCGGCGTCGGCTTCCTCGGCGAACGCGCGGGCGGCCTCGGCCTGCCGTGCGAGTTCGGCGCGACGGCCGGGCGGGCAGCCGGTGCGCCAGGAGGCGAGCCGGGCGGCGAGTTCGCGGTCCCCGGCGAGGCGGGCGGCCAGGTCGCGGATCTCGGTGTCGCGGGCGGTGGCGCGGGTGCGCAGCGCCTGGCGTTCCTCGTCGGCGGCGTGCTCGTCGTGCATGGCCGGGTTCGGAGGGACGAGGAAGACGCCGGAGAGGCCGTGGTCGCCGTCCGGGCCGGCCGGGGGTACGGGGGCGAGCAGCGCGGCGGCGGTGCCGACGGCGACGGTGGAGCGGGGCAGGAGGGCGGCGCCGGTGAGGACCTCGCGGGCGCGGGCGTGCGTGCCGGGGTCGGTGATGACGACGCCGTCGACGAGTTCGGGGCGGGCGGCGAGGACGGCGGCGTGGTCGGCGGGGTCCACGGACTGGGCGAGGTAGCGCCAGCCGGGCAGGGCCGGGATGCCCTGTTCGCCGAGGTATTCGACGGTGGCGAGGACGTCGGGGCCGGGCGGCAGCAGACCGCCGTCGCCGAGGGCGCCGAGGATGCGGGCGTCGTCGGCGGCGGCGGTGCGCAGCTCGAACAGCTGGCGTTCGGCCGCCGTGACTCCGTCGGTCAGCAGGTGGTGGAGGTCCTCGGCGCTCCGGTCGAGGTCCTCGGCGGTGAGCCGGCCGGCGGTGGCGGGGTCCTCGTGGGCCGCGCCCCGCGCGGAGCCCAGGCGCGCGGCGACGGCCGGTCGGCCGCCGGAGCGCCCGCCCTCGGCGGAGCCGGAAGCGCCCGGAGTGCCGCCGGGTCCGCTGTGGGCCGTACCGGACCCGGCGGAACCCGTGTGGCCGGCGGAGCCGAGGTCCCCGGCTGCCGCGCGGCCCCCCGTACCCGAGCCGGCGGAGCCGGACGCGCCCGCGCCTTCGCCCGCGCGCGGGGACGGGACCGAGGCGTCGGGGGCCGATGGGAGGCCCAGGAGGGCGGCCAGGCGGGGGGCCCGGGCGAGGGAGGCGGCGGCGCGGTGTTCGGCGTCGTGGGCTGCTTCGGCGGCGTCGGCCGCGTCGGCGGCGCGGGCGGCGGTGAGTTCGGCGCGGGATTCCGCGGCGGCGGCTTCGCGGGCGGCTTCGGAGGCGGCGCGTGCGGCTTCGCGGGCTTCGTCCCAGGCGGCCACGGCGGTCTTCTCGGCGTCGGTGGCCGCGAGGGCGGCGCGGGCCGGGTCGGCGTCGGGTGCGGTGTCGTCGAGCCAGCCCGCGCGGACGGCCTCGGCGGTCTCCTGCTGGACTTCGCCGAGGCGGGATCGGAGGTGTTCGGCCTCGCTGCGGGCCCGTTGGGCGGCGGTGGCGGCGGCCGTGGCGTCGCGGTGGGCGGCCTCGCCGGCGGCCTGGAGGCCCGCGGACCGCTCCTCCTCCTCGTTGGCGACCCGTTCGCCGTGCTCGGCGGCGGTGTGCAGGGCGCGTACGAGGTCGGCGGCGGCGGTGGCGCGGGCGGCGAGCGCGGGGGCGGCGTCCCGCTCGGCCTCCAGGATCGCGGCGGCGACCCGGGCGGAGCGGTCGGCGGCGGCGCGGTGGCGCAGTACGTTCTCGGCGGCCTGCCAGGCGGCGTGCAGGGTGCGGGCTTCGAGGAGTTCGCGGCGCTGGGCCGCGGCGGCCTTGTCGGCGACGGTCAGGGCCAGGGAGGCGTGCCGGTAGGCGAGTTCGGCGGAGACCGCGGCGCTGCGAGCGCGGGCGAATTCGGCGGTGGTGACCTCGTGGGCGGCGCCGGTGACCCGCTGGGCGAGGTCGGCGGCCCGGCCGCGTTCTTCGGCGGCGCGGGCGGACAGCCGCCGGGCCAGGGTCCGCGTACGGCGTTCCGCGCCCGCGTGGACGTCGCGCAGCCGGGAGCGCGTCTCGGCGGCCTCGACGATCCGGGTGAGCAGGTCCACGGAGCCGGCGGTGAAGTCCCGTTCGGCCATCAGCTCGGCGCGGCGGCCGAGCTTGTTGCCGAAGCCGTGGACCAGGTCGGCGAGGCCGTCGGTGTCGCGGGTGTCGGTGACGGCGCGCAGCAGGAGGTCGGTGAAGTCGGAGTCCTTCTTGACCGCGAAGAGGCCGGCGGCCTCGCCCTCGTCGGCGTTCATCTCGCGCTGGTAGCGGAAGAGTTCGGGGTCGAGGCCGACTTCGGTGAGGTGTTCGTTCCAGCGGTCGTGGATCTCCTCCCAGTACACCTCCAGGTGCGGGTAGGCCTTGCCCGCGTCGGTGAGGGCGTCGCGGAAGCCCTTCATGGTGCGGCGGCGGCCCTGGGCTCCGGAGGCGCCCTCGACGGGCGGGCGTACGGAGGTGGCCTCGGCGACGGGGAGGTTGTCGAGGCTCAGTCCCGGGCCGGGGCGGAAGGAGTACCAGGCCTCGGCGAACTTGCGGGGGTCGTTGGAGACCTGGCGGCCGCGCCATTCGCTGACCTTGCCGACGACGACGCACTCGCCGGTCTGGGTGTGCTGCCACTCCAGGGCGACGTGGCCGCAGTCGTCGGCGAGGAGGAACTTGCGCAGTACGCCGGAGCTGGCGCCGCCGAGGGTGTTGCGGTGGCCGGGGAGCATCACGGAGAAGATCAGCTTGAGGAGGACGGACTTGCCGCCGCCGTTCTCCAGGAAGAGCACTCCGGCGGGCGCGGGGCGGCGCGGCGGGCCGGTGGGCTCGTCCTCGAAGAACTCCGCCTGTGCGGGCGCCGGGTGGGGCACCGGCTCGCCGACTCCGCGCAGGTCGAGCACGGTGTCGGCGTAGCGCGCACCGGCGGGCCCGATGGAGTAGAGGCGGATCCGGGACAGCTCGTACATGGCGGCGGACTCTCGTGGTGTCTCGTGGGTCGTACGGAGGGCAGGTGGCTCGGTGACGGGCGGCGCGGGCTCAGGCGGGGAGGGCGGGGGCGGGGCTCAGGAGTGGAAGGGGAGCCCGGCGTCGGCGGCGAGCTCCAGGTCGTCGCCGTCGGGCGGCGGCAGGAGGGTGGCGGAGCCGTCGCTGACGGGGACCACGCCGAGGTCCAGGAGCTCGGCCATGGCCGAGCTGCCCGCCATGTCGCGGACCTGGAGCTGGTAGCGGGGGGTGGTGCGGTAGGTGCCGCCTGCGTCGTCTCCGGTGCGCTGGAGGAAGCCGGAGTCGGTGAGGAAGGCGGCGGCCTTGCCGATGATGCCGGTGGTGGAGCCGGCGAGGCGGCGGGCGTCCTTGGTGGCGCCGGTCGCGCTGCGGCGGGCGTAGACCCGCCAGGCGGCCTCCAGGCCGGGGGCGTCGGTGGCCGGGTCGGTGTTCTCCCCGAGTTCCTCGGCGCGCTCCTCCAGGCGGCGGCAGGTCTGGCGGACGAAGGCGTCGACGCCGTTGACGGTGATGCGGCCGATGTAGCCGTCGTCGGCGAGGTCCTCGGGGCGGGGGAAGGCGAGGGCCGCGACGGCCAGGTGGGCGAGGCCGTGCAGGAAGCGGTCGGCGGAGTCGGCGGTGGTGCGGCGGGCGTAGTCGCCCATGCGGACGGCGAAGACGGAGTCCTCGTCGGCGGCGACGGCCATGCCGGCGCGGGGCGACACCTCCAGGACGACGAGCCCGAGGCCGGTGGCGACGGCGTCGGCGAGGCGGCCGAAGGCGGGGTCCTCGCGGTAGCGGCGCAGCAGCTCGGCGTACTCGGCGTCACGGGCGGGGAGCAGCTTGGGCTGAAGCCCGAAGGCGACGAGCCGGGCCGCGTCGGCGGCGTCGGCGGGGGTCAGGGCCCCGGCGGGGGCGGACGCGACGGGAGCCGACGGCGCGTCGGGCTCGCTCCACGCGGGGTGCTCGGCGTGGTGGTCGCTCACGGGTGCGTCTCCTTGGCGGTGGCGGTGGCGGTGGCGTTGGTCTGCGGTGCGGTGGCTTCGGCTCCTGGGTGCGGGGGCAGGCCCGGCCCCCCAGGGCGGGTACGGCCTGCCCGGACGCTCGCGCCGGGCGGCGCCGGAGCCGCGCATCCCCCGCTGGCCGCGACAGTCGGCGCGGCCGCCACCACCCGGAGCCGGGCAGCCGGGCCACCGGCGGGCGCGGCATCGGCCCACCGGCCCACGCCGGCCCGGGGCATCGGTGGCGAAGCCGCCCCACCTCCTGCGACGTCGGCCTCGTCCACCCGTACGACGAGCACGGCCGCGGACCGCCGGCCAGCACACGTCACGGCGACCGACGGCGCGGCCGTCCGCAGTCGGCACGGCCCGGCCAGGACCACGGCGGGCACGGCGGCCGGCAGCACGACGGGCGAAACACCAGCGACGGCACCGGCACCCGCCCGAGCGGTCAGCGGCGTCTCGACGTGCTGCGGACGTCTACCAGAGCCACCGGTCGAGGTATGCCGGCCAGGCGGCGCGGCTGCCGACAGCCGACGCGGCCCGGCCAGGACCACGGCGGGCGCGGTGGCCGATGGGGCTATGGGGCGACGACCGGTCAGGGCGGCCGCACACCGCACGGGCCGGGCCGGGGGGCGGGTCATGCCGCCTCCGCGCGGTCCGCCGCCATGCCCGCGGCGTCGAGGAGGGCCGTGCCGACGATCAGGTCGGCGCCGCCGAATTCGGGGTCTTCGAGCTGCGTGCCGTCGTCCACCGCGAAGAGCAGGCGCTCCTCGCCCTGGCGGTAGGCCGTGCCGACGGCCGGGCTCGCCGCGTGGACGGCCAGCAGGGCCACCAGGTACGGCAAGTCCGGGTCGCTGCGGCGGGCTTCCGCGAGGAGGCCGGACAGGCGGCGCGGGGCATCGTGCGGCAGGTCCAGGAGCCGCATCGCGCAGGCGAGCTGTTCCTCGCTGAAGCGGCTGTCGTCCGGGGTAGCGATGAGGTCCGGCTCCGGCATCTCCGCGCCGAGGTGCTCCCGCTCGACCGGCGGGGTGAGCAGTATCTCGACCAGGTCGGCGACCCGGACGGAGACGGGCGTGCGCAGGCCCGCCCCGGAGGCGAAGAAGGCATCCGTCACCCGGCGTGCCTGTTCCACGGGGAGCGGCAGGAGCGGGGCGACCAGCTGGCCGTACAGGTCGATGCCGGAGCGCGGCGCGGGCGCCGCGAAGGCCTGGCGGTCCTGCTCGGCACGGAACAGCGGCCCGGCGTCCAGGAGCCGGGACTGGAGCTGGGTGTGGCGGCGGATGCAGTCCTTGACGATGTCGACGAGCTCGGCCGCGCGCCGCTTGTTCTCGGGCTCTTCCGCCTCGTCGCGCGCCTTGCGGATGTTGGTCAGGATCGCGTTCTCGTGGCGGTAGCGGTCGGCGACGTGGTCGAGGGCCTCGGCGATCATGTCGGGGACGGCCTGGAGCCAGTCCACCGCCCGGACGTTGCGCCGCGTCGCGTCCAGCGTCCGGCGCAGGGTCTCCGCGTACTGGACGGTCCGGTAGCGGGCCTGTTCGGCGGCCAGCTGGGCATCCGCCAGCCGGCCTCGGCTGATCAGGACGTCCAGCTTGACCTCGGCGGCGATCTGGGCGCTGGTGACGTCCGTGTCGAGGGCGCCGACGAGGACGTTGACGGCCTCGTCGGTGGTGCGCAGATAGACCGCGCCGCCGTAGCCCGGGACCTCTTCGATCAGCTTGAAGTCGTAGTCCCTGCGGACGTAGACGCCGTCCGGGCCGAAGGTGCCGTAGATCGCGCGGAAGCCGCGGTCCACGCTGCCGACGTTGATCAGGTTCTCCAGCACCCAGCGGGCCACCCGCTCGTGCTCGGCGGCCGGGCGGGCCGGGGCCTGGGCGGCGACGCGCGGCAGCAGCCTGGCCACTATCTGCTCGTGGTCGGCGCCGGTGTCGAAGTCCATGTTGAGCGTGACCAGGTCGATCGCCGCCAGCGCTACCTCCGCCATCGCGTAGACCCCGTACTCCCCGGCCAGATTGGCCTTGCGTACGTCGAGGTCGTGCAGCGGGGCGGTGCAGGCGAGAGCGCGCAGCCGCCGGGCCAGGCCCTCGTCGGCGGCCGGGCCCGGCGCCGGGGAGGGAAGGGTCTTCGCCGGGGCGGGGAGAGTCACGGGGAAAGACTAGGCGCTCACCCTGACAACATCCCAAACGGCATGGTTCGGCCGGATCGTCCCCGGCTGCCAAAGGACGGCGGCGACAACAGGCGAGACCACAGGTGAGAACGTGAGGACCGGGGTGCGAACTGCGGCGAGAGCGACCGCGAGGACGACGCGCCGCTGTTCTACGCTCACCGCATGGCTTCCATGATCACACCCCCGGCGGCGGCGATCGACCTCAACGCCGACCTCGGCGAGGGCTTCGGCCGCTGGACGCTGACCGACGACGAGGCCCTGCTCTCCGTCGTCACGAGCGCCAATGTCGCCTGCGGCTTCCACGCCGGTGACCCGTCCATCATGCGCCGGGTCTGCGAGCTGGCCGCGGAACGGGGCGTACGGATCGGCGCGCAGGTCTCCTACCGCGACCTGGCGGGCTTCGGGCGGCGCGCCATGGACGTGCCGCCCGGCGAACTGGCGGACGAGGTGGCCTACCAGATCGGGGCGCTGGAGGTGTTCGCGCGGGCGGCCGGCTCCCGGGTGTCCTACGTGAAACCGCACGGCGCGCTCTACAACCGCACCGTGCACGACGCCGGCCAGGCGGCCGCGGTCGTCTCCGGGATCCTGACGGCGGGAGGCGCCCTGCCCGTGCTCGGCCTCCCCGGCTCGCTGCTCCTCGCGGCCGCCGGGGAAGCCGGGCTGACCCCCGTACCGGAGGCTTTCGCCGACCGGGCCTACACACCGGCCGGGACCCTGGTGCCGCGCGCCGAGCCGGGAGCGGTGCTGTACGACCCCGATGCCGTGGTGGCTCAGGCCGTACGGGTGGCCGCCGAGGGCGCCGTGACGGCGTCCGACGGGTCCCGCGTGCGGGTGACCGCGCGCTCCCTGTGCCTGCACGGGGACACCCCGGGGGCGGCGGTTCTCGCACGGCGGGTCCGGGAGGCGCTGGGCGCGGCCGGGGTCCGCGTGGAGGCGTTCGCGTGAGGATGCGGGCCTTGCCGGCGGGGGCCGAGGGGCTGTTGGTCGAGCTGGACTCGGCGGCGGATGTGACGGCGCTCCACGCGGAGCTGCTGCGGCGGCGGGATGCGGGCGAGCTGGGCGCTGTACGGGACATCGTGCCGGCGGCGCGGACCGTCCTGCTGGACGGCGTACGGGAGCCGCGCGCGCTGGCGGCCCGGATCGCGGATTGGGAGGTGCCGCCGCTCGCGCCGACGCGGGGGCCGCTGGTCACCGTCCCGGTGCGGTACGACGGACCGGACCTGGCGGAGGTGGCCCGGCTGTGGGGGGTGGCGGAGCGGGAGGTGCCGGCCATCGTGGGCGGCACCGTCTTCCGGGTGGCCTTCTGCGGCTTCGCGCCCGGTTTCGGCTACCTGACCGGGCTTCCGGAACGCTTCCACCTCCCCCGGCGCGCCACTCCCCGTACGGCGGTCCCGGCGGGCTCGGTGGCGCTGGCGGGCGAGTACGCGGGCGTCTACCCGCGCTCCTCCCCCGGCGGCTGGCAGCTGATCGGCTCGACGGACGCGGTGCTCTGGGATCCCGGGCGGGAACCGGCGGCGCTGCTCGCGCCGGGGGTACGGGTGCGGTTCACGGAGGTGTCCGGATGAGCGGGCTGGTGGTGGTACGGGCCGGCGCGCTGACCACGGTCCAGGACCTGGGGCGTCCGGGGTACGCGCACCTGGGGGTGCCCCGCTCGGGGGCGCTGGACACGGCGGCGTACGCGCTGGCCAACCGCCTGCTCGGCAACCCGCCGGGCGCGGCGGCGCTGGAGACGACCCTGGACGGGGTGGGGCTGCGGGCGCTGGCCGCGACGACCGTGGCGGTCACGGGCGCGCCCTGTGCGGTACGGGTGTCCGGGCGCCCGGTGGCCTGGGGAGCTCCGGTACGGCTGCCGGCCGGGGCGGAGCTGGAGGTGGGCCGGGCGGAGTCGGGGCTGCGCGGCTATGTGGCGGTACGGGGAGGCCTGAGCGTCCCGCCGGTCCTGGGCAGTCGCTCGACGGACCTGCTGTCGGGGCTGGGGCCGCCGGTCCTGTCGGACGGAATGCCGCTGCCGGTCGGCCCGCCCGGACCGGACCCGGCTCCGGGGGCGGGGGCGGGGGCGGACATCTGCGCCCTGCCGGGGGCGCCTTCGGAACTGCTGCTCCCGCTGCGGCTGGGGCCACGGGCGGACTGGTTCACCCCGGCTTCGCTCGCCGGGCTCTGGCGTTCGGTGTTCCGGGTGTCCCCGATGTCCAACCGCATCGGCCTGCGCACGGAGGCGGGGACACCGCTGATCCGCGGCCGGGCCGGTGAACTGCCGAGCGAGGGCATGGTCCTGGGAGCGGTCCAGGTCCCGCCGGACGGCCTGCCGGTGGTGTTCCTGGCCGATCACCCGGTGACGGGGGGCTACCCGGTGGTGGGGGTGGTCCCCGCGGGCCCCGCCCTGGACGCGGCGGCGCAGGCCCGGCCGGGGGTGCCGGTGAGGTTCGTCCGGTGAGGTTCGCGTCGTGCCGGTGAAACGTTCGGGGGGCCATCGGCCAAGTACCCCGAGTGAGGGGGCCGACCGGGTCCCCGACGCAGGGGAGGAACCGGGGGGCGCGGTAACGGCCGTGGTGGCCGGACTGGTGGCACTGCCCGCCCTGGGGGACCACGGTGACAGCCCGCCTCCCGCGCACGCTCTGACCGACGGCGGCATCACGAAGGACAGGGACGGCACCATCACGGTCGGCTGGCCCCAGCCCGACGAACTGCCCGAACTGGTGCGCAAACTCCAGGCTCTGGGGGTGAGCGCCGCATTGGTCGAGCAGAAGCCCCCTTCGGAGTGCACTCATGTGGGTGGGTACCGCAATCCGCAGGTCCTCCCGGGGACCGGGTCCCGCGACTTCGAGGCCGACGTGGTCCGGGGGCGGGGCGACGCAATGGTGCTGAAGATCAACTCGAAGACGGTCCCGCCCGGCTACACCCTCGTACTCCTGAAGCCGGCGAGGCCGTGGAGCCGTTACGCGGAGGTCGAGGTCGGAGTGAAGGAGACCTCGAAGGTCACGCCCTGCGAGATCGATTTCTCCCCGAGCGACGAGGAACGGGCCAGGACCCAGGCCGAGATCGAGGAGCTCAGGGAGCGCCAGGGCACGGGCTCCCAGCCCCCGGCCTCGCCGCCCGGCACGCCGTCGCGGTAAGTCCGGACCCCCGGCCCCGGCCCCTCAGGGCCGGGGCCGGCGGGCGCCCGCGACGAGGCGGGCCACGATGAGGTGGTGGAAGGGCTCGATGGCCCGGAAGTACAGGCGCCCGACCGGCCGGTTGAAGCGTACGACGGTCGTGCACACGCCCTCGGTGCCCGCCGAGCCGGCCAGCGGCCGTACGGCGAACGAGGCGCGGAAGTCCAGGTGCTTGTCGTCGTCGCCGCAGAGGACCTCGTCGTCTCCCACGGCCAGGACCCGGAAGGGTCCCGCTTTCAGGCCCGGTTCGATCGGGGTCTCCCGCGCCGGCCGTTCCCGCTCCTGTACGTGCAGCCCGAGGGGCCTCACCAGCGTGTCGCGCAGCGCCATGAGCCGGCCGATCCACCCGGGGCGTCCCGTGAACACGAGCCGGGCGAACTCCACCGCGCTGGTGCCGGGGGGCAGCTCGACCGCCACGGCGTCGACGTGGTCGAAGGACCCGAGACTCGCACGTGCCGCGTCGACCACGGGTGGAACGTTCCTGCGCACATGCTTGTTCATCCGGCAACCCCCAGCTCGGTGTCGCCCCATTACCTCACACGGCCGCCGGCCGCAGACGGCGAGGGGCGTCCCCCTCACGGCGGCCGCCCGGCGGCACACGGGTCCTACACCGCCGACTCCGGCGCGATCCGGCTGCGGACCGCCGACTGCACGTCCTCTTCCTCGGCCGGGTCCGCCGCCAGGCGGCGCAGCCGGGGCGCCACCCGGGCGTCGGCCGTCTCCGCGTGGCGGGCCGCCACCTCGCGCGTGGTCTCCTCGCAGTCCCAGAGGCATTCGACCGCGAAGCCCGCCGCGAAGGAGGGGTCGGTGGCGGCCAGGGCGCGCGCGGCGCGCCCGCGCAGGTGGGACGAGGCCGTCTCGCGGTAGATGTGCCGCAGTACGGGGGCCGCGCAGCTGATCGCGAGCCGGCCCGCTCCGTCCACCAGGGCGAAGAGCCGCCGCGTATCGGGGCCCCAGCCGCGGAGCGTGGAGCGCAGGGCGCCCAGTACGAGGCCGGCGTCCTCGGCTCCGCCACGGCAGGCGAGGGTGGCCGCGGCGGCCGCGCCCAGGGCGTCGGGGCGGTGGATCCAGCGCCGGGCCCGTTCGACGGCGGCGGGGCCGCACATGCGCTCGTACGCGGCCACGGCGGGCTCGTCGGCGGCGGCTTCGATGAGGTCCAGTACGGCCGGGTTGTCCGGTTCGGCGAGGACCAGGTGGTGCAGTGCGGTGGCGCGGGCGGCCTCGCCGGAGGCGCCGGCGGCCGCCGCGAGGACGGCGGGGCGGTCCTCGGGCGTGGCCACGGCGGCGAGGCAGCGGGCGGCGGGCACGTGCAGCGGTGTGCCGCGGTGCAGCCCGTCGGCGGCCCAGTCGAAGACGGCCTGGACCCCCCAGCCGGGGCGGGGTCCACTCGGGGTCACCTGGCGCTGCCAGCGGTCGAAGGATCCCCGCTCACGGGCGGCGCGCAGGCGCTCCCCGTAGCGCGGCGACTCCTCCCACAGGCACCAGGGCCTGGGCTCGTACGCGTCGCGGACGGCGGCGGCGAGCCGTGCCTCGCCCTCCGCGGTGGCGGGGAACCGGGCGAGGACGGGCGCGGCGAGGCCGCGCAGTCCCTCGTCGTCGTCGCGCAGGGCGAGCTCGTCGAGGGCCCAGGCCCAGTTCGCGCCGGAGGCCGCGTACCGGCGCAGCAGCATGAGCGCGTCGTCGCGGCCGTACGAGGCCAGGTGGCCCAGTACGGACAGGGCGAGGCCGGTGCGGTGGTCCTCCTCGCCGACGAGGTCGTCGACGCAGAAGAGGTGGGTCTCGATCTCGCCGAGGGGGCCGTCGAGATCCAGGTACAGCCGGGCGTAGTACAGGGAGCGGTTCTCGACCTGCCAGTCCTGGCGCGGGTCGCGGAGCACGCACTGGTCGAGGGCCGCGAGGGCCTCCGCCCGGGGTGCCGCGAGGGCGTGCAGCGTGCCGTCGCCGCGGCCCCGCTGGAGGAGCCCGAGCAGGGTGCCGCTGGGCGCTATGACTGGTTCGAACATGGGAATGGCCTCAAATCAAGCTGGGGACGCAACCGGGAATCGGGATTCACAGGGCCGCGTAACAGCATGTGAGGACGTCCGCCGTCATGTTCCGCTCGATGTAGACCATTGCCTTCTCACTCTCGTCGGTGCTTCGTGACCAGGGCGGGCGGCCGGGCCGGGGCCCCGGACACCTGCCGTGTCCTGCCCGCTCCTGCCCTTCCGCCGTGTTCGCGAATCGAATCCGACGCCATGATGACCCAGCCGGTTTGTGCGCCGCGACCACATTTACGGCCGCCGTGATCAACCTGTGAGGTCTGTACCGGTCACCGCCCGGCAAAACGGACTACTTGGCTCCGAATAGTTCCAGCAGCTCGGCCTTGGCGAACATCCGCGCCGTGTCCACGGCGGAGGGGGTTCCCGCGTTCGGGTCGGCCCCTCCGGCGAGCAGCGCGCGGATGACGGCCTCCTCACCCTTGAAGACGGCGCCGGCGAGCGGGGTCTGGCCTCGGTCGTTGGCACGGTCGGCCTCGGCGCCGCGGGCCAGCAGGGCCGCGACGGTGTCGGCGTGGCCGTGGTAGGCGGCGAGCATGACGAGGGTGTCGCCGCGGTCGTTGGTGAGGTTCGCCGGGACTCCGGCGTCGAGGTACGCGGCGAGCGTCCCGGTCTCACCCTGGCGGGCGAGGTCGAAGATCTTGGTGGCCAGTTCGATGACGTCCTCGTCGGGGACGTCCTGCGAACCGGAGCCGCCTTCGGTGTGCTCGCTCATCGTTCGTACCGCCTTTCAGTCGCTGCTCGCGTGGGCCACCCGGTGACCCGTCCAGGGCCGGGCGGGCAGGGGGGTGCACGGCACTGCATCCGTACGGGTGAATCGCCAGAGTAGCGCCCGGACCTGCACATGTCGGGGCGGGGCCGAGGCAAGGATCATCCTTGACGCGCCCCCCGGTCTCCCCCGAGCCGCTGCGCGCCGGGCACGCCAGCCGGACTGAGCCGGTCAAGTGAAAAACGCCTGGATTCACCTGTATGCACCTTTTGTAGCATTGATACTTGCTGTGAGCCTGGAAGAACTGATGGTGACTGTCCCCACCTACCAGGAGAACTCCTCATGGTCCTGTCCATCTCAGGTGTCGTCCTGCTCGGCATCATCTGCTTCCTGTTCTTCAAGAAGGACGGGATGAAGCTGTCGCACGCGTTCGTGTGCTCGCTCTTCGGCTTCTTCCTCGCCGGCTCCGCCATCGCCCCCAGCATCACGGCGAGCACCGCGAGCCTCGCGAGCCTTCTCGGCGGGATCAAGCTCTAGGCCGGCCCCCTGCCGGCGACACCGAGCCGTACCCAGCCCCACCCGAAACACCCGCCACACCCACAACTCCAGGAGACGCCCGTGGCCCGGCGCCCACTTCCCCGCATCCTCAGCAGCGGCACCGCGTCGCTGGCCCGGGGCCGCGACTTCGCTCGCACGGCCGCCGACAGTGCCACGGACGTCCTCCATCCGCTCCTCACCATCGGACGCGGACTGCGCATCCTGGCCTCGGCCGGGCGGCGCAAATGGTCCGGGACTCCCAAGGACAAGCGTGGTCCCGCGCTGTTCCTGGGAGCCGCCTGCGTCCTCGTGGTCGTCCTCGTGCCCTACGGTCCCGCCCTCGCCCTGGCCACCCTCATGGCGGCGGCGGCCTGGCACGGACGCGACCGCACCCCGGCGAAGACCGGGCCCAGCGATGCCGAGACCGAACGGCTCGGCTCCCTCTACGAAGCCCTCGTGCCGTACTTCTCGATTCCGGAGGATCCAAGTCCGCTCTTCGCCCACGGCGGCGACTGGGGCAAGGCCTTCAACGGCTACGAGTTCGACGAGGCGGGCCGCGTCACCAAGCTGCGCATCCGCTACCCGGCCTACTTCACCGACGGCGAGGTGACCTCACGGGCCCGGATCGAGGCATTGCTGCACGCCAAGGCCGGGCGCGGACGGGAGTATCTCTTCGACTGGGACGAGGAGGGCAACCAGCTCGACCTGAGCGTGCTGGCGGCGCTGCCGACGGGCATCGCCGCCCAGCCGTTCGTCACCTCCCCCGGTGAGACCGTCCTCGGCTTCACCGACGCCGTCGGCGTCCAGCGCACCCTGCCCGTCATGGAGGGCGACGAGCCCCGCGACGTGCCGCCGGTGATCTGGCGCACCGGTCCCCGAGCCACCGAACCGCACCTGCTGGCCGTCGGTCAGCCGGGGAGCGGGACTTCCACCCTGCTGCGCTCGATCGCCCTGCAGGCCCTGCGCCACGGGGGCGACGTACTGATCGTCGAGGGCGGCCGCAGCGGCGAGTACTCCTGCCTGTCCGGCCGCAGCGGGGTCCTGGCCGTGGAGAGCGGTCCCACCGGGGCGCTGTCCACGCTGGAGTGGGCCGCCCAGGAGACCGAGCGGCGGCTCGTCGCCACCCACAGGGCCCGCGAGTCCGGCCTGCCCGCCCCCGAGGACACCCGCCGCCCGCTGTGGATCCTGCTGGACCGGCCGAGCGTGCTGGCCCCCCTCGCGGCCGCCGACGGGCGCCCCGACCCGCTCGCCCGGCTGCAAGTGCCGCTGCGGCACGGCCGGGCCGCGCACATCACCGTGGTGGTGGCCGAGCAGTTCGACCAGCTGGAGCTGCTGGGCGACGCCGTCTGGCAGCACACCCGGGCCCGGGTCGTCCTCGGCTCGGCGGCGGTCCAGCAGATCGCCGATGTGCTGGGCCTGCCGCCGCACACCACCCCGACGGCGCAGGTGCCGCCGGGGCGCGGATACGCCCGGCTCGGCGCGGGTCCGGTGCACCGGCTCCAGGTACCCGCCACGCCGGACCCGTACGACGACGCCACGCACCCGGCCCACCGGCAGGCGGTGCTGGAGCTGCTGCCCGAGCGCGGGCACGACGGCGGCCCGGGCGTCCAGGAGCACACCACGCCGGCCAGACCCCTCCACGCCCCCGCCCAGCCCCATCCCCCGGCCCAGGCGCAGGGCCCGGCCATCGACGCCTCGGGGATCCCCGAGGTCCCGGCCGAGGCGCCGTAGGCGCGGGCCGGGCGGGGTTCACGGTTACCCGGTTACCCAGTTGCCCGGTTACGCGGTTACGCGGTTACGCGGTTACGCGGTTACGCGGTTACGCGGTTACGCGACGAACGTGCGCGGCGGCTCCGCGCCGCTGCCGCCCGCACCGGTGCCGACCAGTCGGGCCGCCGCCGCCAGCCGGGCGGCGGCCTCGTCCGCCACCGGCCCGCCCACGGTGAACGGCAACCGGACATAGCCCTCGAAGGCCCCGTCCACGCCGAACCGCGGCCCCGAGGGCACCCGTACGCCGACCCGCTCCCCCACCTCGGCCAGCCGGGAGCCGGAGAGCCCGCCCGCCCGGGCCCACAGGGTCAGCCCGCCCTGCGGGACGTCGAACTCCCAGTCCGGCAGCTCCCGGCGCACCGCCGTGACCAACGCGTCCCGGTTCTCCCGGGCCTGGGCCCGGCGGATCTCGACGGCCTCCTGCCAGCCTCCGGTCCGCATCAGCCAGTGCACCGCCAGCTGTTCGAGCACCGGGGTGCCCAGGTCGGCGTAGGCCCGGGCGGCGACCAGGCTCCGGATGACGTCCGGGGCGGCGCGGACCCAGCCGATCCGCATGCCGGCCCAGAAGGCCTTGCTGGCGGAGCCGACGGTGATCACCGTGCTGCCGCCCGGGTCGAAGGAGCAGACCGGGCGCGGCATGACCAGCTCGGGCTCCAGTTGCAGTTCGACCATGGTCTCGTCGACGACCAGTACGGTGCCGGCCGACCGCGCGGCCTGGACCATCGCGCGGCGCTGGTCCTCGGAGGCCAGGGCGCCGGTCGGGTTGTGGAAGTCGGCGACGACGTAGGCGAGGCGGGGGGCGGCGTCGCGCAGCACCTGCCGCCAGACGGACATGTCCCAGCCGGACAGCCCGTCGGCCATGGCGACGGGCACGAGCCGGACACCGGCGGCGCGCATGAGCTGGAGGATGTTGGCGTAGGACGGGGACTCGACGGCGATCCGCTCCCCCTGCCCGGCGAAGAGGCTGCAGATGGCGTCGATGGCCCCCATCGCGCCGGTGGTGACCATGATCTGCTCGGGCATCGTCGGAATGCCCTGCTCGGTGTACCGGTCGGCGAGCATCCGGCGCAGCGCGGGCAGGCCCGCCGGGTAGTCCCCGTGGGTGTGGGCGTACGGAGGCAGTTCCTCCAGGGCGCCCTGGACGGCCTTGGTGAGCCAGGGCTCGGGCGCGGGCAGGGCGGCGCAGCCCAGGTCGATCATCGAGCCGAGGGACTCGGGCGGCAGCGGTTCCAGGCCGCGTGCGGGCAGCGGGTTCCCGGCCGGTGCGGAGGTCCAGCTGCCGGCGCCGCGGCGGGACTCCAGGAACCCCTCGCCGCGCAGGGCCTCGTAGGCGGCGGCGACGGTGGTGCGGCTGAGGGAGAGGGCGACGGCCAGCTCCCGTTCGGCGGGGAGCCGGGCGGCGACCGGGACCCGGCCTTCGAGGACGAGGAGCCGGATCCCGTCGGCGAGGGTGCGGTAGGCGGGCTGCTTGCGGGCGCCCGGGACGGCGCTGCGCCCCTGCTGGGAGGTGATGAGGCGGGCGAGTTGCGCGGCACCGACCGCCGAGGTCCATTCGGCCATTGCGTCCGGTCCACCTTCGTCGAATTGGCCTCGCCGGAGCGGGTCCGGGGCCGGGATTGGATTGATGTCTTCGAGACAGACTGTCACGTGCCAGTCCACTTCCACCAGCCGTGCCCCTTTGCGTGCCGGTCGCCTCCACGGCCCGGCCGCCCGGCACCGCGAGGCGCGGGGGATACTGCCGCCGTGACGCACGTACGCCTTCGCCACCCGTATCTGGACCACCCGGCTCCGATCCCCTTCGCGCACCGTGGAGGCGCCTCGGACGGACTGGAGAACACCGCCGCCGCCTTCCGCCGGGCCGCCGACGCGGGCTACCGGTACTTCGAGACCGATGTGCACGCCACGGCCGACGGAAAGCTGGTCGCCTTCCACGACTCCACCCTGGACCGGGTCACCGACGGTCGGGGGCGGATCGCCGAGCTGCCCTGGAGGCGGATCCGCGAGACCCGGGTGGCGGGCAGCGAGCCGCTGGCCCTCTTCGAGGAACTGCTGGAGGAGTTCCCCGACGCCCGCTGGAACGTCGACGTCAAATCCGAGTCGGCGCTGCACCCGCTGGTCAAGTTGATCGCGCGGACCCGCGTCTGGGACCGGGTCTGCGTGGGCTCCTTCTCGGAGAGCCGGGTGGCCCGGGCGCAGCGGATCGCGGGCCCCCGGCTGGCCACCTCGTACGGCGTACGCGGGGTGCTCGGGCTGCGCCTGCGCTCGTACGCGATCCCGGCGGCGCTGCGCGCCGGGGCGGTGGCGGCGCAGGTTCCGGAGTTCCAGTCGGGCATCCGCGTGGTCGACCGGCGCTTCGTCCGCACCGCGCACGCGCGGGGTCTGCAGGTGCACGTGTGGACCGTGAACGAACCGGAACGCATGGAGTCTCTGCTGGACCTGGGGGTCGATGGCATCATGACCGACCGGATCGACATCTTGCGCACGGTGCTGGACCGGCGCGGCGCCTGGGCCTGACAGGCCCTGCGGCCGCCGCTCGAGTGCGGCGGCCGGTGCGGTACGGGGACCAGCGAGGGGGGCACCATGAGTGCGGGGACGACGGACGAGGCGGAACCCGGGGCGCAGGACGGCAGACCTGCTGCCACCACCACCGCCGGTGCCGCCGCCGCGGCGGCGCGCAAGCGCGAACAGCACGGCTGGTACTTCTACGACTTCGCCTGCTCGGTCTATTCGACGAGCGTCCTCACGGTGTTCCTCGGGCCGTACCTGACCGCGGTGGCCAAGGCCGCGGCGGACGCCGAGGGGTACGTCCATCCGCTGGGCATCCCGGTCCGGGCGGGCTCCTTCTTCGCGTACTCGGTCTCGGCCTCCGTACTCGTGGCCGTGCTGATCATGCCCCTGGTGGGCGCCCTCGCGGACCGCAGCGGACGCAAGAAGCCGCTGCTCGCGGTGGCCGCGTACACGGGCGCCGCGGCGACGACGGGGATGTTCTTCCTCGACGGCGACCGGTACCTGCTGGGCGGGCTGCTGCTGATCGTCGCGAATGCCGCCCTGGCCGTGTCGATGGTGCTCTACAACGCGTTCCTGCCGCAGATCGCCACCCCGGACGAGCGGGACACCGTCTCCTCCCGCGGCTGGGCCTTCGGCTACACCTCGGGCGCACTGGTTCTCGTACTGAACCTGGTGCTCTACCAGGGCCACGACTCCTTCGGCCTCTCCGAGGGGGAGGCGGTACGGATCTGCCTGGCCTCGGCGGGCGTGTGGTGGGGGGCCTTCGCGCTGATCCCGCTGCGCAGGCTCAGGGACCGGGCCGTGGCCCGGGAGGCGGGCGCGGGAGCGGCTCCGGCCGTCAGCGGCTGGACGCAGCTGGTCGCCACGCTGAAGGACATGCGCCGCTACCCGCTGACCCTGTCCTTCCTGCTCGCCTACCTCGTCTACAACGACGGCGTGCAGACGGTGATCTCCCAGGCCTCGGTCTACGGCTCGGAGGAACTGGAGCTGGAACAGTCCACCCTGATCGTGGCGGTGCTCCTGGTACAGATCCTGGCGGTGGCCGGAGCACTGGGCATGGGCCGGCTGGCACGCCGCTACGGGGCCAAGCGGACGATTCTCGGGTCTCTGGCCGCTTGGGCCGTGACACTGGCGGCCGGCTACTTCCTGCCGGCCCGCACTCCGGTGTGGTTCTTCGCGCTGGCCGCGATGATCGGGCTGGTGCTGGGCGGCAGCCAGGCGCTGTCGCGCTCGCTGTTCTCCCACCTGGTGCCGGCGGGCAAGGAGGCCGAGTACTTCTCCGCGTACGAGATGAGCGACCGCGGGCTGAGCTGGGTGGGACCGCTGGTCTTCGGACTGACGTACCAGGTCACGGGAAGCTACCGGTCCGCGATCATCTCGTTGGTGGTCTTCTTCGCACTGGGTTTCGTGCTGCTCGCGAGAGTGCCGGTGCGGCGCGCGGTGGAGGCGGCAGGGAATCCTGTACCGGAGCGGCTCTGAGAGCGGATCCGCGAGTGCGCCCGGCCCGGATTCACGAACGAATTCCGAACGAATTTAGACGTTGAAGCAAAGGGCCGGTAGTGTACGCCTTTGGCCTGCCAGGCGGACCGTTACTGCACGCTTAAGAAGTGAAGTCGTTGGGTGACATCTGCTGCCAGATGTGACAAAACGGGCATTGGTGGGTACAACAAGGGGCGGCACGACGGGCGACGCGTGACCCGGAGCGGGAATCTATACCGCCGACCGGACGTTGACCGGATGACGACGACAGCGACACCTGTCCTGTGGGCGACAAGCCCGGGAGGCACGATTCATGAGTGAGCGAGCTCTCCGCGGTACGCGCCTCGTGGTTACCAGCTACGAGACGGACCGCGGCATCGATCTGGCCCCGCGCCAGGCGGTGGAGTACGCATGCCAGAACGGACATCGATTTGAGATGCCGTTCTCGGTTGAGGCAGAAATTCCGCCGGAGTGGGAGTGCAAGGCGTGCGGCGCCATGGCACTCCTGGTGGACGGGGACGGGCCCGAAGAGAAGAAGGGCAAGCCCGCGCGAACGCACTGGGACATGCTCATGGAGCGACGCACCCGCGAGGAACTGGAGGAAGTGCTTGCCGAGAGGCTTGCGGTCCTTCGTTCCGGCGCCATGAACATTGCCGTGCATCCACGGGACAGCCGCAAGTCCGCCTGACAGCCGGACGCACAACCAGCACGAGCCGAGGGGCCCCGCCACACAGTGTGGCGGGGCCCCCAGCCGTTTAACTATTCCACCAAACGAGAGGAGGGGCGGCA
>NZ_JBEXNN010000043.1:0-34020 GCF_040611115.1 Streptomyces sp. NPDC003038
CGTCAAAGACCCACCGGCAAACGAAACCGCCACCGCATCCGGCATCACAGCCGCCCGCTCGGCCACCAGCCCGTGAACCGTCCCCTCCGGAACCCGAACCCCACCCGTCTCGTTCCACTCACGCACCACACGCTCGAACTCCCCCGGCGCGAGCATCGGGACCGCCGACACCGCCTGCCCGGGATCCGCTGCCATGCCGTCCAGCAGCGCGCCGAGGTGGCCGGCCATGCGCTCGATGGTGTCCGCGTCGAACAGCTCGGGGTCGTACGCCAGCGCGTACGCCAGCTCGTCGCCCGCGTAGGCGATCAGGTTCAGCGGGAAGTTGGTGACGTCCGCGCCCTCCAGGCTGTGCAGCCGCACCTCATCGCCGCCGCCCTGTCCGGCGTCCCGCGCCCCGTCCACGGGGAAGTTCTCGAAGGCCACCAGGCTCTCGAACAGGTTGGTGCCGCGCTCGATACCGCTCCAGCCCTGGATCTGCGGCAGGGGGACGTACTCGTACTGCCGTGCCTCCACCTGCGCCTGCTGCACTCCCGCCAGCCAGGTGCCGACGGGCGCCGCACCGTCGATCTCGATACGCACCGGCAGCGTGTTGATGAGCATGCCGACCATCGAGTCCGCGCCCGCCAGGTCGGCCGGGCGGCCGGAGACGGTGGCGCCGAACACCACGTCCCGCTCGCCCGAGTACCGCGACAGGAGCAGGGCCCACGCGCCCTGCATGACGGCGTTCACCGTCAGCCGGTGGGCGCGGGCGAACGCGTACAGGCGCTCGGAGGCTTCGGCGGTCAGCCAGGTCACCAGCCGCTCGGACGACTGGGCGCGGTGGGTGTCGGCCGGGCGGCGGTCGAAGGGCAGCGACGTCGGCTCCTTCACCCCGCCCAGCAGGTCGCGCCAGTACTGCTCGGCCTCCGTCAGGTCCTGGCGTTCCAGCCACTCCACGTAGGCGCTGAACGGGCGCCGCGCCGGCAGTACGGGCGCCTCGCCCGCCGCCAGGGCCCGGTAGGCGGTGGCCAGTTCGTCGAGCATCTGGAAGGTGCTCCACCCGTCGAGCAGCACGTGGTGGGAGGTCCGCACGACCCGTACCGAGGTGTCCGACACCCGCACCAGCGCCATCCGCATCAGCGGCGCGGCGGACAGGTCGATGCCCCGTGCCCGGTCCTCGGCCAGGTAGCGCTCCAGCTCTCTCGCCTGTGCGTCGGCGGGCAGTGCGCGCCAGTCCAGGTGGACGACCGGCAGTGCGGTCCGGCGGTGCACCACCAGGAGCGGGCGGTCCACCTGCTCCCACAGCACGGCGGCACGCAGGATCTCCAGGTGGTCGCTCACGTGCTGCCAGGCACGCTCCAGCAGTCGGGGATCGCGTACCCCGTCGAGGACGAAGCTCATCTGCTCGAAGTAGGCGCCCGAGTCCGGCTCGGCCAGGGTGTGGAAGAGCATGCCGCTCTGCATGGGCGTGAGCGGGTAGATGTCCTCGATACCCCGGCCGTCGCCCGCGATGCGGTCCACGGCCGCCTGGTCCAGGCCGGCGAGCGGGAAGTCGGACGGGGTGGCGCCGCCGCTGTCCGCGCCCAGGCAGTGCGCGATCAGCCCGCGCAGCGCGTTCACGAACGCGTCGGCGAGGCGCTCGACGGTCGCGGTGGCGAAGAGCTCGCCGGAGAAGATCCACGTGAAGCCGAGGCTGCCGGCTTCGACCATGCCGACGACGTCGAGGAGGTACGGGCGGGGTTCGTCCGCGTCGTGGTCGAGGCCCAGGGCCGGGAGGCGGTCGCGGACCAGGCCGTCCTGGCTGGTGGCGCCGTCCCACTGGCCGAGGTAGTTGAAGCTGATCTGGGGCAGCCGGTCGGCGTGCAGCACGTGGCCCCTGGTGCCGGGCGGCGAGAGGAAGCGCAGGGCGTCGTACCCGAGTCCGCGGCCCGGGACGGCCCGCAGCTGCTCCTTGACCGACTTGATCGTCTCGTCCCAGGCGTGGCCGTCCGGGAGGTTCAGGGCGACGGGGAAGTGCGTGGTGAACCAGCCGATGGTGCGGGAGAGGTCGAGGTCGTCGAAGAGTTCCTCACGGCCGTGGCCCTCCAGGCCGATGACCAGGCGCTTCGAACCGCTCCAGTCGGCCAGGGTGCGGCCGAGGGCGCTGACGAGCACGTCGTTGATCTGCGTGCGGTAGGCGGACGGGACCTGCTGGAGGAGGGCCGTGGTCTCCTGCCGGCTGAGGCGGACCTCGACGGTCCGCTCGTGCGCGGTGGTGTTCTGGCCGGCCGGGTGGTCGACGGGAAGGGCGGGGGCGTTGTTCGGGTCCACGGCCAGCCAGTGCTCGATCTCGTGGTCGAGGCCGCCGGAGCGGACGTGGTCGGTGAGCCGCCGCGACCACTGCTGGTAGCTGCTGGACTTGGCGCCCAGGCCGACCGGACGCCCCTCGGCGAGCTGTCCGTAGGCGGTGGCCAGGTCCTCCAGGAGCACCCGCCAGGACACACCGTCCATGACGATGTGGTGCACTGCGAGGAAGAGCCGGGGCGCGGCGCCGTCGGGGAGGCGGAAGAAGACGCCCTTCACCAGGGCGCCGCTGCCCAGGTCCAGTGACCGCTGGGCCTGCAGGGCCGCCGCGTTCAGGGCTTCGTCGGTTGCGGCCGCGTCGGTTGCGGCCGCCTCCGTCAGGTCGCGGACGGAGAAGATCCCGGTGGGCCGGTCACCGTACTCCTGGACCCACTCGGCGCCGTCTCGGGTGTACCGCATGCGCAGGGCGTCGTGGTGGGCGACGACCGCGTCGAGCGCCCGCTCCAGCAGCCCGGCGTCCGTGCCGGGTGCCAGCTCGACCTGGACGGACATGGCGTAGTGGTCGGGGTTGACGGTGTGCTCGGCGAGAAACCAGCGCTGGATGGGCGTCAGTTCGGCCCGGCCGCGCACGTCCTCCGGCTCGGTGCGGACGGCCTGTTCGGCCGTGGTGACGACGGCCGAGAGGGCCGCGATGCTCTGGTGCAGGAAGAGCTGCTTCGAGGTCAGTCGCAGGCCCGCCTGCCGGGCGCGCGAGACGACCTGGATGGACAGGATCGAGTCGGCGCCCAGGTCGAAGATGTTGTCGTGGATGCCGACCCGCTCGACGCCCAGTACGTCGGCCCACACCGCGGCGAGGATCTCCTCGGTCGCGTTGCGCGGCGGGGTGTACTCCGTACCGGACCGCCCGGCCTGTACCTCCGGTTCCGGCAGCGCGCGCCGGTCGACCTTGCCGTTCGGTGTCAGCGGCAGCCGGTCGAGGGGCACGAACACCGCCGGGACCATGTAGTCCGGCAGCAGCCCGTTCAGGTGGCCGCGCAGGTCTGCGGTGTCCAGGCCGGTTTCCGAGCGGGAGCCCGGGGCCTGGGCCGAGTCCTGGCCCTGGCCCTGGTCCTGGCCCCGGCCCTCGCCCCGGCCCTCGCCCGGCACGACGTACGCGACCAGCCGGCGCCGGCCGGAGTCCTCCTGGCGGGCCAGCACCACGGCGTCCCGTACGTCCGGGTGCGCGAGCAGGGCGGACTCGACCTCGGCCAGTTCGATGCGGAAGCCGCGGATCTTCACCTGGTCGTCCGCGCGCCCGAGGAACTCCAGGTCTCCGGAGGCCAGCAGGCGTGCCCGGTCGCCGGTCCGGTAGAGCCGGTCGCCGGGCACGAAGGGGCTGGGCAGGAACCGCTCGGCGGTCAGGTCCTCGCGCCCGTGGTAGCCGCGTCCGACGCCCTCGCCGCCGATCCAGATCTCGCCGGGCACCCCGACCGGGACGACGTTCATGCGCGCGTCGAGGACGTACACCCGGGTGTCGGGCAGCGGGCGGCCGATCGGGACGTACGTGCTGCCGTTCAGGGCGGCTTCCGTCGGTACGAAGACGGTCGAGTCGACGGTGGCCTCGGTTCCGCCGTACGCGTTGACGACCACGGTGTCGTGCCGGATCTGTCGCAGCAGGTCGCGGCAGTCCTCCACGCGCCAGCCCTCGGAGCCGACGGAGATCAGCCGCAGGGGCGGGAAGCCGTCCCCGCGCCGCTCGACCTCTTCGAGGACGGCGTTGAGCAGCGACGGGACGATCTCCAGGCCGGTCGCTCCGGTTTCCGCGATGAGGTCGAGGAGCGCGGCGGGCTCGGTGGTCACGTCCTTCGAGGCGATGACGAGTGCCCCGCCGAAGGGCAGGGACCGGATGAGGTCGGCGAAGAACAGGTCGACGGAGAGGCTGGAGACCGACAGGAAGCGCGGCTTCAGGTCCTCCAGCTTGTACCGCTCGTTCCAGGCGGCGCAGATGTGCCGTACGTTGCGGTGTTCGATGGCGACGCCCTTGGGGGTGCCCGTCGAGCCCGAGGTGTAGATGACGTAGGCGAGGTCCTGCGCCGACACGGTGGTCCGCGGTGCGTCGGCGGGCAGTCGCTCGATCCGGTCCCGCTCCGCGTCCAGGTCCACGAGGCGCACGTCCCCGGCAGGCAGCCGGTCGCGGACGGCGGACTGGGTGACGGCCAGCCGGGCGCCGGACTGCGCCAGCATGGAGGCGATGCGGTCGGCCGGGAAGGCCGGGTCGAGCGGTACGTACGCCGCGCCCGCCTTGAGGATGCCGAGCAGGCCGACCGCCATGGCGGCGCCGCGCTCCACGCTCAGGCCGATCAGCGAACCGGGGCCGGCGCCCAGGGAGATCAGGTGGTGCGCGAGCCGGTTGGCCCGCTCGTCCAGCTCCCGGTGGGTGAGGGTGCCGTCGTCGGCGATGACGGCCACCGCGTCGGGTGTACGGACCGCCTGCTCGGCCAGCCGCTCGTGGATGAGCGGCCCGCCGGACGCGGGGAGCGCGGTCGCGTTCCAGTCGGTCACGATCTGCCGGTGTTCCTCCTCGGAGAGCAGCGGCAGCGCGGACACGGCGGTGTCGGGGTCGGCGAGCGCCCCGGCGAGCAGGACGCGCAGGTGGCCGGCCATGCGGGCGATCGTGGGTTCGTCGAAGAGCTCGGTGCTGTACTCGACCAGGGCGAGCAGCCGCCCGTCGCGTTCCTCGAATTCGAAGGTGAGGTCGAAGAGCGAGGCGTCCCGCTCCAGCGGGTAGGGGGAGGTCCGCGCGCCGCTCAGCTCCAGGGCGTCGGCCGGCGCGTTCTGGAGCACGACCATGGCCTGGACGAGTGCGGTGCGGCCGGGGTCGCGCTCGGGCTGGACAGCTTCGACGATCTTGTCGAAGGGGATGTCCTCGTGGGCGAAGGCATCGAGGACGGTGTCCCTGACGCGCTGGAGCAGCTCGGCGAAGGACAGGTCGGGCTCGACCCGCGAGCGCAGGACGACGGTGTTGACCACGAAGCCGACGAGCTGCTCCAGCTCGCGGTGGCCGCGGGCCGCGGACGAGGTGCCGACCGCGATGTCCTCCTGGCCGGACCAGCGGGCGAAGACCGCCTTGACGGCTGCCGTGAGGACCATGAACAGGGTGGCGCCCCGCTCGCGCGCCAGCCCGGTGAGGCCCGTGACGGTGTCCTCGGGCAGCTCGAAGCCGTAGACGGCTCCGGCGGACGAGCGTACGGCGGGCCGGGGCCGGTCCGTGGGCAGCTCCAGCGGGGGGATGCCCTTGAGCTGGTCGCGCCACCAGGCGAGCTGCTTCTCCAGCAGGCCGCCGTCCTCCAGCCGCCCGCGCTGCCACACCGTGAAGTCGGGGTACTGCACGGCGGGTTCGGGAAGTTTCGGGTCCCGCCCGTCAAGCCGCGCCGTGTACAGCTCGCCCAGTTCGCGGGCGACGACTCCCATCGACCAGCCGTCCGTGACGATGTGGTGCATCCCGAGCACGCAGATGTGTTCGTCCTCGGCCAGGCGTACGAGCAGTACGCGGACCAGCGGGCCGCCCGCGAGGTCGTACGGGCGCGCCATCTCCGCCCGTACGAGCTCCCGCGCGCTGTCCTCGCCGTCCGCGTCGGCCGCCGACCAGCCGGGTGCGAGCTCCTCGTGGACGACCTGCACGCCCCGCCCGTCGCGCGTCTCGAAGGTCGTACGCAGCGACTCGTGGCGTGCCACGAGATCGCCGACGGCGGCCCGCAGCGCGTCCGCGTCCAGCTCGCCGGTGATCCTGACGGGCAGTGCCGAGTGGTAGTCGGCGCTCTCCGGTTCGAAGTCCTCCAGGAACCACAGGCGCTGCTGTCCGAAGGACAGGGGCAGCCCGCCCTCGCGCGGGACGGCGGGGATCAGTGGCCGGGCGCCGGCCGCGGGTGCGGCCTGGGCCCGGCCGGAGAGGCGCTCGGCGAGCGCCTCTCGCAGCCGGTCGGGAAGGGCGGCTATCCGGTCCGCGCGGGAAGACGGCGTGTTCATGTGAGGATCCCCCAGGGAGTGCAGGTCGGCGGGTCGAAGCGGCGGGCCGGAGGTCAGCCGGCGGCGGCGATGAGGCTCTTGGGCCGCATGTCGGCCCAGTGGGCTTCGACGTACGCGAGGCATTCCTCGCGGGGCCGGTCGGCGAGGGCGGTGTGCCAGCCCGCCGGGACGGCGATGTCCGTGGGCCACAGCGAGTGCTGGCCCTCGTCGTTCACGAGGACGCTGTACGAACGGTCCGACTGCTCAAAGGGGTTGGACATGATGATGCCTTTCGGGGTGGGGGTAAGGCCTGCGGAGGAGGGGGAAAGGAGAGGGGAAGGGGGAGACGGAGAGGGAGGGCGGCGGGTCAGGACGTCGCGGCGGCCGCCTCCAGCTCGGCCAGGACGAGTTCCTCGACGCCGTGGGCGGTCTCGGCGACCGTCGGCCGGTCGAAGAGCTCCCGTGGCGAGAGGTCCGTGCCGAACAGCGCGTTGATCCGTGACGCCGCCCGCAGGGCGAGCAGGGAATCGCCGCCGAGCGTGAAGAAGTCGTCGTGGACGCCGACCCGTTCGACGCCCAGGAGCTCCTGCCAGACCTCGGCGATCAGCTCCTCGGTGGCGGTGGCCGGGGGCTCGTACGCCGTGCCCGTCGCCACCCGCTCCGCCCCCGCGGGCAGCGCCCGCCGGTCGACCTTGCCGTTCGCGGTCAGCGGCAGCGCGGCCAGGACGCTGAAGGCCGCCGGCAGCATGTGGTCCGGCAGCGAGGCCGCCAGGTGCCGGCGCAGTTCGGTGGTGTCGGGGACCGCCGACCCGCCTGCTGCGACCACATGGGCGATCAGGACCGTGCGGCCGTCCTCGGTGTGCGGGACGACCGCCGCGTCGCCGATCGCGGGGTGGGTGGTCAGGACGGCCTCGATCTCGCCGGTTTCGACACGGAACCCGCGGATCTTGACCTGGCCGTCGGTGCGGCCGAGGAACTCCAGGGTGCCGTCGGCCCGCCAGGCCACCAGGTCTCCGGAGCGGTACATGCGCTCGCCCGGCCCGCCGTACGGATCGGCGGTGAACCGCTCGGCCGTCAGGCCCGGCCGCCCGAGGTAGCCGCGGGCCAGGCCCGCGCCGGCGATGTACAGCTCGCCGGGGACGCCCACCGGGGCGGGATCCAGCGCGTCCGTCAGGACGTACACGCGGGTGTGGGTGATCGGCGCGCCCAGCGGGACCGGGCCGGCTCCGGTCGCGCCGCGCAGGTCGTGCGTGGCCGTGAAGGTGGTGGCCTCGGTGGGACCGTAGCCGTTGGTCAGGCGCAGGCCGGGGTGGGCGTCCAGTACGCGCCGGCAGTGCTCCGGCGAGAGCCGGTCGCCGCCCGCGATGAGCTGGCGCAGGCTGGCGAACGCGCTGATGTCCTCGTCCGCGACCTGGTGGAACAGGCCCGCCGTGAGCCACAGATGGCTGACCTCGCGCTCCTTGAGGAACCGGCCGAGTGCCGCGGCGGTGGGCAGCCCGGCTGGGTGGACGGCCAGCCGCGCGCCCCGCAGGAGCGCCGCCCACACCTCGAAGGTGGAGGCGTCGAAGGAGAGGGAGGCGAACTGCGCGACGGTGTCGCCGGGCGCGATGTCCGTGTAGGCCGTCTCGTGGACGAGCCGTACGACGGCCCGGTGCGTGGTCAGGACGCCCTTCGGGGTCCCGGTCGAGCCGGAGGTGTACATGACGTACGCGAGGTGGTCGGGCCGGATGCCGGGGGCCGGGTCGTGGCCGGGAGATGCCGCGATCAGCGCCCCGTCCCGGTCCACGTCGACGATCCGTACCGGCGCGGAGGGCAGCCGCTCCCGCAGCTTCTCCTCGGTGATCAGCAGCCGTACTCCGGCGTCGCCGATCATGTACGTGAGGCGGTCGGCCGGGTAGTCCGGGTCGAGGGGGACGTAGGCCGCGCCCGACTTGAGGACCGCGAGCAGCGCCGTGATGCCGTGGGGCCCACGCTCCAGGCACAGGCCCACGCGCTGGTCCGGGCCGGCGCCGAGGGCCACCAGGTGGTGGGCGAGCCGGTTGGCCCGCTCGTTCAGTTCGCGGTAGGTGAGCTCCTCGTCCCGGTACGCGAGCGCCACGGCGTCGGGGTGCTCGGCCGCCCGCGCCTCGAACAGTTCCGGCAGGCAGGCGTGCGGCAGGTGGCCGGCCGTGTCGTTCCACGCCCGTACCGTCAGCTCGGCCTCGTCGTCGGTCAGCATCGACAGCCGCGCCACCGGCTCGTCCTCGCCGCTCGCCGCGATGCCCGCGAGCAGGGCCTCCAGGTGGCCGCAGAGCCGGGTGGCGGTCTCCTCGTCGTACAGCTCGGCGTCGTAGGCCAGCGTGTACGCCAGCTCGTCGCCGGCGTAGGCGATCAGGTTGAGCGCGTAGTTGGTGGCCGCGGTGCCCTCCAGGCCGCGCAGGCGCAGTCCGTGGGCGGCGGCGGCCTCCTCGTCCGTCGGATAGTTCTCGAAGACGACGAGGCTCCGGAAGAGGCCGCCGCCCCGCTCGACACCGCTCCAGCCCTGGATCCGGGGCAGCGGCACGTACTCGTACTGCCGGGCGTCGACCTGGGCGCGCTGTACGTCGGCCAGCCAGTCGGCGACGGGGGCGGACTCGTCGATCCGCACCCGCACCGGCAGGGTGTTGATCAGCATGCCGACCATCGAGTCGACCCCGGCCAGCTCTGTCGGGCGGCCCGAGACCGTCGCGCCGAACACGACGTCCCGCTCCCCGGCGTGGCGGGCGAGCAGCAGCGCCCAGGCTCCCTGGAGCACGGTGTTGACGGTGATCCGGTGCTTGCGGGCGAAGCCGAACAGGTCCCGTGAGACGTCCGGGGACAGGCGGCGGGCGCGCCTGCCGGTGGAGCGGGTGCGGTGGTCGGCGGCGGTGTGCCGTACGGCCGGCAGCGCGGTCGCCGCCTCGAAGCCGGACAGCAGCTCGCGCCAGTACGACTCGGCCTCGCCCAGGTCCTGCCGCTCCAGCCATTCGACGTAGGCCCTGAAGGGCCTGCGCGGGGGCAGGACCGGCTGCTCGCCGGCGGCGAGGGCGGCGTAGGCGGTGTACGTCTGGGTCAGCAGGTCGAAGGTCGACCAGCCGTCCAGGAGGACGTGGTGGAAGGCGCACACGAGGCGGACGGTGGTGTCGGAGAGCCGGATCAGGGTCAGCCGCATGAGCGGCGCGGTGGACAGGTCCAGGGGCCGCTCGCGGTCCTCGGCCAGGAAGCGGCGTACGGCCCGCTCCTGGTCCTCGTCGGTCCGCGCCCGCCAGTCGAGGTGGGTGACGGGCATCTCGGCCCGGCGGTCGACGACCATCAGCGGGCGTTCGGTGTCCTGCCAGACCAGCGAGGCGCGGAGCACTTCGGTGTGGTCGGCGACGCGCTGCCAGGCGGTGGCCAGCAGCTCGGGGTCGCGCACCCCGTCGAGGACGAAGGTCATCTGCTCGACGTAGGCGCCCGGTTCGGCGAGGGTGTGGAAGAGCATGCCGCTCTGCATGGGCGTGAGCGGGTAGATGTCCTCGATTCCCCGGCCGTCGCCCGCGATGCGGTCCACGGCCGCCTGGTCCAGGCCGGCGAGCGGGAAGTCGGACGGGGTGGCGCCGCCGCTGTCCGCGCCCAGGCAGTGCGCGATCAGCCCGCGCAGCGCGTTCAGGAACGCGTCGGCGAGGCGCTGGACGGTCGCGGTGGCGTGTGTGCCGGGGGAATGGATCCAGTCGATGCGCAGTTCGCCGTCGCCGACGGCCGCGACGACGTCGATGAGGTGCGGGCGGGGCTGTTCGGGGGCCTGGTCGGCGCCGAGCCCTTCCAGCCGGGCGCGGATCAGACCGCTGTGGCTGGTGGCGCCGTCCCACTGGCCGAGGTAGTTGAAGCTGATCTCCGGGTGCGGGGCGTCGGCGAGGGCGGTGTGCGCCGCGGTGCCGGGCTCGGACAGGTGGCGCAGGGCGCCGTAGCCGAGGCCGCGGCCCGGGACGGCCCTCAGGTGCTCCTTGAGGGACTTGATCGCCTGGCCCCAGTCGCCGCGCGGTACGTCCAGGGTGACGGGGTGGATGGTGGTGAACCAGCCCACGGTCCGGGACAGGTCCACGTCGTCGAAGAGCTCCTCGCGGCCGTGGCCTTCGAGGGCGATGGTGACGGGGTCGCCCGCCCAGTCCGCCAGTACGCGGCCCAGCGCGGTCAGCAGGACGTCGTTGATCTGCGTGCGGTAGGCGGCGGGAACGCGCTGGAGGAGGTCCTCGGTGTCCGCGCGGCTCAGCCGCACGGAGGCGGTGGCCGTGGTGCCGAAGGTGTTCGGGGCGCCCTGGGCGTCGTACGGCACGGCGCGCACGGCCGCGGACACGTCCTGCCAGTGGGCGATCTCGTGGTCGAGGCCGCCGGAGCGGACGTGCTCGGTGAGCCGGCGCGACCACTGCTGGTAGCTGGCGGACTTGGCGCCCAGCTCGACGGGGCGCCCCTCGGCGAGCTGCCCGTAGGCGGTGGCCAGGTCCTCCAGCACCACCCGCCAGGACACGCCGTCCATCACCAGGTGGTGCACGGCCAGGAAGAGCCGCGGCGGCCGGGCGGCGCCGAGCCGGAAGAACACGCCCTTCACCAAGGCGCCGGACGCCAGGTCCAGGGAGCGCTGGGCGGCCAGCGCCGCCTCGCCGAGGGCGATGCGCCGCTCCTCGTCCGCGAGGGCGGACAGGTCGCGTACGGAGAACAGGCCGGCCTGGCGGTCCCCGTACTCCTGGACCCACTCGGCGCCGTCCCGCGCGTACCGCATGCGCAGCGCGTCGTGGTGGTCGGTGACCGCGGTCAGGGCCCGTTCCAGCAGGGCGGTGTCGGTCTCGGGTGCGAGTTCGACCTGCGCGGACATGCCGTAGTGGTCGGGGTTCACGGTGTGTTCGTCGAAGAACCAGCGCTGGATGGGCGTCAGTTCGGCCGTTCCGGAGACCTCCTCGGGGCCGGGGGCGGCGGCCTGGTCGACCGTGGTGACCACCCCGGCCAGGGCAGCGATGCTCTGGTGGACGAACAGCAGCTTCGAGGTCAGCAGCAGGCCGGCCTGCCGGGCCCGGGAGACCACCTGGATGGAGAGGATCGAGTCGCCGCCCAAGTCGAAGAAGTTGTCGTGGACGCCGACCCTGCCGACGCCGAGCACCTCGGCCCAGACGGCGGCGAGGGTCTCCTCGGTCGCATCGCGCGGTGCGGTGTAGTCGGTGCCCGGCGCGCCGTCCTGGAGAACGGGCTGCGGCAGTGCGCGCCGGTCGACCTTGCCGCTGGGGGTCAGCGGCAGCCGCTCCAGCGGCATGAACAGCGCGGGCACCATGTACTCCGGCAGCGATCCCGCCAGGTGGGAGCGGAGCTCGCCGGTGGTCGGCTCGCCGTCGGTCACGAGGTGGGCGACCAGGCGCTTGCGTCCCTCGTCGTCCTGGTGGACCACGACGACGGCGTCCCGCACCCGCGGGTGACGGGCCAGGGCCGTCTCGATCTCGCCGAGTTCGATGCGGAAACCGCGGACCTTGACCTGGTCGTCGGCGCGCCCGAGGTACTCCAGGCTGCCGTCGGCGCGGCGGCGTGCCACGTCGCCCGAACGGTACATGCGCTCGCCCGGCGCGCCGTAAGGGTCCGCGGTGAAGCGCTCGGCGGTCAGGGCTGCCCGGCCGTGGTAGCCGCGGGCGAGGTGGGGTCCGGCGATGTAGAGCTCGCCCGGTACCCCGACGGGGACCGGCTGGAGCGCGGCGTCCAGCAGGTGGATACGGGTGTTGGGCAGGGGGGTGCCGATCGGCGGGACCGCGCCGCCGGCGAGCGGGGCGCTCATGGCGGCGACGACGGTGCTCTCGGTCGGGCCGTACGCGTTGATCATCCGCCGGCCCCGGGACCAGCGGGCCACCAGGTCGCCCGTACTGGCCTCACCGCCGACGACCAGCGTGCGCAGCCCCTCCAGTCCCTCGGGCACGAGGGTGGCCACGGCGGAGGGCGCGAGCAGCGTGTGGGTGATCCGGCGCTCGCGCAGGAAGGTCTGCAGCGCCTCCCCGACGATCGGCCCGTGCGGCGGCAGGACGAGGGTCGCCCCCGCGGGCAGGGCCATCAGGACTTCCATGACCGCGCCGTCGAAGGAGGACGACGCGAACTGCAGGACGCGGCTGTCCTCGGTGACCTCCAGCCGGTCGATCTCGGCGGAGGCGAGGTTGCCGATCCCGCTGTGCGGTACGAGCACGCCCTTGGGGGTGCCGGTCGAACCCGAGGTGTAGATCACGTACGCCAGGTCGGCGGGGTGCAGTGCCACCTGCGGGGCGGTCGCGGGCCGGGCCGCCAGCAGTGCGCGGTCCCGTACGAGGTCGATGAGGACGGCGTCGGTCCGCGGCAGCTCGGGCAGGAGTTCGGTCCGGGTGACGACGATCCGGGCGCCGGAGTCCCGGAGCATGAAGTCCAGGCGCTCGGCCGGGTAGTTGGGGTCCAGCGGCAGGTACGCGGCGCCCGCCTTCATGATGCCGAGCAGGCCGACGACCATCTCGGTGCCGCGCTCGACGCACAGGCCGACGAACCGGCCCGGGCCGGCGCCGTGTGCGATCAGGTGGTGGGCGAGCCGGTTGGCGCGGTCGTCCAGGTCCCGGTAGCTCAGGGTGGTGTGCGTGTCCTCCACGGCGGGCGCGTCGGGGCGGCGGCGCGCCTGCGCCTCGACGAGCTGCGGGAAGGTGCCTTCCAGGGCCGCCGCACGGGGGCCCCGTCCGTCCCGCGCGGCCTGGCGGAACTCCTCCTCGGTCAGCATGGGCAGTGCGGACACGGCGCGGTCGGGCGTGGTCACGGCGGCGAGCAGCAGGGTGTTGAGGTGGCCGGCGAAGCGGGCGATGGAGGCCGCGTCGAACAGGGCGGTGCTGTAGCCCACCTGGGCGGTGAGCCCGTCACCGGTCTCGAAGAACTCGACGGTCAGGTCGAAGGGCGCGGCCTCGCGGTGCACCGGGTAGTCGGCGACGCGGACGCCCGGCAGGTTCAGTTCGCCGTCCGGGGCGTTCTGCAGGACGACCATGGCCTGGACGATCGGGGTGCGGCTGGTGTCGCGCTGGGTCTGGACGGCCGGGGCCAGGCGCTCGAAGGGGACGTCCTCGTGGGCGAAGGCGTCCAGGACGGTCTCCTTGACCTGTCCCAGCAGCTGTTCGAAGGACATCTCGGGTTCGACGCGGGAGCGAAGGACGACCGTGTTGACCAGGAAGCCGACCAGGTTCTCCAGGTCGCGGTGGCCGCGGCCGGAGGAGGCGGTGCCGACGGCGATGTCCTGCTGGCCGCTGTAACGGGCGAAGACCGTCTTGACGGCCGCGGTCAGCGCCATGAAGAGGGTCGCGCCCCGCTCCCGGGCGAGGCCCTTGAGCGCCGCGGCGGTGGCGGCGGGGATCCGGAATCCGTGGACCGCTCCGGCGGAGGAGCGTACGGCCGGGCGCGGCCGGTCGGTGGGCAGCTCCAGCGGGGCGACGCCGTCGAGGCGCTCGCGCCACCAGCCGAGCTGCTTCTCCAGCAGCCCGCCGTCCTGCAGCCGGCCCCGCTGCCAGGCCGCGAAGTCCGGGTACTGCACGGCGACTTCGGGCAGGTCAGCCGGGCGTCCCTCGGAGCGGGCCGCGTACAGCTCGCCGAGCTCGCGGGTGACGATGCCCATGGACCAGCCGTCGGTGGCGATGTGGTGCATGCCGAGCACGCACACGTGCTCGTCGGCGCGCAGGCGTACGAGCAGTACTCGGACCAGGGGGCCGGCCTGGAGGTCGTAGGGGCGGGCGGTTTCGGCGCGTACGAGATCCCGCAGCCGCTCCTCGCGCACCTCGTCGGCGGTGTCCGACAGGTCCGCCGCCGTCCACTGCGGTGCGAGCTCGGGATGGACGACCTGGACCCCGCGGCCGCCGACGACGCCGAAGGTGGTGCGCAGCGACTCGTGGCGGGCGGTGAGGTCGAGGGACGCGGCGCGCAGGGCGTCGGTGTCCAGGGCGCCGGTCAGCCGCAGGCCCACGGCGGTGTGGTATTCGGCGCTGCCGGGGTCGAAGTCCTCCAGGAACCAGAGGCGTTGCTGGCCGAAGGACATCGGCAGCACGCCTTCACGGGAGGCCGCGGGGATCGGCGCGTCCTCGAAGGCCTCCTCGGGAGCGACGGAGGCGGCGAGTCCGGCGATGGTGGGGGTGTCGAACAGGACGCGGGGGGACAGTTTGATGCCGAGGGCCTGCCGCATCCGCGAGACGGCGCGGACGGAGAGGATCGAGTTCCCGCCCAGGGCGAAGAAGTCGTCGTGGACACCGACGTGTTCGAGGCCCAGGACCTCGCACCAGACGCCCGCGACGGTCTCCTCGACGGCGTTGCGGGGAAGGACGCGGTCGGTGGCGGCGCTATCGGTGACCGTGCCGGGCTCGGGCAGGGCCTTGCGGTCCACCTTGCCGTTCGGGGTCAGCGGGAGGGTGTCGAGGACGACGACGGCCGAGGGGATCATGTGGTCGGGCAGCGTGTCGGCGAGGTGGGCGCGCAGCTCGCCCGGGGCCGGGCGGCGTCCGGCGGCGGGTGAGACGTAGGCCAGCAGGTTGGTGTTGCGGGTGAGGACCACGGCCTGGGCGATGTCCGGGTGGAGCGCGAGCGCGCTCTCGATCTCACCCAGTTCGATGCGGAAACCGCGGACCTTGACCTGGTCGTCGGCGCGGCCCAGGTATTCCAGGGTGCCGTCGGCCTTCCAGCGGGCGATGTCGCCGGAGCGGTACATGCGCTCGCCCGGGGCCCCGTACGGGTTGGCGATGAAGCGCTCGGCGGTGAGACCGGGCCGGCGGTGGTAGCCCCGTGCCAGGCCGATGCCCGCGATGTACAGCTCACCGCGCACGCCCGCCGGGACCGGCTTCAGGGCGTCGTCGAGGACGTAGATCCGGAAGTTCGCGATGGGGGTGCCGATCGGCGGTACGGTCGCACCGCTGAGGGGGGCGCTCATGGTCGCGCAGACGGTGCTCTCGGTCGGACCGTACGCGTTGACCATCCGGCGGCCCCGGGACCAGCGGGCCACGAGGTCGCCCGTACTGGCCTCGCCGGCGACGATCAGCGTGGCGCCGTCGGGCAGGCCCCGGCCGTCGGGCAGGACGGCGACGGTCGCCGGGGTCAAGGTCGCGTGGGTGACGCCGTGCTCGGCCGCGTAGGCGGCGAGCGGTTCACCCGGTGCGAGGGTCTCCTTGGAGCCCATCACCAGGGCGGCGCCCGTCAGCAGGCCCATGCAGACCTCCCAGAAGGCCGCGTCGAAGCTGGCGGACGCGAACTGCAGGACGCGGCTGTCGGGCGTGACGTCGAAGGCCTCGGCCTGCACGGCGGCGAGGTTGCCGATACCGGTGTGGGAGACCAGCACGCCCTTGGGGCGGCCGGTGGAACCCGAGGTGTAGATGGCGTAGGCGAGGTCTTCGGGCGCCGGGGCCACGTCCGGGGCGGTGGCCGGGCGGGCCTCCAGGACGGCCCGGTCGGCGGTGAGGTCCAGGAGGGCGGCGTCGGTGGCGGGCAGCCGGTCGCGCAGTTCGCGCTGGGTGACGACGATCCGGGCGCCGGAGTCCTCCAGCATGTACGCGAGCCGGTCGGCCGGATAGCCGGGGTCGAGCGGCAGATAGGCGGCGCCCGCCTTCATGATGCCGAGCAGACCCGCGGCCATGGCGGCGCCGCGCTCCACGCAGAGTCCGATCAACTGGTCGCGTCCTGCGCCCAGTTCGAGCAGGCGGTGGGCGATCCGGTTGGCCCGTTCGTCCAGTTCGCGGTAGCTGACCGGACCCTGCTCGTCGATGACGGCGGTGGCGTCCGGACGGGCGGCCGCCTGGGCGGCGAACAGCTCCGGGAAGGTGGCGGTGGGGACCTCGCGCGCCGTGTCGTTCCACTCCCGCACGACCTGCTCGAACTCGGCGTCGGTGAGCATCGCCAGCGCGGACAGCGGTCGGGACGGGTCGGCGCCGGCGCCGGTGAGCAGGACGGTGAGGTGGCCGGCCAGGCGGGCGGCCGTGGCCTCGTCGAAGAGCGCGGTGCTGTAACGGACGCGGACGCGCAGCTCGGCTGCGGACACCTCGACGGACAGGTCGAGGGGGTCGAACTCCCGCTGCTCGGGCGTGAGTTCGTCGCAGAGCGTGACCATGGCCCGGGTGAAGGGGGTGGTGCTGGTGTCCGGCTGCGGGGCGAGCGCCTCGACGAGGTCCGCGAACGGCAGGCCGTCGTCGGCGAGGGCCTCGCGCTCGCTGCGGACGGTGTCCCGCAGCAGCGCCTCGAAGGGGGCGGCCGCGTCGACCCCGGTGCGCAGGACCACGGTGTGCCCGGTGCGCGGGGAGACGGTGCCGAGGGCGATGTCCTCCTGCCCGGAGTATCGGGTGAGCACCGCGGCGAAGGCGGCCGCCAGCACCGCCGACGGCGTGGCCGCGGCGCCGGCGGCAAGCCCGGCCAGGGCGGCCGCGGCGGAGCCGGGGAGCTCGCACTCGTAGGCCGCGGTGCTGGTCGAGCGGATGACCGGGCGCGGTCGGTCGGCCGGCAGATCGAGGGGGGCGACGCCCTCCAGCCGGTCTCGCCAGCGCTCCACCTGAGCGGGGAGACCCTGGTTTACCGACGCGTCGGCGCGAGCCACGTTGTACCTCCAGAAAGGGCGGCTTCCGGGCGTGGGGCATGGGGATGCCAGGGGCGTGGCAGCCCGGAAGCCGGCAAAGGGGATGCGGAGCGGTGGAGCGGGAAAGAGGGGCGGGGGCCGGGCCGCGGTCAGGGGCCGACCGGAGCACGCGCCGGCCGGGGTGGGGCGGCGGCTTGCGGTGACGCAGGTCGCGCCGGTGACGCGGGTGGCGCGGGTGGCGCGGGTCAGGCAGCCGCCGCGCGCCGGGCGGAGCGGCCGCCGAGCTGCATGAGGGCGGCCTCGCCGGTGGCGGGGTCGGTGACGAACCGGCCCGTGTACGGGGCCTCGTCGGCGTCCAGGCGCCGGGCGGTGAAGACCAGCTGGTCGTGCAGGGTCATGTCGGCGACGAGGCCGGTGCCGTCGGACAGGCGCAGGCCGGTGCCTCCCTCGCCGTCGGCCCTGCGGACGGAGAAGTACGTGTCGCCGTTGCGGTACTCCCCCAGCAGGCCGCCGTGAGCGGTCGCGGCCACGGTCGCCGGCGCGGTCGCGGTGGCGGTGGGGACGTGCGGCCGGTAGTCGCCGACCGGCACGCCCAGCGCGCGCAGCTCGTCCACGACATCGGACCACATCAGGGTGCCCGTGGTGGAGTTGGTGGTCAGGGCGACGGCGGTGCCGGTCCGCGGATGGAAGCGCAGGTGGGCCGTTCCGCCGTCGACGGTGCCGTCGTGGCCCAGCCAGTCACCCTCCGGGGAGGCGTAGTGGGCCAAGCCCAGCCCCCAGCCGTCGGCCATGCCGAAGGCTTCGGCGGCGGGTTCCCGCCTGTGCATCGCGGCGCGCGGCTCCGCCTCCAGCAGGGTCCCGGAGGCGGGGTGGGTTCCCAAGTGCAGTCGGGCAAAGGCGATCAGATCATCGGCGCTGCCCGCGAGTCCGCCGGCCGGCGCCCAGCTGCGCGGGAGGAACAGGCCCACCGGCTGCGCCCCGCCCTGTCCGGGCCGGACGACGTGACAGGTGGCCGACTCCCGCAGGACGGAATCTCCGGCGCCCAGGAACAGCGGCTCGATGCCGAGCGGGCGGAGGAGGAGATTATCCATCGCCGCCTGCCACTTCATGTCGGTGACGGACTCGATGATCCGGCCCAGAATGTTGTAACCGGAATTCGAGTACGAGAAGCAGGTGCCCGGATCGTGCAGCGGGGCCGTGGTCGCGACGCTCGCCGAATAGCGGGCCAGCGAGGACTCGTCGGAATTGTCGAGCTCGTGGTCGGCCACCAGCCCGGCGGTGTGGCTGAGCAGATGCCGCAGGGTGATGGAGGACATCGATTCGTCCGCCGCTCCGTCGAACTCCGCAAGGTACTCGCCCACCGGGTCGTCCAGGTCGAGTTCGTCGTCGGATACGAGCTGGGCCACCACCGTCGCGGTGAAAGCCTTGGTCACGGAGCCGAAAGCGAACGCCGTATCCGTGGTCAGCGGCCCGGCGATCCTGGAATCTGCCACCCCGACGGCCTCGGACCGGCTCCGGCCCGCCTGGTGGACGGTCAGCTGCGCACCGGGAACCGAATGGCCGTGCGCGAGTTCACGCAATCGGGCGGCCGGGAAATGCCCTTCCATGTCTCCCCCTCGTCGAGCGCCTTCGGTACGGGTAGCCGCACCCCACAGGGTGCGGCTACCCGTACCCCCTCATCCTCGGTCACTTGATCGAGGAAGGGCAAGGGCTTTCGATATGAGGCAAAGATGCAGGTCAGAGGCTGTTTTTCGACCACGGCAGAGTGGCCTGGACCGTGGTGGGGCCACCGGGTGGACTGGTGACTTCCAGCCGCCCGCTGAGAGCGGCGGCCCGGTCCTCCAGACCGCGCAGGCCCGTCCCGGACTGCGGGGAGGCCCCTCCGGCGCCGTCGTCGGTGACGGAGACGACGAGGTGACTGTCGTCCTGCTCCAGACTCACGTGGATGCACGTGGCCGACGCGTGCTTGACCGTATTGGCCAGACATTCGGCGATGATGTAATAAGCCGTCGATTCGACATCGACGTCGGGTCGCCGGTCGAGACCGCTGGACACGGTGACGGGCACGTGGAATCTCTCGGTCAATGCCGTGACCGCCGCGTCGAGTCCGCGGTCGCTGAGAATGGGGGGCTGAATTCCCCGGACCAGGTCCCGTATCTCGTCGAGCGCCTTTCGGATCTCCTGGTGCGTTTCGTCCACCAGGCGGGAAAGATATGCCGCGTCATCGCTCTTGCGGCGTTTCGCGTGCGAAAGGTTCATCAGGAGAACGGCCAGTCGGGCCTGCGCGCCGTCGTGCAGGTCCCGCTCCAGCCGGCGGTAGTCGGCGTCGTTGACGCGCAGGGCCGCTATGCGCTGCCGTTCGGCCGCCTCTTCCCGGCGCTGCGCCTCCGCCTCGTCGATACGGCTGAGGATGCCGCGCACCATGCGGGCACGCAGCTTGCCCATCCAGAACAACAGGCAGACCAGCACGGCGAAGGCGAGCGCGGCCGCGAGCGCGACGAGCACGCGCGTGCCCGGCTCGGCCACCAGGATCGTGTTGCCTGGCCCGAAGGCCAGCTGTTCGGGCGCCCCCACCGGCAGGGCCACGATGAAGGCGACGAGGGGAATCACCAGGGCGGCGAGCGGCACCAGCCAGACCGTGCCGAGCAGCAGCAGGCCCAGGTATCCGATGTCGTCCCAGCTCGCCTCCGAGGGACGACCCCGCTCCTCACGCAGCGCCGCCCGGTGCGGCGCCTCCCCCGGCACGGAGTCCCCGGCGACGGAGTGGGCCAAAAGCCGTTCCAGGTCGGCGACCGCCCGCAGCAGCGGCAGGCTGAAGGAGAGGCCGTCGCGCAGGGCGGCCATCCGTGCCGGGACTTCCCGCAGGGCGTCGCGCAGCGCCTGGCCCTGCCCGGGCGGCCGGCTCGTCCTCGCGGCGATCCCGGCCAGCCGGGCCAGGCGCGCCCCGCCGCGCACGCACAGGGCCACCGACGCCGGCAGTCCGACGAGCAGCAGCCAGGAGACGGCGCGCAGCGCCAGGGAGATGACGACGAGCGGGGCGACCAGCAGACCGACGAGGCTGCCGACCGAGAGGTAGATGAGCCCGGCCGCGACGCGGTAAGGATTCGGCAATTTCACGGAACTACGAACCACTACATTTCACTCAGTGCTGTCGTGCAGCCGTTCTATGCCGCGCAGATAGTCGAGTACCGCCAGCACGCGCCGGTGATTCTCCCCCGAGTTGGGGATTTTCAGCTTGCCCAGGATGGAGGTGACATGTTTTTCGACGGCGCGTTCGGAGATGCCGAGCCGGTTGACGATGCCGCTGTTCGTCAGACCTGTTGCCATGAGTTCCAGTACTTGGCGTTCCCGTGGCGTCAGCAGGCCCGTCGCTCGCTTTTCCCGCGGACTGCCGATGAACTGCTTGAAGATGTCGGAGTCCAGGACGGTTTCGCCTCGCCGGACCCGCCGCAGTGCCGAAAGGAACTCCTCGAAGTCCCCGACCCGCTGCTTGAGCAGATATCCCGTACCGCCGTGGGCGTTACGGACCAGTTCCTCCGCGTACGTGGGCTCCACGTACTGGGACAGCAACAGGACCGCGGTGTCCGCGCAGCGCCGCTGGATCTCGATGGCCGCGCGGATGCCCTCGTCGGTGAAGGTGGGCGGCATGCGCACATCGAGAATCACCACATGGGGCCGAGTGCTCTCGACCACGTCGAGCACATTCGTGGTGTCACCCATGGAAGCGACGACTTCTATTCCCTCGTCCGCCAGCAGCCGCGCTATTCCTGCTCGCAAGAGCGCGGAATCCTCGGCGATCGCGACGCGCATGAAGACTCCTGCTCGTGAGGATCGTGCCATTCGCCGGACTCGGCCGTCGAACGGTGCCCTTGAAGTAGATCCGTGTGTCTGAGGGCGCTCAGCATAGGGGCGGCCGGGCGGGAAACGCTACGCCAGCCGCCGTACCACACCCTATGCCCCAGTTCACTGGCGCGAAGTGATAGCAGCCACGCCGCCCCGCCGCACCAGTCGTCCGACGGCCGACAGGCTCACCACCACGCCCACGAGGAGGCAGGCTCCGGCCAGCGATCCCAGCAGACCCCACGGCACGCTCAGTGGCGCCTCGCCTCCGAACACCGTGAGCGCCCCCCGGTACGCCCGGGCGCCGAGAGCGACCACCGCCGCCGCGATCGCGACCCCGGCCAGGGTGGTGCCGAGGGTTTCCCACAATGCCATCCGGCGCAGTTGTCCCGTACTCACGCCGACCATGCGCATGCCGGCGATCTCACGGCCGCGCCGGCTGTACGACATCACGAGCGTGCTCGCCACGGCGATCAGCGCGTACAGGGACGCCGGGCCGGTCAGGACCAGCAGCACGAGCTGATTGAGGCGGTCCTGGTCGGTGGCGGCGTGCTCGAACCAGAGGTCCGTCGGTGTGACCTTCACCCGGTCCCCGCCCAGTCGTTCGGCCAGTTCCGCGGCGGCCTTCCCGGCGGAGTCCGCCGACGCCGCGTCCAGCACCACGTGCGCGCGTTCCGGCCGCGCCGCCGCGTCCCGGACGTCGGCGGGCAGCAGCAGATGCGGTACGGCGGACCCGCCGTCCAGCACCGCCGTCACCCGCGCCGTGACCGGCTCGCCGCCGAACAGCCCGTAGGTGATCTCGCTGCCCGCGTGGTGCCCGTACCAGTCGGCGAACTCCTTCGAGATCGCGACCTGACCGGCCTGGAGCGGCCCGACAGCCCCTTCGTTCACGGTGATCCGATGGGCGCGTGCGAGCGCGACCGGGTCGGCGACCGGGGCCTGGTCCTTCCACACCGAGTGCGGTCCGGCCACCGCGACGTCCACCGGAGCGGGCGCCGAGACCGCCGCCACCCGCTTGTCCGCGCGCAGCACGGCCAGTTCACCGTCGGTCAGGCCGTCGCCCCCGGCGGGCTCGACGACGAGCTGGGCGGCGGTGCGGGCGCGGTCGTCGGCTTCGGTGGCCGCGCCCGTGGTGGACATCACCGTCGTGAACACCCCGACGATCGCCACGATCGCCAGGACCGGCCCCACCAGTGAGGCCGTCCGGCGTCGGGAGGTGCCGGTCGCCTCCACCGCCAGCCGCCCGGCGACCGGGTCGGCCCAGCGCAGCGGCAGCGACACCAGCCGCAGCAGCGGCGGGAGGTAGAGGGGACCCAGCAGGGTCGCCGCGACGGCCAGCGCCATCGTGCCGAAGAGCGCCAGCGGAGTGGCCGCCTCCACACCCGCGTTCGGAGCCAGCGCCACCATCACCGCGCCGGTGACGAGCGTCAGCGCGCCCATCACCGCGCGTCCGGCGGTCATGGTGTGCGAGTCCAGGTCGGCCTCGCGCAGCGCCTCCGTGGGCCGTACCCGGGCCGCACGCTTCGAGGCGGTGAGCACCCCCGCCACCGCGATGACCAGGCCGCTGCCCGCCGCGAACACCAGGGGCCAGAACAGCGGTCCCGGTCGCAAATCGACCGGCGACAGACCGGTGCCGTTCAGGGCGTCCACCGCGTGGGGCGCGGCCACGGCCGCGACGGCGCAGCCCACCAGAGCGGCGGGCACGGCCACCGCGAGGGACTCGCCCATCACCATGCGGCGCACCTGCGGACCGCCCGCGCCGACGAGCCGCAGCAGCCCCATGTCCCGGCGCCGCAGGGCGATGCTGAAGGCGCAGGTGCCCGCGATGACGAAGACCGTCACGAATGCCGAGACCACGCCGGCGATCGCCAGCACGCTCTGTACCCCGCCCATGTCCAGCGCGCCGCTGGAGAGCGTGCGGGCCGCGCCCGTACCGTCCGTGAGGGTCACCGACGCGGCGGCGGCGCCCGAGGGCTGCTCCACCGCCCAGGTCGCGGCCAGCGCGGAGGCCGAGACACCGATCAGCGCCACACCGAGGGCGAGCGCCACGAACGTACCGACGAAGAGCGCCCAGTAGTGGCGCACCGACTGGACCGAGATGCGCCACATCAGCGCTCCCACAGGCTCAGCTGGTGGGCGACCGCGTCGGCGGTGGGGTGGTCGAGCCGCCCCACGACCTTGCCGTCCGAGAGGAAGATCACCCGGTCAGCGCAGGCGGCGGCCGCCGGATCGTGCGTGACCATGGCGACCGTACGGCCCGCCCGGTCCACGGTGTCCCGCAGCAAGGCCATGATCTGCCGGCCGCTCTGGCGGTCCAGGGAGCCGGTGGGCTCGTCGGCGAAGACGATCTCCGGCTCGGCCACCAGGGTCCGCGCGATCGCCACCCGCTGCTGCTGCCCGCCGGACAGCTGCGCCGGCCGCCGGCCCGCCTTGTCGTCCAGGCCCACCTGGCGCAGCGCTTCCATGACCTGCGCCCGCTTGACGCGGCCGCCCTGGAGCCGCAGCGGCAGCGCCACGTTCTCGTACGCCGTGAGCATCGGCAGCAGGTTGAACTGCTGGAAGACGAAGCCGATGCGGCTGCGCCGGATCTCCGTCAACTGCCGTTCGCTGCATGCCGCGAGGTCCGTGTCGCCGAGGAGGACCTTCCCGCTGTCAGGCCGGTCCAGGCCCGCCGCGCAGTGCAGCAGGGTGGTCTTGCCGGAGCCGGACGGGCCCATCACCGCGGTGAGGGCGCGCGTCGGGAATCCCACGCTGACCGCGTGGAGCACGGGGACGGGGCCTGCGGCACTCGGGTAGCTCTTGGAGACGGAAGCGAGGTGGACGGCGGGCAGCTGGATGTCGGTGAGCAGTGACATAACCCCAGTTCAGCAGAGGGAGCCCGGCGGGCGCAGTGGCCCTGCACGGAGTCATGGGGGGAGGGTTTTCCCTACCATGGGCCGCGCGCGCCGGACGGTAGAGTCGGGTCCCAGGACCAGGATCCGACGCGACCGAAGAGCAGGATCCGACGCGAACCACCGGGGAGATCCGCACCATGACCGTCGCCGTCTGGGAAGCCCTGCGACGGCGGCCCCTGCGCTTCCCCCTCACGGTCTGGCCGCTGCGCGCCTGGGCCTTCCTCCTCAGCGGGACCGTCCTGGGATTCCTGGTCCTGCTCGGCCTCGCCGCCCTGCTCTTCGTCGGCGTCGGCCTGTCGGTGGTGGGCATCGGCCTCGTGGTGCTGATGGCCGCCGCGGTTTCCGGGATCCCGGTCGCCGCCCTGGAGCGGCGCCGCATGCGCATCGTCGAACCGGACCCGCTGCTCGACCCGCACGGCTCGCTTCCCGGGACCGGCGCGCTGCCGTGGCTGCGGACCCGGCTGCGGGAGCGCGCGACGTGGCGGGAGCTCGCCTACGCCCTGGTCTTCGGCGTGGTGTTCACCGCCACCGGGGTCGGTTTCACCGCTCTCCTCGGGCTCTCCCTGATGCTGACGGTCGCTCCCGTCATCGTCTGGGCCATCTCCCCCGACACGGTGATGCTGATCCCGGGCCAGGCCATCTCGCACCCCGCCGGCGCCCTGCCGGGAACCGCCGCCGGGCTGTTCGGGCTGCTCGTCTGCGCGTACGCGGGCGGGCTGCTGGCCGGCGCGCAGGTACGCATCGCCCAGTTCCTGCTCTCGGCCCGTGAAGAGGACCTCAGCAGCCGCGTCATCGAACTCACCCGCTCCCGGGCCCGGTTGATCGACGCCTTCGAGGCCGAGCGCCGCCGCATCGAGCGGGATCTGCACGACGGCGCCCAACAGCAGCTCGTCGCCCTCAGCATGACCCTCGGCCTGGCCGAACTGGAGCTGCGCGGCCAGGACTCGCCCGCCTCCGCGCTCATCGCCCGGGCGCGCGGTGAAGCCCGCCAGGCCCTGGCCGAGCTGCGCGGACTCGTACGCGGCATCCACCCCCAGGTCCTCACGGACCACGGCCTGCCTGCGGCCGTCGCCGAGCTCGCGCTCCGCAACCCCATCCCGGTGACCGTCGACATCGAACTGCCGCACCGGATCCCTACGTCCGTCGAGACCATGGCGTACTTCACCATCACCGAGGCGCTGACCAACGCTTCGAAGCACAGCGGCGCCGATCACGTCGCCGTCGTCGGCCGGCTCAAGAACGACAAGCTCGTCCTGCTGATCACCGACGACGGGCACGGCGGCGCCGATCCCACCGCCGGAGCCGGCCTGCAAGGGCTGGCCGACCGCGTGGCCATTCTGAAAGGCAGGCTCATCGTGACCAGTCCCGTCGGCGGACCCACCCAGTTGCGCGTGGAGGTCCCGTGCTCCGCCTAGTGCTCGCCGAGGACTCCGTACTGCTGCGGGCCGGGCTGGTCGAGTTGCTGTCCCGGGTCGGCCACGAGGTGGTCGCCGCCGTCGGCGACGCCGAGGAGCTGGCCCGCGCCGTGGACGAACACCGCCCCGACGTGGTCATCACCGACGTGCGGATGCCGCCGGACTTCCACGACGAGGGGCTGCGGGCCGCGCTCGCACTGCGGGCCCGGCACGAGGGCCTGCCGGTGCTGGTGCTCTCCCAGTACGTCGCCACCGCGTACGCCACCCAGCTGTTCAGCGGCGGCTCCTCGGCCGAAGGGGGTCTGGGCTACCTGCTCAAGGACCGGGTCGGCGAGGTCTCGGAGTTCCTCGACGCGCTGGACCGGGTGGCGGACGGACAGACCGTCATCGACCCCGAGGTGGTACGCGTCCTGCTCCTCCAGCAGACGGCCGACAAGCCGCTCCAGCGGCTCACCCCCCGGGAGCGGGAGGTGCTCGCCCGCATGGCGGAGGGCCTGAACAACCAGTCCATCGCGCAGCGGCTCACCATCACCGAGGCCTCGGTGGTCAAGCACTCCAGCAACATCTTCATGAAGCTGGACCTCGACCCGACCGAGGGCAACCGCCGCGTGCTGGCGGTCCTCGCCCACCTGCGGGGCGAGAACCCGAGCCCCTGACAGGTCAGTCGGACCGTCCGTCAGTCGGACCGGCCCGGCGCGCTCACCCGGTCCGTGTCCGGGGTGAGCAGCCGGGTCAGCCGCTCCGCCGACACGTCCCACGACCACTGCTTCTCCACCCAGCGCCGGCCCGCCTCGCCCATCTCGGCCCGCTCGGGGGAGAGCAGCGTCCGCGCCACGGCGTCGGCGACGGCCCGTACGTCCCTGCCGTCGACGACCGTGCCCGTCACACCGGCGAGCACGGTGTCCGGTGCGCCGCCCGAGTCGCCCACGACGACCGGCAGCCCGCTGGCGGCGGCCTCCAGGAACACGATGCCGAGCCCCTCGGCCTCCAGGCCCGCCTTCCGGGTCCGGCACGGCATCGCGAACACATCGGCGGCCGCGTAGTACCCGGCGGTCGACGCGTGGTCCTGTCCCCCGGCGAACACCACGTGGCCGTCGGCGTGCCGGCGGGCGAGGTCGCGCAGCCGTGCCTCGTGCGGGCCCTGCCCGACTATCACCAGAACGGCGTCCGGCACGGCCCGCCGGATCAGCGGCAGTGCCCGGATCAGCATGTCCTGCCCCTTGCGGGCGACCAGCCGCGAGACGCACAGGACGACCGGCCGCGCCCCGAGACCGTGCCGCTCGCGCACCGCGCGCGCGGAGCCCTCCTGCGGCCGGAACTCCGCCGCGTCCACGCCCGGTACCAGCCGCTCCAGGCGTGCCCGGGGCCCGAGCGCCGGTGCGATGCGGCGCCGCGTGTACTCGCCCAGGTAGGTCACGACGTCGACGTGGTCGCCGATACGCCGCATCAGCTGCCGGGCCGCGGGCGTACGGGCCCACCAGATCTCGTGCCCGTGCGTGGTCGCGACCATCCGCCGGATACCGCCCTTGCGCAGCGCGGGCGCCATCGCGGCCAGCGGCGCGGCCGCCCCGAACCAGACCCGGTCACAGCCGTGCGCGCGGGCGATCTCCAGGGTGCGGCGGGTGACGCGGGAGGTCGGCAGCAGCATGCGGGTGTGGTCCCGTATCACCGGGAAGGGCAAGGTGGCGTCGTAGGCGGCCGCGCCCGGTTCGCTCGACGTGTGGACGACGACATCGTTGCCCGGGACGCGGGTGGCCATCGCGTGGACGAAGGTCTCGATGCCGCCCTGCCGGGGCGGGAAGTCGTTGGTGACGATCAGAGTGGTGCCCATGGGGGTCGTCGCAGCCTCACGTGAGGGAAAGAGGGACAGGGGGAGGGGAGGGGAAGGGGGAAGCTCAGGCGGTGAAGAGGTAGTTGCGGCAGTCGTCCGTGATCCGCGGGACGGCGGCCCAGCGGCCGTGCTGCCAGCGGTGGGCCGCGTAGCCGTAGTCGCGCAGATGCCGCAGCAGGTCGGCGGGCCGCGATCCGTACTTCTCCAGGTGCCGGCTCTCGATCTCCAGCAGGAGCGTGGGCCGGTGGTGGCGCAGGGTCCGCGCTCCGCCGTGGAGCACGGCGAGTTCGGCGCCCTCGACATCGGCCTTGACGAAGCCGATCCGCTCCAGGCGTTCCTCACGCGCCAGTTGGTCCAGGGTGCGGACCGGTGTCGCCACCGGGCGGGAGGTGCGGAACTCCGCGTTCGGCCCCGGCCCGCGGGCGTCCTCGGTGAGGTACGCGCGCCCGTGGACCGGAAGCCCGCGCCGTCGCGGGAGACTCAGCGTCCCGTGCCCGGTCCTCGCCCCCAGGGCGGTGCGGTGCACGGTCACATTGCCTGATCCGAGCAGCCGGGAGGCCGTGCGCAGCCAGCGGGCCGGGCCGGGCAGCGGCTCCACGCTGTGCACCTGGCCGGTCGGGCCGGCCAGCGCGGACAGCACCCACGTGTACAGCCCGTACTCGGCGCCGACGTCCACGCAGACCTCGCCGGGCCGCACCAGCTCGCCCAGCCCGGCCACCTCGTCCTCCACGCACATCAGCCGGGGCGCACTCCAGCGCAGCGCCGCGGCGACCGCGGCCGTGCGCCGGGAAGGGACGGCGCCGTTCACCGCGCGCCTCCCGCCGACAGCTGGCGACGGCCCGGTACGGCGGCCCGTACGAGGCGGCTCGCCACCGGAGCCGGCCGCTGCCCGGCGCGGACCAGCCGGGCCCACACCACCAGTACGACCGGCAGCGCGAGATACCCGAACCGCCCGGCGGGGGCCAGCAGGAAGGCCAGGCAGAGGCCGGCGGCCAGGCGGTCGGCGGCCGACACCAGGTCGCAGGGGGGCCGCAGCACGAGGGACACCCCCACCACCAGCCCGCCCGCCAGCAGCAGCCCGACCGCCGCGTACCAGCCGTAGGGGCCCAGGTCGGCGAGCAGCCTGCCCGGCAGCGGACTGCTCGCCGGGGTCCGCAGCTCCCCGCGGCCGGTGGGGAAGGCCAGGACCTGCTCGACCATGGGGCCGGGCGAGAGCAGCGCGCTCGGCAGCAGGGCCAGGGCCGTGCCCGCCACTGACACGCCGGCGCAGCGCAGCGCGGCCCGCCGCCCCGCACCGTACGCGAGCAGCGACACGGCGACCGCGACGGCCGGCCACGCCGTCCACTTCAGGGAACAGGCGGCGGCGAGGGCGAGGCCCGCGGCCGCCGGGCGCCGACGCGCCGCGAGCGCGAGGGCGAGGCAGAGCAGACCCGCCAGCGGCAGGTCGACTCCGCTCACGCACAGGGGCAGCGCCAGGATCGGCGAGGCGGTCAGCACGCCCAGCGCAGTCCCGTACGGAAAGGCCCGTCCGGTGCGGCCGCTCTCGCGGTCGGCGGGCAGCCGCAGCACCCGGCGACCGCTCCACAGGCAGGCGAAGAACGCGGCCGCACACCACAGCCGGGCGTCACCGAGCAGCTGGGGCAGTCGGCCGTCCGCTGCGAACACCGCCCGGGGGAGGCCGAGAAGTGCCATCCCGGGCAGGTACGGGGTGACGTCCGTGACGGTGCGGGGGTCGGCCAGATACGGAGTGGCCTGCTGGATCAGCAGCTGTCCGGAGCGCTCGATCACCGCGACCTCGCTCTGCGCGCTGCCGGTCAGCAGGAGGTAAAGGAACGGCAGGGCGACCGCCCCGGCGAGGGCGAGCGCGACCGAGACGGTCCGGGCGCCCGCCCGCGGCATCCACAGCGCGGCGGCGGCCGCGCACAGATAGCCGACAGCGGCACTGACGCCCCAGACGCGGTGGGTCTCCAGCGTGGAGATCAGGGGGAATCCGGCGGCCCATACAGCGGCGAGGAGCCATCCCCCGCACCACAAGGCCCTGCCGTTCCAAGGCTGATGAACCTGATGAGTAAGCACCCGTCCATTGCAGCCGGGTCGTTCGGCCCCGTCATGACGGCCAGGTCGAGACCTGGTGGTCGGGTTTCCCCTACCTCCCGTGCGCGGGTCACGGAACGGCCAGCAGCCGGGCGGCCCGGATCCGGTGCAGGTGGATGAGGATGTCGTGCGACCGCACCGGTGCGATGCGGTGTTCGGGCTCGGGATAGGCGGTGCCGATGCTCCGGGTGGGACGGGCGGTGGCCAGCCAGGTGCGCGCCGCCCGGGGAGCCGTGCGCAGGTCGGCGACGTAGTCGCGGCGGCTCACACGGTCGAGGAGGTGCTCGTTGCTCCCCCGGGCGGCGGGCCCCAGCGTGTGGACGCCGGTGGCGCCGTCGGGGCCGGTCGCGTTGAACGAGCCCCGGCCGAAGGTCGCGCCGACACTCACGTAGTCCGCGCCGAACCGGTCGCGCAGGAAGGCGCCTTGCATGGTGGGGTAGCGCGGGTCGGAGGTCCGGTAGGAGACGTGGGCGTCATGGGCGGACAGCAGGATCTTCTGCCCGGTGTGCGCGTGCCACCAGGCGACGTTGTCGGCCATGAGCCGGTCCCGGAAGCGCATGGACGCCTTGAGCTGTTCCGGGTCCTCGAAGTCGAAGGCGTAGCCGCGGGCGGTCTGGGCGATGGCGGTCGCATGCTGCTCGGCCCAGGCGTACGCCTCCCGCGCCGGCGCTCCCGGGCGCACCGGCTGTTCGGTGAGCAGGGCCAGGGCTTGTTCGCTCCTGGCGGCCATGTCCCGTCGTTCGGCCAGGGGGCGGTCGAGGTACCCCTTCATGTACGGGCCGGCCGCGGTGGTGGGACGCAGGCCCCCGTACAGCTCGTTGAATCGGGGCAGCAGCGCCGGGTGTTCCCGGGCCACGTAGTCGAGCACCTTGTCGTAGAGCTCCGGCCCGGCGTAGGCGAAGTCGTCGCCCATGAAACGCAACGGATCCTGCGGGTGGGCGTTGTTGTAGGCGCGCATCCATTCGATGAGCGCCAGGTACTCCTCGGTGTTCCACCAGGCGTAGGTGTCCTGGAACTCCTCTCGCATGATCTGCCGCGGATCGCTCCTGCCCGTCAGCAGGTACGCGTCGAGCCGCAGGCCGCTGCTCCAGCTCGCCTCCAGCGCGAAGGTCCGAAAGCCCTTCTCCTCGACCAGGTAGCGCATGACGCGGTGCTTCAGCGTGAAGAACTCGTGCGAGCTGTGCGTCGCCTCGCCCAGCCCGACGACCCGGGCGTCGCCGACCATCCGCCCGAAGGGCCGCAGGTCGCTCAGGTCCCCGTCGGGCCCGGTGCTCTCCAGCGGGTGGGCGGCGCGTTCCATGGCGGACAGGGCCCGCTGCTCGGGTGGGGGCAGCGCGGCGGTGAGGAGAGCGCCCACGCAGAGCAGCAGTACGAGCAAGAGTGCCGACCGGTGTCGTGTCATACGCCAAGGCTCTGCCCCGGGCGGGCACCGCGGCCATCCGACGCACCCCCCGCCACCCCACGGGGTGACCCGACCCCGGGCACCCCGCTAAACCGGAAGGACGGCGCGTTTCGGGGGCGAGGGGTCACCGGGGCCGGGGTGATCCGCAGGCCGACCGGTCGGCGACACGTCGTCCTCGGGCCTTCTCATGTCGTACGTCCCTTCGTGGGCTGCGGCTTCGTGGGGTGCGGCTGCGGGAGCGGGGGGAGAGCGGGGAGCGCCGGGGCCTGCGGGAGCGGCGCGGCGCATGCGGGCGGCTCCTCGGCCACCGCCACCGCCACCAGGCGGGAGACGGCTTCGCGCCCGAACCGTCCGGGGCAGCCGTCAGGGAGCGGGCCGAGGCCGTGGGCACCGATGTCCGCCAGGCACAGGGTGAGCAGCCGGACCAGCTGCGCCCGGTGGACCGAAGCGCACACGGGGCGCCTCGCCACGCCGAAGTGCGCGTCGGCCAGGGCGTGTTCGGCCTCGGTGGGCCCGTCGCCGGAGCGGCGGCCGGCCCACTGGAGCGGAGCCGCGCCATCGGCGACGAGCCTTCTGCCCACGGCCGTGTGCACCCGCTGATTGTGCGTGACCGCGCGGGTCAGCGGGTCGAGTGCGCAGGCCCGGTGACGGTCCTGGGCCGCGCGCAGGGCGATGGGCACAGGAGCGTGGTCGCGGGCCCACTCGGCGCTGAAGGCGGGGTGCGCGGTCATCATCCCCGGGCGCAGGACGGCCGCGTACTGCTCGGGCGAGCAGCTGCCGGAGTACAGGAAGAGCACCGAGTGGACGTCGTACAGCGCCACCGTCCAGACGATCAGACGCCTGGCCTCCGCTTCGGGTGTGGCGGCCAGCGCGTTCAGCGCCCGCGCCTGCAACTGGCGTACGACGAGCGCCGCGTGGTGGCCGGTGCGCCAGCGGTGGCGGACCAGGCCGGTCTCGTCGGACGGTGGCAGGTACGCGGCGGGCGGACCCTCGGTGAGGCTCGTGCGCAGGGCGGACAGCTCACCGTCCAGGCGGTCCGCGCAGCGGTCGTGGTGGCAGGGGGCCAGTTCCCCGCCGGGCATGGGAAGGATCAGCGGCGACGCCTCGGCCGGTGTGCGGGCCGTCGTGCCGCGGGGCGTCACCACAGCGCGACGGGGATCGCGGGTGGGCGGGGTGGAGTCGAGGAGCATCGCTCATATCCCTGTGGTCCGGTTGCCGAGGCGTGGGGTCCGAAGCCCGGGAGGAGAGAGCCTGTCCGCCGCCCCGGGATCACCCGGTTGATCAACGACGTCGCCACCGGGTGGAAACGGCGGGTTCCGGCCCGCTCGGGCGGGCCGGGTCCGGCGGTCGCCGTGTCGTCGGGTACCGCTCGACGCGCGGGGTGTGGAGGTCGGAGGTGACGTGGGACCGCCGGTCCGGTCCGGACCGGCGGGAGGTTCCTAGCCGCGGGGCACCACGGTGCCCAGGACCTGCGGCAGCGGATACCAGTCGGCCGACACGACGGAGGCGTGGCGTCCGGCGAGCAGCGCGAGGCGTTCGCGGGCCTGGGCCTCGGTCGGCCGGGTGGAGTCGATGGCGGGGGCGACGCCGTGGGCGTCGGTGGCGATCAGCAGGTAGTGGTTGCGGTCGTACCAGGCGGCGTCGATGGAGCCGCTCGCGTACGCGCTCGCATCCCCGTCGAAGATCACGAACCAGGGGCGGATCGAGGCGTCGGCGTAGCGCCCGCGCGGGTCACCGGCCTCGGCCCGGTGCACGGCCGGGAAGGCAGCGGCCTGGCCGAGCCGGCCCGCCGCGGCGAGGGAGCGCAGGTGGGTGGCGTACTCCCGGTCGGTCCACAGGGTGTCCGAGCCGTTGCCTTCCTCCACGGTGCCGGGGATCAGCTCCACGATGAACTTCCCGGCCAGGTCCGCCCGGCTGGGCCAGGCCCCGGCCCGGGCGGCCGTGTCGAGGTCGGGGTGGCCTGCGGCCAGCTGACCGGGACGGTAGACGGCGTCCCCGAGCTTTCCCGTCAGCAGCGCGTCGAGGTCGGCCGGCCCGCGCCCCAGATTGGCGGCGAAGCCGTCTTTGAGCTCGACCTTCAGGATGACCGGCCGGTGGCCGGGGTGGGCGTCGTGCCAGCTGCGGATGTCGGAGAGGCAGCCCGCGAGGTTCTGGTTGCGGGACTTGGTGCGCAACTGGGCGGGGCTGGTGGCGTTCTCGCAGTTGTTGTCGTTGCCGAAGGGGTTGTCGTGGGAGACCCGCCACGAGCTGCCGAAGAAGTTGGTCCACACGTCGAGTTCGAGCATGGCGGCGCCGGAGTCCAGCGCGTCCGCGAAGTAGGGGTATTTGGACTTCTCGTAGGCGTTGTGCACGCCGACGCCGGTCGATCCCGCGTACGGGAGACCGTCCGCGGCGGGCGCGGCGGCGCCGGCCGGTGCCGTACTCAGCGCGAGGGCCACGGCCGCCAGGCCCGCGGCCACCGACCCCGCCATCCGGTTGAGCGATCTCATGCCCGGGCTCCCGTCCGTCCATCCATCGGTCCGACATGTACACGGTCAATGCGCGTGGAGCGTAAGGGAGTTGGGTGACATGCGGAAGGACGGAGGGTGACGCGCGGAGGTGTGTGATCACGGACACGTCCCGAGTCCGGAACCCCTCTCCGCTTCATGCCCATCGAACGAAGCGTCGGAGGCGGCAGCGGACGCCGCACCGGACGAATCGCCGGGGCGGGAGTGTCACATGGTCAGCAGGGTTAAGGGACGGGCCGTACGGGTCTGCGTGCTCGTGGGCGTCCTGTGCGCGCTGCTCCTCGCGGGCGCCGCTGCCTGGCAGTGGCGCGGCATCGTCGCGCATCTCGCGGACGGGGATCCCGCGCAGGGCAGCTACCGGCAGGATCCGGAGCGCGCCGACCGGACGGCGTCCGCCGTGCTCGACGGGATCGTCCGCGAGGAGCCGGACCCGCCCACCGACGGCAGGGCCTTCGGCGACGGCGCCCCGGTGGACTGGCGGTCCGCCGGCTGGCAGCCCTCCGACCCCCTGGAGGCCCGCCCGGCCCCCGCCGAGCCCGCGATCGGCGCGCTCTTCTCCCCCGGCAACGACGGCGACCCCGACCACCACTGCTCGGCCGGCGTGGTCCACTCCCCGGGCGGCGACCTCATCGTGACCGCCGCCCACTGCGTCTACAGGGGCGGCTTCCGCACCAACCTCGCCTTCGCCCCCGGCTACCGGGACGGCGTGGCGCCGTACGGCATCTGGGTGCCGACCCGGATCGACGTCGACCCCCGCTGGACCGAGGACCAGGACCCCGACCACGACGTCGCCTTCATCCGGCTGCGCCGCCCCGGCCACCCCGGGCAGCGGCTTGAGGACGTCACCGGAGCCGCGACGATCCGCTTCGGACCTGAACTCCCCGCCCCGTCACGGGTCGTGGGCTACCCGAACACCGAGGAACACCCGGTGGACTGCCGTACGACGGCCCACGCGGCCGGGCCGGCCCAGCTGCGCCTGGACTGCGCGGACATCCCCAACGGCACGAGCGGCGGACCCGTCCTGACCGACGCCCGCACCCTGATCGGGGTGATCGGCGGCCGGGACGGGGGCGGGGACGACGAGACCTCGTACAGCAGCTACTTCGGCGACGGCGTCCGCGCCGTGTACGAACGCTCCACCCAGCCCGGGCCTTACTGATCGTTTCAGAATGCGGTGCGTAGCCGTCTCAAGCAGATGATGGAGCAGGCGAGTTCGAGGAGGCCCTGGTGGAGGTCTGCGCGTAT
>NZ_JBEXNN010000044.1:0-30915 GCF_040611115.1 Streptomyces sp. NPDC003038
TCCTTCGACATCGACGCGAACGGCATCATGCACGTCACGGCCAAGGACCTCGGCACGGGCAAGGAGCAGAAGATGACCGTCACCGGCGGCTCCTCCCTGCCCCGGCAGGACATCGACCGCATGGTCCGCGAGGCCGAGCAGCACGCCGAGGAGGACCGGCGCCGCAAGGAGGCGGCCGAAACCCGCAACAGTGCCGAACAGCTCGTCTACCAGACGGAGAGGCTGCTGCGTGACAACCCGGACAAGATCCCGGGCGACATCAAGACCGAGACGGAGACCTCCGTCGCGGAGCTGAAGGAGAAGCTCAAGGGCGAGGACACCGCGGACATCCGTGCGGCGACCGAGCGGACGAGTGCGGTCGCGCAGAAGATCGGCGCCGCCCTCTACGCGCAGAGCCAGGGAGCGTCGTCCGGCGAGACGGGGCCATCCGGTGCCGCGGCGGACCAGGCCCAGGACGAGGAAGTCGTCGACGCGGAGATCGTCGACGAAGACGGCAAGAAGGGAGCCGCGGGATGAGCGAGCCGAACCGCTCCGGGCCGAGGAAGCAGCCGCCTGCCCCGGTCGTGATCCGCGACAGGCGACGCATCGACCCGGAGACCCTCCAACTGAGGGAAGCCGACCCCGCGCAGGCCGGCGGGCACCGTAGCACCGGCCGCGATGAGGACCTCGCCGGCCTCGCCCGCTCCGCCGACGTCAACGGCTCGGCCGGCCGGACTGCCGAAGGCGGCCGGACCGCCGAAGCCGGCCGAACCGCCGAGGTCGAGCGGCAGCTGGCCGAGCGGACCGCTGATTTGCAGCGGCTGAAGGCGGACTACGACAACTACCGCAAGCGGGTACAGCGCGACCGGCTCGCGATACGGGAGATCGCGGTGGCCAACGTCCTCGGCGCTCTGCTGCCCGTCCTGGACGCCACCGACCGAGCACGAGAGCACGGCGAACTCACCGGCGGGCTGCGGGCCATCACCGACGTGCTGGAAACCCAGCTGGCCACCCTCGGCCTGGAGACCGTCGGAACTCCCGGCGAACCCTTCGACCCCACCCGCCACGAAGCGATCTCCTACGAGCGGTCCGACGCGGTCGACCGGCCGACCTGCACCGCCGTCCTGCGCCGCGGCTACGCGGTGGGGGAGCACCTCCTGCGGCCGGCCCAGGTCGCGGTGAGCGAACCGCCCGACCCCGAGCCCTCCGGCCTTGAGCCGTCGCCCCGTCAGGGGCCGAGGGCGGCCGATTCCTGACGGGGCGACGGCTCAAGGCCGTCGCCCCGTCAGCCGGGCGCCGACACCGAGGCGTGTCCGGCGCTTTCGGCGGGCGGACCCGGCTGTTCCGGCTGGGTGTGTGCGGTGGAGCCCAGCAGGGACGCGCCGTGGCGCTCGGGCCGGTGACCGGCGCTGTCGATGATCTCCTGGCGTGGAGTGTCGGCCGATCCCGGAGCTGCCGGGATGTTCCTGCGGGCCAGGAGGCGGCCCACCCAATGGCGACCGCACTCGGGGCACGGCGGGGCACCGGCAGGGGTGTACGGAGAGGCCACGGCGGCACCATCGCGGGAGAAGTACTCCCAGCTCGCGCCCTGATCGTCCCGGTACTGCTGGACGTCGTAGTCGACGGTCCACTCGTACCAGCACCGGCCGCACGTGAACTTCACCCGTTCCAATGCCAGTCCGGTGATCATCTCTCTCCCCTCCTCCCGGATTCCGTGGATCGTGATCGTGATACGTTCCGCGACGTCACGCCTCCCTATATAAATGGATATACCCGATATTGGAATCTTGACAACGTTCCGTATGAGATTTATGCAGGTGGGGAGAGTCCTTTCGTGCGCAATCGGGAGGTCTCGGCCATGGACAGCCCTCACTCCCGGCCGGACCATTACGCCCTTCTGGGCGTCCAGGCGGCGGCTTCACCCGAGCAGATCACCAGCGCCTACCGCGCACTCGTCCGGATCCTTCACCCTGACGCGCGCGCCGGCCGGCCGGCGGCTGACGAGGAACTCGCCGAGGTGGTCACCGCCTACCGGGTCCTGCACGATCCGCAGCGCCGGGCCGCCTACGACGCCGAACGTGAGCGCCCGCCTTCACCACCGCCCGGCCACCGGGTACGGGTGCCGGTCCGAGTGAGGTACACGACGGAGTCTCCTGCACCGCCGTCCGCACCACTGTGGGCGGGGCCCGTCCGCACGACGCGCGCTGCGGCCCCCGCCGCGTCTGCGCCCTTGCTCAGCCCGCTGGACCACGTTCTGGCCTGGCTGTATGAAGAGGACCCCTGGTGGTGACCTGGTGAGCAGCGTCGGAGCAATGAGCTACCAGGGGATGTGCGCGCGGATGGTCTTGCCGCCGCCGGGTGCCGGTTCGATGTGGAGGCTGGAGGTGAGGTGGTTGACCAGGATCCATCCCCACCCCCCGGTTCCTTCGGTGTGGGGTGCGCTGGGCTTGGGCGGATCGGGGCTGGTGTCGCTGACCGCGATGTCGATCCCGTCGCCGTGCAGCGCCAGGTGAAGCGTGCAGGGTCCGTCGGTATGCCGGATCGCGTTCGTGACCAGTTCGCTGACCACCAGGAGCACCCGATCGGGGTTTCCTCGCTGCGCGGGCGGCCGTACCCGGGTGACGCGGGCCAGGAAGGTGCGGGTCGCCTCCCGCGCTGAGGCCGCGGCTTCACCGACGCGGGGCAGCGACCGGTCGAGTACAGGTTCCACGGGACCTCCCTCCGCCGGCGTCCTCATGCTTGCTGCCTGCCCTGTCCAGGGGGCGCAATGCATGGCCGGAGCCCTGGGCCGGGAAGGATTCCGCCGGGCGACCGGCACGGCTCGACGGGATGCGGGCGGGCGCCCGTGGCGCCCTCGACGACACCACGCTCGGCGCTGCCACCGGGTGCGGGTCATCGCGATCGTGCCGCTGGTCACTGGGCCGGCAGCCGGTGAAGGCGGACCCGGGACAGCACGCCGTTCGATGCGAGAGCTGTCATGTACGTGTGGTGGGGTTGCCGTCGGCGGTCGGTCGGGGAGCCCGGATTGAGCAGTCGCAGGCCGCCCGGAGCCAGTGAGTCCCAAGGAATGTGGCTGTGGCCGAAGACGAGGACGTCCAGATCGGGAAACCGTTGCGCGCATCTGCGCTCCCGTCCCTGCGCGGGGCCGGTCTCGTGCACGACGCCCACACGTACCCCTTCCAGGCACGCACGGGCGACCTCGGGCAGGCGGCTTCGCAGCTCGGGGCCGTCGTTGTTTCCGTGAACCGCGAGGAGGCGGCGGGCCCGTTCCTCCACCAGGTCGAGCGTCGCCACGTCCGTCCAGTCGCCGGCATGGACCACGACATCGGCGCGTTCGATCTCAGCCAGCACGTGAGGGGGAAGTTCCCTCGCCCGCTTGGGGACATGGGTGTCTGAGATGAGCAACAAGTGCATGAGTGTCACGGTAGTTGCGTCGCCCGCGAAAGCGCGACCGCCCCACGGGCCGCGCACGGCCTACGGGGTGGGCATACAGGTGCCTTGACGCATCCGGCGGCGCCTGGTCCTTGGCGGCAGAGGCGCGGGTCGGACCCGATGCCTCCGCCGCCGGTGCCGGCAGTGCGGCACGAACGTCTCAGACGGTGCCGGTCGGCCGGTTACCGTCCAGGCCGGTTACCGGCCTTCGCTGGACCGGTCCTTCGCCTTCTCGTCCACCTCTCGCGTCTTCTTCCGCAGGCGCTCCTTCTCACTCTGAGCGCGCTGGGAGGCCTCGTCCTGCTTCCCCTGCACCTTCTGCTTGGCCTGCTGACCCTTTTCGTTCATCTGGTCCTTGATCCCCATGCTGTTTCACTCCTAGTGAGAGGTGCGGAACCGCGTCGAGCGGTCCCGGATCAGCGTGGCACGCGCCGTCACGATGGGCATGTCGGACAGCTACGCTGCGTGACTGCCGATGCGGCCCCGGCCCGCCAGTTCCTCCGGCACCGTGGACTGCTTCGCCCGTTGCGGGGAAAACTCCTCAAGGGCACCTCTCTTGTCAGGTTCGGCAATACCTCTCGCACTCCGCCCGCCGCCGGTTGGCGTTCCGGGTGGAGTGAGCCGTTGCGAGACGCAGGGGGCATGATGACGACGACGGTGGTGGGTTTTCGCCTCGGCCGCGATGACCAGGCCCGGCAGGTCACCGTGATCGTCACCGAAGCCGGTGTACTCCACCGGTCTCACGGCGCCTACGGCGCACCATCCAGGCTGTCGAAGCCCAACCCGCCGGTGGTGAAGGAGAACCCGGTGCACCGGCAGATCCTCCAACTGCGCGCGACCTACGCCGAGTACGCCAGGAAGGGATACATCCGCGAGATCATCCCGCCGGCATGCGTCCGCCTGGAGACGACGGAATACCCCCTGCACGCCACGCCGTTCGGCCCCCACGCCCCCGACTGCCACCCCGAGCTGCTCGCTGAGTTCACCGCAGCGGCGCCCGGCGCACCGCGGTCGCTCGAAGAGGCCATCCACGACTTCTGTTTCCTTGGGGTGTTCTTCGAGCTCGTGACGTAACTTCAGGATTCTTGAAGCGTTCTCACTTCGTCCGATCGATCTGTGATCGGGGTGAAGGTGAGGAGGCTCGGGTTGGCGCTGGCAGCCGTACGCGACCTGCGCGAGTTCCGCGATCCGGTCTCGGCGGAGGAACTGGAGCAGTTCGAGACCGACGTGCTCGCCGGGTTCGTCCTTGCGCGGGCTTCGGCGGGCCTGGCGGACGGCACCATCCGCGGGGACGTCGGGCACGTGGACCAGATGCGGGCCTGGTTCGGCCGACCGCTATGGGACATGGAGCCGACCGACGCCGACGGGTACTTCGGGAAGGTGCTGCGGGGCTCGCCGAGCGGCACCCGGCTGGCCGGCGCGCAGGCGCTGACCAAGTACTTCCTGTTCTTGGAGCTGCGGCACAAGGTCGAGATCCATCGGATGACCGGGCGGATCGTCGAGTGCCCGATCGACGAGATGAATCGGCCGCGGGGATCCAAGGACGCGGCTCTGCGAGCCGGAGATCAGAACGCTGTTTGGCGGCTGGGGCGGCGAGCTGGCGACCTGCCGCAAGTTCGCCCCGACCACGCGGAACTACACCGCGTCGAAACTGATGTCGCAGGTCGGACTCTGGGCGAGCGAGGCCTGCAAGCTCGACCTGGCCGACATCAAGTGGGAGCTGGGCCGCTTCGGCAAGCTCCACGTGCGTCCCGGCAAGGGCGCCCGCGGCTCGGGCCCGCGCGAGCGGACGGTGCCGCTGATCAACGGCGCGGACCGCACGCTGCGGTGGTTCATCGAGGACGTCTGGGGCCAGTTCGACCAAGACCACACCCGTCCCGGTGCCCCGCTGTTCCCCTCCGAGCGGAAGAACTCCGACGGCTCCTCGTACCCCGTCGGCGACGACGCCCTGCGCGACGGTCTGGCCGCCGCGGCGAAGGCACATCTGCCCGGCTGGTCCGACACGCCACACGTCCTGCGGCACTTCTGCGCGTCCGAGCTCTATCTCGGGGGTCTTGATCTGCTCGGGATCCAGGAGGTCCTCGGGCCCTCCTGGATCGCCACCACGATGCGGTACATCCATGTCCAGCAGACCCGGGTCGAGGACGCCTGGGTGTCCGGGCAGCAGTGGACCGCGAAGCGGCTGGAAGGACTGATGGGATGAAGTGGAACCTGCGGCTGACCGCCGCGAACAAAGGCATCTGGAAGGCGTCCGAACTCCAGCGGAGCCTGGCCGAACACGGCTTGGTGATCTCGGCCGGGAAGATGTCCGGCCTGTGGTCCGGCCAGCCGGTCTCCCTCAAGCTGGAGGACCTGGACGTGATCTGCGTCGTGCTCGGATGTGAGATCAACGATCTGCTGATTCCCGAGCCCGGGAAGGTCAAGCGCCCCGGTCAGCAGGCTGTCGTCCAAGAGGCCACGACCGGCTCAGTGGTGGCCCCGGCCGTCCTGCCCAAGCGCCGCGACGGCCGTTCCCTGCCGCCGATGTGACCTGGTCACACCACCATGGGGAAGATCAGCGAGAACAAGCCAGCGGCCTCCTGCTCTGGCTGTTTCGCCTGGGGGCAGCTGCCCGGCCGGTTCTGCCGCGGCTGCTACACCTACGGCCAGTAACACGATGTCGGCGAATGCGTCGGCTGCCGGCGGCAGGTCCCGGTCGAATTGCTACTGCCGCCTCTGCCGGGCCCAGGCGACCTGGGCGATCAAGGCCAGCGGCAAAGCTTCGGTGATCGAGCCGTACCTACGGCAGGTGACCTGCCAGCAGCTGTTCTTGGCGAACCTCCAGCGGCCCAAGAACGGCGGGCCGCGAGTCGGCAAGGCCGGACGGCGCGTGCTGAAGCCGTCGCCACTTCCCGAACCGCATCGTGATCACGACGTCAACGCAACTGACGCTGTTCACCGTCACTCGGGACTTCCGCCCGGTTCGACCGCGAACTCCACGCTGACCTGGCCAATCCATGGCTGGTCCGGCCCGGCAGGCCGCTCGGGCACTGGGCGAGGCTCGCGGCTGGAGCCGCTGGATCACCAGCGACGTGAACCGAGCCCTGGTCATCGTGCTGTCCGGCTTCCGCGAAGGTGAATCGATCCGATACTCCGAGCTCTTCCCGGCCCTACGAGTCCGTGGGCTTCCCGTCGTGCGGACCGCCGAAGTCCTCGACCGCCTCGACTGTTCGCCGACGACCGGGCCCCCCGCCGTCGACCGGTGGTTGGAGCGAAAGCTCGACGGGATGCCCCCGGGCATCCATCGCGCCGTCGAAGCCTGGGTTCACACTCTCCTCGACGGTGGCCCGTGATCCGAGCCTCGCTCCCGGCATACGACATGGGCCTACCTGGGTGAGATCGAGTCGGTGCTGCTGGAGTGGTCCAGCCGCTACGACCACCTGTGCGAGGTCACCCGAGAGGACATCATCGCGGCCCGGACGCTGTCACCGGCAAACAGCGCGAGAGCCGGATCGTCGCGCTGCGGTCGCTGTTCCGGCACGCGAAGAAGAACGGCCAGGTCTTCCGCAACCCCACGATCCGCATCCGTGTCCCCCGGCAGACCGGCGGCGTCCTCCAAGCCCTCGTCCAGGCGGACATCAAAGAAGCCATCGCCACGGCCACCACCCCTGACCTCCGGCTCATCGTCGCCCTGGCCGCCGTCCACGCGGCACGGCCGAAGATGATCCGCACGATGCAACTGGACGACGTCGACCTGGGCAACCGGTGCATCACCGTCGGCGGCCACGTCCGCCCGCTCGACGACCTCACCCGCCGTGCGGTCCTGGACTGGCTCGAACACCGCCGCAGCCGCTGGCCGAATACGGCCAACACCCACCTGCTGATCACCCAGAAGACCGCCGTTGAACTCGGCCCGGCCAGCAAGCTCTGGACCACCCGGGCCACCCGCAACCTCACCGCTACCCTCGAACGGCTCCGCGTCGACCGCCAGCTCGAAGAGGCCCTCGCCCACGGCGCCGACCCCCTCCACCTCGCCCTCGTCTTCGGTATCGACGAGAAGACCGCCATCTGCTACGCGGACTCTGCACGGGTCCTGCTGGATCAGGCCGCTGAACAGCCACTTCGGTGAAGTCTGCTCGACCGGTACATGCCTTGACGGGGGAGCATGCCGCCAGGGCAGAGTCAGCAGCCGGGGCCGATCGGCGGAGACGATGTCAGGGCGAGCGCGGCAATCCGCAGCTTGGCCGCCCACGTCTGCTGGTCAAGCCCCAACGTGTACTCAATGCAGCACCCGCATTGCGGGATCAGCGATACGAACGATCGCTCCTCAATGGTTTCGACCTCCGTCTCCCACCAGTCATCCGTCGCCAGGTCGGCGGTAGCGATTTTCCCATTGATCAGCCTCGCCGCCAGCCGACGCAGCGCGTGGCGCCGTGCCAGGCCCCGATCAGGCAACTCGATTCCGGCCTCGAAGAGTGCTTGCTCGAACCCGTCACGGATATCGCGGGCATCCGCGTTGCGAGGCAAGCCGGCGAGCTCGCACAACGTCGGGGTGTCCAGCCCGGCCGCGAGTGCCTCGGCCGCAATCATCGGCAGGTCCTCCGGGCGGATCTCATCCGCCTGATAACGGCACGCCACCTCACCCAGAGACGTGAGGCCACTCCGTGTCGAGGATTCCGGTTCCGGTGTCATTCCTGCTGCTCTCATGACTCGTACGATGCCAGCACCGTTCCCAGGGAGGGTTACCGAGGGGCGGTCCGCTCCGCACTCACCCCCGTGTTCGCCTGAACCGAAGGCCGAAGCAACGAGAACACGACAGTCCATCCTCGGGTTCCCGCAGAAAGACCTTCAGTTTGTCTGAACCCGCGGGACTCAAGGCCCTGTTCTCGTATAGCTACCGCCAGGTGGCGTGTAGCGCTGAGTAACTACTTGGGGCTGCGGTCGCGCTGCTGGAGGGCGGCGAAGTCAGCGTGCGCGGTTTCGACGGCCTCCGGGTACGCCTGGGTCTTCTCGTGCTCGGCCATCGCCCGGTAGATGCTGGAGAGGCTGGGGCTGTGTCCTTTGCGGCGGCGGAGCACGGTGTGCAGCATGTCGTCGGTGATGACCGGGGGCCGGCCGCCGTGGTTGCCCTTGCGGGCCGCGGTGTCGAATCCTTCGAGGGTGGCCTCGCGGATGCTCTCTCGCTCAGTCTCGGCCATCCGATCACCGACGTGAAGCTACAAAAACGCATCATGGCAGGACGCGCCGGAGTACCGCTCCTCCGCCACCGGGTCGTACTGATCGCTCACCTACGCCGCCGCTATGCACACTGAGGCGACTTCAACCAGGTACGGCACGAGGCGAGGGACTACTCAACCGCTTCATACACCGTCGGCGTCCAGGCGCTCAGATGACTCGAGCAGATACTCGGGCAGCTTGGAGTTGGCCGCCAGTACCTCGATGCCAATGAGGCGCCCTTGTTCGTCGAAGTCAAGGTTGATCATGCCGCCGACCTGCACCGGATCACAGGGGTACATACGCGAGGATTTTGTGCGAGCCTGCGGATCGGTGAGGTAGACGTACGCTGCGTTCGCAGTCTTGTCGTAAGTGACCCTGAGTTCTGCCACGGCTGGCGCACTCCCCTGGTGAGGCTGGTGTCGGCACAGTCTCTCTCAGTGCTGGAGCTACCGAGCCATGCTGAGACTGCCAAATCAAGACGATCTTCGGCTACGAAAATCTTGCCAGAGCCACGTTCACGTGTACGCCGACACCCTGGCCGCGATAGGCAGCCGATGCCTGATGAACAGCCAGGCCGGTGAGACAGACCATCGGCTGGTCATGGCCGAGTAGCAAGCCGATGAGCAGGGTGGCCCCGCCGTGGTTGATATCCACCGCCAGAGAACGTCCTCAGCGAGAGCCAGTACGTCGCTGATCAGCTCTAATAGAGCGGTCTCATCGTTCAGGACTCGCCGCGACAGCAGGCGTTCGCCTTCCGCGTCGATCACCACGCAGTGGTGGTGTTCCTTGCCGATGTCCACGCCTGCCCAGATCTGGGGCACGGTCACCTCCGCCAGCTCGGCGTCCACTGCAGTCCCGCAGACGACCTCGCCGACGTTGTCCTACGCAGCGATCGAGTCGCATATCCCAATTAGCGGTCGAGTCGTCGCGGGGCTCCGGGCGGCCAAGTCATTTGAGCCATCGGACGGCGACAAGCTCATAGCCATACCCGGAACCCCTGGGCCCCGACGATCCTACGAATGACCGCCTCAGACCCACGCTTGAAAGGTAGGACAAGCTCAGATGAGTGAGTCCTTGTAGTAGAAACTGGCCTTCTTGTTGGTGTCGGTGGTGGATGCGTACGAGGCGAAGCCGGTGACGAGGCGGGCGGCCGCAGGAGTGGCGGTGTTGGGGATCTGGATGGCGAGGCCTTCGGGCTCGCGGAAGAGCAGGCTCTTGCCGGCTTCCGAGAGGCGGCGTTCGACCCTGCTTCCGGTGTTCCAGTTGATGACTGACTGGTAGGTGTTGCCCGGGGCGGGGTTGCTGGTGCTGTAAGCGGAGCCTTCGAGGAGGTACAGGTACTGGCCGAGGCTGGTGAAGCCCTGGAACGGCGGGGGACTGGCGATGTCGGTCGGCTGCAGCACGTGAGCGATCTGGGTGTAGGTACCGGACCGGAAGGTGGCGAGGTCGTAGAGGCCGAAGTGGAAGGCGCCGCTGAGACGGTAGCGGACGACCAGTCGGCTGTTGACCGGGTCGATCGCGATGGTGGTGCGGTCGGCACCGGCGACCGGGGTGTGCTTGGTGATCTTGTGCGAGTCGTTGGTGAGGACGGTGCCGTTGGCGAACTTGAACCGGCCGATCTTGCTGCCCCAGCCGATGTTCTTGGCCGGGTCGCTCGGATGGTTCGGGTCGGGCGCCTCGATGGAGTCGGTCTCGGTCCACAGGTAGGCGCTGTTGCCGGAGGGCTCGACGGCTATCGACACGCCGTGGCCGAATCCCTTGAGGAACATGCGGCCGATGATGGCGCCGGTGAGGTCGAGGCGGGTGACGCACAGGTCGCCGTACTTGGCGCGCTCGTCGCCGGTGTAGGGGCGGGTCTCGCCGGGGAGCTGGCGCCCGCCGTTGATGAGACTCACGGTGTACAGGTGCTTGTTGGTGTTGTCGAAGGAGAACGACTGCAGGACGCGGAGTTCGTTGAGCCAGATCTCACGGAGCAGTTCGGTGGACGGGTCGGTCAGATCGAAGCGCTTGGAGGCGTCGACGGCTGCGGCGGCTGCCCCTCCGGTGGCGACGATGCCCGCGGAACCGAGTGCGCCGATCCCCAGCGCGCCGGCCGACCACTTGAACAGTTGACGACGCTTGATGTCGGGTACCTCGCTGGCCATGACTGGTCCCACCCCTTGCTCGACGTTTCATCGCGGCTTGCGAAGCCCGATCCGTCACCTTCCGCCATGTTTGGCGATCTGACGAGATGTGAGGGTGTTCGAGCAAGGCCTGCGGCGGCCGATTGAACCATCCCTGTGGCGATTCCCGCCAGCCGCGTCAGCACGGATCGGCCGGTCGGGCGAGGTAAGCCAAGGACCGACTCGCCATGTGATCTGCATCACGGAGATGGTCTGTGTGGATCAAGGTGCAATGCCTCGGGATGGGCGATTTTGTGGATCTTCTCCGCTGCGTCCCCAGCCTCTACCTTCAATCCGGACTGGCCCATTCCGTACCAACGTGCGAGGCAGACGGGGTCGGTTCTTTGTGCTGCCCGGATCCCGGTCGGGGCTCCGGGTGGCGATCTTTCTGTGGGGAGTTCTCTCGATGTCCTGGCTGGCAAAACGCGTGCCGCTCATGGTGTGCGGCACATTGATGGTGGGGCTGATATCCGGGCAAGCCCCGGCTTCGGCCGAGCCCCCCGATACGCAGGTGAAGGCGAAGGCACCTGTGAACGTTCCCGTACAGCCCGCGGGGGCCGTGCCGCGGGACGTGGCGGAGCCGACGCAGACCGCACCTTTCAAGACCGTGTGGCCCAAGGCGGCACACGCCCGCTTGGACCTGTCGCGGGTGGCGAATGGCACGTCACTGCAGGTAGTCCCCGAAGGCGCGGCAGACCCTGCGAAAACCGCCGCAGTCTCCGTGGCCCCGGCGCCCAAGGGCGTGGCGGCTCTCAAGTTCGGTGGGCCGGTGGGGCTGGGCATATCCAACCCCTCGGCGGTGGATGTGAAGGTCCTGGATCAGCAGGCACTCGCCCCTGTGGGTGCCACGGGTCTGGGCGTCCAGGTGACCCGGCGGGACGGCGCCGCGGCATCCGGACCGGTCCAGGTGACCTTGGACTACTCCGGCTTCAAGTACGCCTACGGCGGTGGTTTCGCGTCCCGGCTCCGGTTGGTGAAGCTGCCCGCGTGCGCGTTGACCACGCCGAAGGCCAAGGGCTGTTCGCCGGACAAGGTGACCTTCGTCAAGGCCGACAACGACGTGAAGGCCGGGAAGATCACCGCGACGGTGGAAGCCGACGGCGACCCGGCGGCCAAGCCGATCGGACTGGCCAAGGACACCTTTGCTCCCCAGTCGACGATGTCCACCACGTCCGCCGAATCCGGTTCCGTGTACGCGGTGGCGTCGAGCTCCTCGTCGGACGCCGGTGACTACCGGGCCTCTACCTTGAGCCAGTCAGGGTCGTGGAACGTCTCCACAGGGTCGGGCGCGTTCAACTACAACATTCCCATCCACGTCCCCAGCCCTCCGACCGGATCTGCTCCGAATCTGGATCTGTCGTACAACTCGCAGTCCGTGGACGCGATGACCTCGGCGGAGAACAACCAGGCCTCGTCCTACGGTCTGGGCTGGGACCTGGGCATCGGCTTCATCGAGCGCCGCTACCGCAGCTGCCAGGATGACGGTACGGGTACCGGCTGGGTGGGTGACCTGTGCTGGGACTCCCCGAACTCGGAGCGGGAGATCGACGGTGCCGTTTATGTCATCAACCTCAACGGCGTCACGTCCGAGCTGATCCAGGACAACCACGGCACCGGCTGGTACCACCTGAAGGACGACCCGGGCTGGCGCGTGCAGCGCCTGGACGGCGGGCACGGCGCCGACGACGAGTACTGGGCTGTTTCCACCCAGGACGGCATGCGCTACTACTTCGGCTGGGGCCGCTCCGAGCGCACCAGCGGCGCCACCAGCTCGGTCCTGACCGTGCCAGTGTTCGGCAACAACTCAGGTGAGCCCGGCTACAACGGCGGCGTCGGCGTGCAGACCCAGGCCTACCGGTGGGGCCTGGACCGGGTGGTGGACCCGCACGAGGTGGAGACCGCCTACTTCTATGAGAAGGAGCGCAACCACTACCGCTCGGTGCTGCTCGGTGATCAGGCCCGCGCGTACGACTCGGCGGCCTACCCGGTCCGGATCGAATACGGCTGGGCCTCCCAGATCGCGGGCGCACAGCTGCCCGCCAAGGTCGACCTGCGCTATGTCGGCCGCTGCGTGGAACGCATGGCGGATAAAGACCCGCTCGCCTCAGAGCCGGGCGACTGCCCGGCCATCTCCACCAATGCGAGCTCGTACCCGGATGTGCCCACGGACCTGATGTGTGACGGTACGGCCGCTGACGACGGCTGCCGCACCATTACCGGTGAGACGTATTCGCCGACGTTCTTCGCCACGAAGATGCTGTGGGACGTCAAGACGTTCGTACGGGACACGGACGCCGCGCCGTGGGACCCGGCGATGCAGTACCAGATGAAGTACGGGCTGCCCAACCCGGAAGGGACCGTCGACGGCACGCTGTGGCTGGACTACATCCAGCGCAAGGGCTACGGCGACGGCGACGACATCACCCTGCCCACCATCAACATCAACGGCGAGTGGCGCGACAACCAGCTCGGCGGCGGCGTCCTCAACTTCCGGCGCGTCACCCAGATCCACGGAGACCTCGGCTCCTTCACCAACGTCACCTACCGCCACTACGACGACCAGGACACCTGCGACATCAACAACCCGCCCACCGAGTCCAACAACGCCCAGGCCTGCTTCAAGCAGAAGTGGACACCGGAGGGCGCAACCGAGTCGAAGACCGGCTGGTTCAAGAAGTACGTCGTCGCAAAGGTAAGCGTCGACCCCGGACCCGGCGCCGGGGCGAACAGCGACGGCGACCCGACGATGACCACCACCTACAACTACGTCGGCAAGCCCGCGTGGGCGTTCCCCAACGACCCGCTGACCAAGGACGAGGACGAGTCCTGGACGCAGTGGCGCGGATACCAGCAGGTCGAGGTCCACACCGGCACAAAGGACAACGCGGCCTCCACCTACCACTGGCTGTACCGCGGCATGGACGGCGACCGCACCTCCAAGACCGACCCCACCGCCAAGCGCAGCGTCACCGTCGACGACGGTGACAGCGGCAGGCCTGCCGTCACCGACCACGCCTGGCTCAACGGCAGAACGTTGGAGAGCAGCCAGCGCGACGGCACCGGCCAGTCCCACAAGCGGGTCTGGCATGAGTACTGGACACACACCACCGCTCAGTACGAGGGCCTTCCTGATGCCCGGTTCGTGCGGGAGTCCAAGACCACGACGCACGATCTGACGTCGACCGGCTGGCGTGAGCACGTCGTCAAGAACGAGTACGACACGGCGGAGCCGGCGTCCACCAAGTACGGCCTGCCGATGCGCACCAACGACTGGGGCCTGTCGGACACCGACGACAACCGGTGCACCACCTACGGCAGGGCCTACAACACCGACCTCTTCCCGAACTCCTCCGTACAGCGCTGGATGGTGCTGCCGGACGAAACCAGACACTATGCCGCTGACTGCGCCGCCCGCGCCGCCGGAAACCAGGACTCCTATGAGGTGACCCTGTACGACGGGGCCACGTCGGTGACCGCCAACAAGCCGGACGACGGCAACGCGACCACGGTCCGCTCGTACACCGACGCCACCCACTACCGGGAGGCCAAGGCGACCTTCGACGAAGCCGGTCGCACCACCTCCGTAACCGACGGCAAGCAGCAGACCACCACCACGACCTACTCGCCCACCACGTCATGGCCCATCAACGGCGTGACGGTCACCACCCCGGACCCGGACGACGGCGGCCCGGGCAAACGGCAGAGCGCCACCATGTGGTACTCGCGCCTGTGGGGCAGCCCGTACAAGATCCTGGACATCAACGGGCAGACCACCCGCATCGTCCACGACTCGGTGGGCCGTACCGCACAGGTCTTCAAGCCCTCCGAGATCGGCCACTACCCGGCCGGCATACCTTCCCTCCAGTACGACTACACCCTCACGACCCAAGACAACAGTGAGGGCGTGCCGGACCTGGTGGCGAACGTGCCACCGAAGATCACCACCAAGTCCCTGCAATCCGGCTCGAGTGTCCTCACCAGTCACACCTACACCGATGGCCTGGGACGCGTCCGCGAGACACAGGCATCCGCTCCCAGCGGCACCGGACGGACCGTGGTCTCCACCCGATACGACACCTCCGGCAACGTCACCGGCACCAGCGCACCGTTCTACAACTCCGGCACCGCGGGGTCCGGAATGGTGCTGCCCACGGTGGAGAGCCTGCCTTCCTACACCGACTTCGTCATCGACTTCGCGGGCCGGACAACCCAGTCACGGCTGATGGTCAACGGCGATGCACAGGTCCAGGGGCAGTCGTTCACCAACTACCACGGTGACTACACGACCACGGTGCCGGCGGCCGGGGAGCGTACGAACAGCTACACCAACGTCTTCGGTGAGACGACCAAGATCGTGGAGTTCGGTCCATCGACCTACACCACGTCCTACGAGTACACGCGCAGCGGCCACCTCGCCAAGATCACCGACGCCAAGGGCAACGTCACCAGCTACACCTACAACTGGCTCGGCGAGCGCCTCGCTACCACCGACCCCGATGCGGGCTCCTCGACGACGACCTACGACGTCAACGGCAACATCCAAACCTCCAAAGACGCCAAGGGCACGACCCTCACCCACACCTACGACAACCTGAACCGCCCGCTGACCGTGCAGAACGGCACCACGGTCCTGATCCGCGATACCTACGACACGGCTTCCCAAGGGATCGGCAAGCCGGCGACCAGCACCGCCTACACCGGCGGCAAGGCATACACCACGGCCGTGACCGGCTACGACGTCAACGGCCGGCCCACCAGCTCCGCCGTCACCATCCCCGCCGACGGCTCAGGCCTGGAAGGCACCTACACCACCGCCCTGGAATACAACGCCGCCGGCCAGCCGACCGCGGTCAGCTACCCGGCCACCGCCGGCCTCCCCGCCGAAAAGGTGACGACCACCTACGACGCGTTCGGCCTGCCCGACAAGATGACCAGCCCACTGGCCACCTACATCGACGCCACCGACCACGACAACCTCGGCCGCCTCACCGGCCGCACCTACGGCACCGCCGCAACGACCACCACCACGGCCAAGCGGACCTACGGCTATGACGACGCCACGGGCACCGGCTGGCTGAAGAACATCACCACGACCACCAGCCCCATGGGCACCGTCCAGAACGACGAATACCAGCACGACGCCGCCGGGAAGATCACCGACCTGACCGACAAGATCACCGGTCAACGCCAGTGCTACACCTACGACGAACTCAACCGCATCTCCCGCGCCTGGACCACCCAGAGCGCCGCCGGCTGCGGCGGCCCCTTCGCTCCGGACCTGACCAGCGGGAAGGACCCCTACCAGCTCGACTACACCTATGACGGCATCGGCAATCTGCAGAAGATAACCGATACCACCGCCACCGGCGCCCGGGTGCGTGACTACACCTATCCCGGGTACTCGGCCGACCAGCAGAGCTACACCCCCGGCGCCCCCCGCCCCCACGCCGTCAGCAGCGTCAAGACACCGGCGGGTACCGACACCTACGTCTACGACAACGCCGGGCAGATGACTTCCCGAACCGTGGGAGGCGCCACCACCGGCTTCGTATGGAATGACCTGAACCGCGTCACCAGCACCACCGGCGCCTCCACCACCAGCTACGTATACGACGCCGCCGGCAGCCTGCTCCTCCGCAAGGGCAAGGACGAAACAGTCCTCTACCTCGGCGACCAGGAAATCCGCAAAACCACCACCGGAACCCCGAAGGCCACCCGCTACTACGGCGTCGCCATGCGTGTGGCGACTGGAGGCAACGGCACCCTCACCTGGCTCATGGCCGACCAGCAGGCCTCCACCCAACTCTCCGTCGACACCGCCACCGGAACCCCCACACGCCGCCGCTACCTGCCCTTCGGTGGACAACGCGGCACTACCACCCTGCCGCCGGCCACCGACCAGGGATTCCTGGGCAAGACCCAAGACACCGACACCGGCCTGTCCGTCCTCGGCGCCCGGATGTACGACCCTGCACTCGGCCGCTTCCTCAGCCCCGACCCCCTGCAATTCCCCTACAAACCACAATCTCTTTCGGCTTACAGCTACTCACACAATGACCCCGTAAACTATTCCGACCCGACCGGCCTGTGCGACGACCCAGGCAACGGACGCTGCCAACCAGGCAATAACAATCCCGACCCTGCATTTCCCCTCGACCCGGGTGTCAGCTACCCCAAACCTGCCCCCAGTAATCCCACTCCTACTCCCAGCCCCAACCCCAGTCCCACTCCGTCTCACCCTTATACACCTGCCCCCGCCCCCGAGCCCTCGCCTCCACCCCTCCCTACTGCGCCCCTCCTCAAACCCAACCCCATCGACGAATTCCTCGCACCGGACTTCGAAAACTTGGAAGAGTGCTGGAACGAGGTCAACTCCGCCTGCGGCTGGGCGCTGACCGACCTACCTACACCGCTCAAGATCTTCAAGCTCGCCAAACTCTTCAAAGCTAAAGATAAGATCGACGGGAAATCCCCCAAAAAGAAGAAGGGGGATTGCACTCAGTGCTTCCTGGCCGGCACTGACGTCCTCATGGCCGACGGCACCATCAAAGACATCGAGGACATCCAACTAGGCGACGAAGTAAAAGCGACGGACCCCGAGACGGGAGAAACCGGAAACCGTCAGGTTACGCGCCTCATCGTCACCGAGGACGACAAACACTTCAACACCCTCTCCATAGCCACCGAAGACGGCATCGAAGAACTCACGGCGACCCACGAACACCCCTTCTGGTCCCCGTCAGCAAACACCTGGGTCGAAGCACGAAACCTCACCCCAGGCGCAACACTCCTCACCGACGACGGCACAACTGTCATCGTCACAGCAAACAACCCCTACACCAGCCACAACCGCACCTACAACCTCACCGTCGACGACCTCCACACGTACTATGTACTCGCTGGTCGGACGCCAGTTCTCGTTCACAACAGTAATTGCCCCGAGGTCGACGAGATATCTGAGAATATTTCGAAGCATGCCCTCGAGTCGGCGAAGCGTCCCGACGGGGACGGCACCCACTTCGTAAGAGGTGTCGATGACGGAGCCCTCCCTTACTACGTCGATGGCGTGATCAACGGGAATGTTCCCAAGATCGAGACTAGATATCTTCGGAATGGTCGAGTCGGCTACTGGGACCCCGATAAGCGATCCGTCGTCATCGAAGATGGTGACGGTGGAACGGTATTCACTCCCAAGGGTGGGAAGGATTGGTTTGACAATGTTCTCCGATGAACAGGGCGATCGAGGCGCCAGGCCGCCAGCTTCCGTCATCGTCCTCAGTGTCGACCAGTTCGAGGTGATCTTCCAGGTCACGCATCAGCTGCCCAATTTCCAGGAGTCCCGCCTCATGGAGCTTGGGTGTACGGCGGCCGACCTGCAAACACTGATTGACGCGCTTCGCGAGATTGATGCTCGCGTGGCTGGAGCTTCGCGAGTCTGCATCTGGCTTCGTGACGATGAGGCGGAAATCACCGTCGAGGTTCAAATGCCCTCAGGCGAGGTGAATGATGTGGGCGCTCCGAGCACAGAGGTCATGGCGACTCTTCCGTTGCGAATCGGTACACGCTGGTATGCGCTCGCGCAGCTAGTTGTTTCCGCTTTGGGGTCCCGGGAATTGTTCTTGCGGACAGGGTATGGGGCTGACGAGGTGCGGGCGGCGGTGGTGGGACTTGATTTGGATTAGTTCGCTGTACGGAAATCGGGTGAAACGGATTCGGTAACAAATCCCATCAGGACGCTGACGAGAGTTGACGGCCTGTCTGGCGAACACGCTCAAGCACCGCAGAAGCCCCACCAGAATCGACTTCTGATGGGGCTTCTCTGGCTCGTGACGGCAGTAGTTGACGGCAACGTCAGCGGACGGGCGCTACGCAGAGCGGTGGGTCGTCGCTGTCCCCGGGGTTGCGGAGGGTGCGTCCGAGGAGGTCGATAGCGTCGCGCTGAAGACGGAGCCGGACGCGGGCGTAAACGGTGGCGGTGACGCCGATGTGGGCGTGGCCAATGAGTTCCTTGATCACGACGAGTTCCACTCCCTGTTCCAGGAGGAGGGTCGCGGTCGAGTGGCGGAGGTCGTGGAAGCGGATGCGGCGGAGTCCGGCCCGGTCGAGCAGAGCGGTGAAGTGGCGGGTGAGTCGCCTACATCGCAGGCAAGCCGATCCCTGCACCTCGTAGCACAGGCCCTCACCTCGACGATCTCCTCACGGACAAGGAAGCAGGAGCCGTCCTCGGCATCATCCCCTCCACCGTCCGTGCCTATGCCAGCACCAGCTACCTGCCCAAGGGCATGGCAGCCGACCGCGCCCGGCAGTTCGCCGCCGCCAGCGGGGCGCCCATGGCCGCCGCAGAGGCGGCCCGCCAGCAGGCCGTCCTCGCCCGGAAAGGCGGGATGGCACGATCAGGCCCTCACCCTCGCTCTGACCGCCGCTGACGACCCGGCCTTGGGCGAGCTCGGGAACGCCGGAATCGCTCAACGAGGCCTGCTGGTCCAGTGCGCCGCCTACACCGTCGCCCACCAACGCGACCCAGCCGGCATGCGTGAGCTGACCAGCGAAGCCACCGCCATCGCCAAGAGCCTGGGCGCCATCACTCATCTGCGGGATACCAACGGGGGTTCCGGAGTGCTGCACAGTTAGCTGAATAAGTCCGTGTCCTCAGGCGGCATCCAGCCACGGGCCGGACGGCGGCCTACAGACCGATTCGGCCGTACTTGCCACCGCCGTGCCGCAGGCGCGGGATCGTCTCCGTTAGGGGTCGTGACCGCGGCTCCGGTGCGGAGGTGTCTGGTGGAGAAAGACGAGATCTGGACGTCCGGCGAGTACGGGAAGTCGCACGAGGGCCGGGTCGGGGTGCTCCTCGACGACGGGACGGTCCCCAAACCGGTGTTCCTCGACTCGAACTCCGGCGGCTTCGGATGGGAGGTCCGCCACTGGTCCGTCTACGACGGGGGTACCTACCCGCAGCACCCCCAGGCGTACGCCCTGCAGGGGGAATGCTCGTGCGGCTGGCGGGGCGAACCCCGCATCGTGGACCGTACGACGGCAGGCGATCTGCCCTTCCGTGAGTACGGCTGGGAGGCGCGGGGGAGTGCCAGGACGACTGGACCGGCACGTCGAAGACGTCGCCGACACCACGGTTCCCCTGCCCGCCGAACTGGAGACCCTCCTCCAGGATGTGGCCGCGGCGATTGAGCGACTCGGCCAGGACGCACCGACCGCCGCTCTGAAAGCTGCCCGCCCCTGGAACTCATCGCCCAACGCACCACGCACGGGCCTGCCCATGACGCCCGTGGGCAGGACCCGGAGAAGGTGGCCGCCGCCCTGGGGTTGAACATCGACGACTCCCGCGCGCTCCTGGCCCGCTTCGGCGGCTGGAACTCCTACGACTGACCACCGGCCGCAGGCGACGGCGGGCAGGCGTAGGCGAGGGACACCCTGCTCCTGACGTCGAGAGCGGCCGCCCAGGCCCGAGCGCATCGCTAGTGCCGCATCAGGCAACGTTCGCCCTGTTGTGATCGTGACTGCACCGCAGTTGGCCGGTGAGCGTGCGGTTTGGTCAGCCTGAGCGTTCGCGGTCCCACTGGGCTCGGGCAGCCCTGGTGGACTCGACTCTGGCGCGCTCAGGTGCGAACGGATAGCTGCCGGGCGAAGCGGCGGACAGCATCGGTGAAGGCATCTGGATCGTCGAAGTTCGCGAGATGTCTTGCCCGCGGGATCAATTCGACGCGGGCGTGGGGATGCGCGCGGGCGAAGTCCATCTCACCGGACCGGAAGACGGTGTCCTTCTCGCCGTTCAAGATGAGCACGGGAGCCGCCACATGACGCATCGCACCCGCGTCAAAGCGGCCCAAAACCTCGCCCCAGGCGGCTGGCAGGGTGTGGAAGGCGTAGCCAGAGAGGATGGTCGCATCCACAACCTCGGGAGGATAGAGCCGGCGCAGCAACCGGTCATTCCACCGCGCCAACCGGTCCGCCGGTATGCGAGGGACGAGCCCGGCGACCCACCGATACGGCGTTGCCCACGGGCCACGAGTTGAGGCACTGGCCCCAGCAAGGACCAGCCCCCGCAGCTGCTCCGGGCAGCGCCGCGCGAACTCCAGCGAGGCGTATCCGCCGAGCGAGTGCCCGACGACCAGAGCCGGTCCGCAGTCGAGCGAGTCCACCGCGGAAGCGATGATCTCCGTGGCCGCGTTCAGGCTCCAGGGTTGAGCAGAGCGGGCGCCGTGGCCGGGTAGGTCAACAGCGGCTACCCGGAAGTCCTCTTGGAGTGCGGCGAGCTGTGGGCTCCACTGTCCCGCGCTGAGCCGCGTCCCGTGTACGAAGACGATGGGCGGTGCACCCGCTGCAGTCATGAGTCCCCCAGATCAGCACTCTCCTCGGACCGACTCTACCGGCGGGCCATCCCGGCGGTGAGACGCGGAGATGCTGGCCGGCGAGGAGGCGCAGTCACAGTGTGACGCGCCGTTCGAATGCTGTGCCGGGCGGCGCGCGGCCGTCATTCTGTCCGGGTGGCAGAACGAGTACACGTCCGAGAGATCGATGATGATGAGGGGCGGCGGCTTCTGCGGATTATCCGCAGGTGGAGCGGGTCGGTGGTGACCTGGCGGCGGGCCCAGATGCTGCTGCTGTCCGGGCAGGGCAGGGCAGGGCATGGCGGTGGCGGAGATCGCCGAGGTGTCGTTCACCAGCGACGACCGGGTCCGCGATGTACGGCAGCGCTGGGTGGAAACGAGCCCTTTGCGCCGGGCGGCGACGTGCGCCCTGGTTGCGTTGGAGCAGCCGCCGTTGCCATCTGGCTTCGCAAATGATGGGCAAGTGACGGGTCCAAGTTCTACCGTCGATTACCTGTGCTCTCACCAGAGCTATACGGGGCGCAGAACGGGATCGATCTCAGCCAGGAGTTCGTGCAGCTGAAGAGCCCCTCGGACAACACGGTCGTCAGCGTCCTGCGAAATCTCCTCGCACAGTCGTATCGCGTCGTCCCGGTCGTGGGAGAAAATGCTGAATACATCGACGATTGCGGTGTGGATCCAATCGCTGTGATTCGGGCTGGCGACGGTCAGTGCGGACGCAACTATCGACAGCCCGACCTTGTCCTTTCGCCGAAGCAGAGCTTCCGTGGTCACCCTGGTGACGAAAGTGTCACGCGGGTCGAGCACGAGCTCCAGTAGCAGCCCAAGAGCCTCTTGCACGTCGGCGAAGCCTGCAAGGCCGTGACCGGCATCCGCCCGGTCACGGTAGTCGTGACTTCGCCCGAGCTCGCCGAGTGCCACGACAGCGGCATGCCGCAAGTCCCTGTCCACCTGCTTTGCCACCCCCTCCCTGATTTCCGAGCAAAGTACCACCGGGTGCCTTCCGGTGATCGCCAGGACAGGGCCCAGTAACTCCCGAGACCCCCGGTCGACTCGCCTTGACTAGTGCAGAGAAGTCATCGAACATGCTGCCGATATGGGGTGGGTGGGAATCCGCTCTGTCAGGAGTGCCGTGCCCGACTTACTGGAGTCGCAGCAGAAGCCGGCCCACTCCGGAGCCCGACTTGGCAGGGCCCTCTGGTCGTATCCACGGGCGATGCGTGCCCGGCCGGGGAGGCTGTCGGGGGCCAAGCCCGGAGCGGCGGTGAAGGAGGCCATCCGGGAGTGGCTTTGACCCCGCCCTTCGGGTCGATGCTCGCCCAGGCCGCCGAGTCGTCCCGGCTCTGGCGTCCTGGCGAGCGGCTTCGCGGCAGAGCAGAAAGTTCGACGGCCACCGCGCGATCCTCTTCACCTCTGCCGGTCCCGAGGGAAGGCTGCTCCTGCAGGCCCGGCGCGGCTCCCTCATCCAAGACCGATTCCCCGACTTGGTCGCGGCCGCCGAGCAACTGCCCCAAGGCCTGGTCCTCGACGGCGAGCTCGTCGTCTGGGACACCGCAACCGGCCGGCTGTCCTTCGAAGCCCTCCAGCGCCGGGCCGCCGCCCGCGGCTGCACCGCCACGGCGCTCGCCGCGAAGAGCCCGGCATTCTTCATCGCCTTCGACGCCCTGCAGATCGACGGCATCGAACTGCTGGCCCTGCCCTACGCCGAGCGCCGCCGACGACTGGAGGTCCTCTTCACGGCCCGCACACTGACCGCCCCGTGGACGCTGTGCCCGATGACCACCGACCCGGCCAAGGCCCGGGAGTGGCTGGAGGACTGGACGGACGTCACCGGCGTCGAGGGCCTGGTCGTCAAAGCCCTCAACCATCGCTACCGACCCGGAGCCCGCGACCGGGCCTGGACCAAGATCCGACGCGGAAGCACCGCTGAAGCGATCACCGGCGCCATCACCGGCACCCTCACCCGCCCCCAACTTCTCATCCTCGGCCGCCACGACCGCACCGGCCGCCTCCGCCCCATCGGGCGCACGGTACCGCTGCGCCCCGCCGCAGCCCGCGAGCTCGCCGAGCACCTTACCCCGGCCGCCGTCGGCCATCCCTGGACCGGCGCGAGGTTCACCTCGGCATGGGGCACGCGTGACGTCCTCGACACCATCCTCGTCGAGCCAGACCTCGTCGCGGAGATCGGCGCCGACACCTCTGTCGACCGCGGTGGCGTCTACCGGCATCCGATTCGGTACGTGCGCCTGCGCCTGGACGCGGCTGTCGATGACGTGCCCCGATGCGGCGGGGGCCCGGCCGCAACCGCGGGGTGACGACAACGGCCAGCGGACGCGGCTGTTGCAGCCGACCGACGAGTCCGGCCCCGGCTTGCCCACGAGCGCTTTCGGGCTAATCAGCTCAGTAGGGCACACCGACTTGTTCTGTCCCTGGCAGCATCCAGGCCGAACTGCTCGACCGGTAGAAGGCACGGCATGAAGCAGACACTCAACGAACGGCAGCTGGCGGTGCTGGAGTGGGTCGGAAAGGGATGTCCCGAAGGGACCGCCCCCACCTACAAGACCAGCTGCCAGGCCCTGCAGAACCGTGGGCTGGTCAAGGTATCCAGGCGCAGTGGGGTGTGGGCTGCGGTGCTGACTGACGCTGGGCGCCATTACTTGGCCCATGGCACCTACCCGGCCCCGAAAGCCCCGGCGCGAGCGCTTCCCATCCCCCGGCTGCCCAAAGTCACGGCGCCATCTTCGTCACCCGGTGTTCCGCAGCAGCCGCGCAAGACGTACACCGATCAGCTCCTGGAGGAGCTGGAGGCAGCCGGCGGCAGGGTCCTGAAGTCGGGCCCTGACGCCGATGCCTGGTTCAGCCGTGCCGCCTCGGCGAGCAGATCGGGACGGATCCCGAAGACCAAGGAGCTGCACTACTGGAAGCGCCGTGAGGGCGTCGAGATCAAGCTCGTGGACATTCCCGCGTGGCGCCTGACCGTTCTGGAACCGGTGGCGGTGCCGGCACGTCTTACCCATCCGCATGCTGTCGTCCGGACTATGCAGCAGGTGAAACAGCCGCTCGGGCTGACACGGCCGGTTCAGCAACGCGCTCTTCGGATCGTGCACGCGCTCCTCACCGCCGTCGAACGCAACGGCCATACCTGTGCCGCTGGCACTGTGGGGGCGGGACCGCGGCACAACCGCCGGCTTCCGCACGATCCGCACTTCACGATCAAAGCTCAAGGGCAGACGGTTGAGTTCCGAGTGGTCCAGGAGAAGGACCGAAGCGAGCACATTGCGACGGACAAGGAGCTCGAGGAAGCCAAGAAGTACTCCTGGGTCACAATCCCCCGGTACGACTACACACCCTCCGAACGGCTGCGCGTCGACCTCAGAGGCGGTCATCAGCATCATGGGTCCGAGTGGGTCGACAGCACGGAGCGCCTCCTGGAAGAGCAGCTCGCTGAGATCGTCCACGAAGTCGGGCTGCGCGGTGAGGCGGCCGAGCGCAAGCGCCTCGCCGAGGTCGAGGAGGCGCGGCAGAAGCACTTGCGCTGGGAAGCCGCGATGGCCGAGGCCCGCGACCAGTACGCCGAGGACTACCGCGTCCGACAGCTGGAATCGCAGGAGGCTGCGTGGCGCCGCGCGACACGCCTGGGCGACTATCTGGAAGCCGCCCGTGCGCACGTGACGACGCTTCCACCTGGACCGGAACGAACGGCGGCTGAAGAGTGGATGCAGTGGGCCACGGAACACGTGGCGCGTGCCCATCCGATGTTTCAGCCGCTTCGGCTCCCGGAGACCCCCGAACCCCGCGCCGACGATCTGAAGCCGTTCCTCCGCGGCTGGAGCCCGTACGGCGCCTACTGACTCGCATCGACGTCTTGAGGGTGCGGGAGTGCCTGGGGTCCCCAGAAGCCGCGGGGCCGGTGCGGGTCGCATCGCCATCCGGCTGCGTAGAAGCGGGCGGGCTGGCCGCATGCCGGATTGCCGGTTTCGCAGGAACCCCGGTGAAGGGCAGAAGCCGTCAGCGCCTGAGGAGCCGCAGGCGCAATCGGTTCGTCCAGCTCGGTCAAGGGTCGGCTCCATCCTGGGAGACGGCACGCGCCCGGGCAGAGAGGAAGAGCACCATGATGTACATCGAGGACGGCCTGCGCGCGGAACGGCTTCGCGAAAGGCGGCTCGCCGACGCGGCGCTGGACCGCGGAGCCCGCGCCAGGCGGCTCCTGGACGAACTGCAGGAGCGGCCGGAGACGATGACGGACGCGGAGCTCCGCGACGGGGTCAGCCGCGCCCTGCGGTACTTCATGCAGCGCCAGCCGCAGGCCGACCAGGTCTACGGCATCGCCCGGCTCATCCGGCGCGGAGTACGTATCGAGTGGCTCGTGGCTGACCGGCTCGTCTGCGCCTGAGTCCTGCCCGCTTGAACGGAGTGAGGAGCCTTAGCTCGGGGGGAGGCTGGGGCCCCTCAGGGCGCTCCGCGGGGGACGGATCGTGCACGCCCACGGGACAACGACACCGGAGTCGGCCGGACACGGTGGTCCACGGGTCGCCCGCGGCGTCAAGCTGCTGTGGCCGCATCTCACCGGCCTCGGGAATGTGCTGGCGATGGCCTTGTTCCCGTCCGGCCATCAGCTGCCCAGCTACGGGTGACCGGATCTCCCACGGGGAGTTGCACGGGTCGGTCACGCCGCTGAGCTGTGGTTGGGCCGATGGCCGATGGCGGACCGGTCACGCAGATGCGGGTGACTGGCCACGGGTTCGGTCACCCGGTGGGGCAAGGCCAAGGCTTCCCTGGGCAAGCTCACCGGCGAGCAGGCTTGCCCGAGAGGCCGGCAGCCACGACCTTCGATATGGCCCGCGGCTGGTGGGCCCACTTCCGCCCCGGGCAAGCCCCCTGATGCCCGGGTACGCCTCCCGCCGACGGCGTGGGCAAGCCCAAGGTGACCCTGGGCAAGCCTGCGTTGCCGCTGGCACGCGGCGTGGTGACGACGTGGTCCAGGACGACGACGGCCCGGCGGCCAGCGTGGCTCCGGACCCACGGCCCGGCGAAGCGGACCTGATCGGCCGCCCAATTACGCAGACGCCCGAGCAGATAGCCGGCGGCGAGCGTGGCGGCCGCGATGATGACGCCGCCCAGCTGTGAACCGTGAAGCCGGATGAGCCGGGTCAGTATCGCCGCCGGGCCCGGATCGTTGACGAGTCGTGAGCATTGAGAGCGGCAACCGCCGCCCGGCAACGTCGTTGGCCGCCGAACTGGTCGGCCTGCTCAACGACGCCGAGTACTACGGTCAGGCTGGAGTGGCGGAACGCCTCGCCTATCTGGAACGCCGGGCGCTGCTTCTCCACCGGGTCGTCGACACCACCGGATCCGGCCGGTACCTTGCGCTGGAAGCTGACGCCCGGGTCCTCTCGGTGAGCCTTCACTGCCGCCGCTGCCCCAGCAGACCGATACCCCAGCGGATACGACGCCACCGGGTTCGCTGGCGACGACCCTTACCTGGACCGGCCCGCAGACTTTGACGGCGTGTTCACCGCGGAACACGCGGATGGCACAAAGTGCCCGCGCAACGGCAAGGGGAAGCACCGGCAGCGGCCTCTTGACCCGTCCTGCTCAGGCAGGGCAAAAACTACCGCTACCTGCCGGATCTGTGGGTGGAGCGTCAGCGGCGCGACCTACCCGGAGGTCAAGACACTGGTGCAAGACCACGCCCAACCCTGCGCCGACGCACAGCCGTACCTGACGACTGCGCAGGAGGCGTACGGGCTGCCCGAGGACGAGCGGATTGTTCTTCACGTGCGGAGAATGCTGCACAGAGAAGAATGGCTGGAGCCTCTGACGGCTAGCGATGCCCAGTCCTGTCTCGACGCCATCATGCTGATGCCCCGCGAGATGCGGCCCTTCATGACCTTCGGGGAACGCAGGGAGGAGCGCCAGCGCCAGCGGGGTCTCCCTCTCGGAACGCCCAGTTCACCGAGTTGAGCCGTCGGCGACACACCCTGACCCGGGTACGGCGACGGGCCGCACGGAGTCTTCCGTGCGGCCCGTCGATGTCTGCTCCAGAGGTTCAGCGGCTGAGGCGGGTGGCCGGCCCCCAGGCGAACTCGAGGTCGTCCAGCAGGAGCTCCTCCAGCGACGCGTCCCATCGGGCACGGAGGGGGAACGGGGCGATCTCCATGCGCTCGCAGATGATCAGGCTTTCGGGCTGGCCGGCCAGCATGTACCGGCCGTGCGAGGCGGGCTTGCTGCCCGGGCCGTACGCGCGCAGCAGCTCCTGAAGGCGCCCTCGGTGCCGGTTGGCGAACGCTCCAGGCGTTGCACGTACCCAATCCGTTCGTCCTCCCGTACGGCGCTGAGGGCCACGGTAAGGATCTCCTCCGACGCCTCCGGCTCGGGGGAGGTGTGTCATCCCCATGGGGACGACGGCGCAACTCCGCCATCCCCATGACCCATTCCGTGACGCTGGGGGTGGAGAATATCGGCGCCGTTCACACGGCCAGCATCCCGGGCTTGGCGTAGCAGACGCAGTCGGTCAGCCTGGCCTGCAGGCGCGCCAGGCGGCGCCTCCTATCGCTGACCTGGGATCAGGGCGTGGAAGTGGGCCGCTGCACGTTCGGCTACGGCTTCGACGTACGGCACGTACGCGTCAGGGTCGGCGTGGTCGGTCATCGGGAAGGTCAGATGATCGTTGCCGGCGAGTGCCCGGACGGCGATGATCTCGGTGGGGATCAGGCTTTCTGTGAACTGTTCGGTGCTCTGTTTGGACCACGTGTACTCATAGCCATAACCCCCGGGTCGCCTCCACCTGAGTTCCGACGCGAAGCCGAACTCGCCGGACTTGTTCACGGTGAAGATCTCGTCGGAGGGCAGGAACAGGTCGTAGAGCCATCCCTTCTCGTCGATGTAGCCGGGCGGTACGTCCGGCGGTGTCCGGAGACGGGTGGTGTCGGGCAGGTCCGACCAGTTGAAGCGGATCCACCAACCACAGAGCACTTCCTCGGGGTTCGCCTTGATGGTGTTGATGCCGGGTCTGCCCGCTTCCTCCAGTGCCGCGGCCGTTCTGGTGATCGCCTCGGCGACTTTCCGTACGGCTTGTGCGCGCGCCTGCCTGTTGCGGACTGACGCGCGCACACCCGCCCACCACGCGGTGAGGTCGCCCACTGCCGCTTGCATTTCGGGGGGCCAGTTTGTGGGGCTGTCCCCTCTCGCTGCCATCTGGCGGGGGCTGAGCCCGTCGGACAGCGGACGGTCAGCCACCTCCTGCCGGCTCTCCCACTCCCTGAACCGGGCAGCGGCCTCCATCCCCCGGCGCTCTTTCTCCTGAAAAGCGCGTCTGCTTGCTTCGCGCGCGTGAGCCTCCTGCTCTGCGATGCGCGCTTCGATGACGTCTCGGACCGGCTGGTAGAGCGCCACCGCTGGCCGCACCCGCTCCTCGAAGGATGCGTCGGCGTCGTCAAACTTCACCCGCCTCCGTCGCTCCGTCATTGCCCAGCGGCGCCGGATCCGCCGCTGAGCTTTCCTCAACTCCTCTTGCGCGTAGGCGATCTGCTCCACGAACAAGGCGGCGGCGGTGGTCCAAGAGGCGAGTTCCTCGGGCGTGCCGCTCACGTCCACGTCTCTGGGCATTGATGTGCGCCCCGCGCCCAGTACGCGCGGGACGTAGTCCGCCGGCCGGTCAGGTTCCCGGGGGAACCAGTACACGGTGATTTCAAGGTCCGTACCGAGCCGAAGGCCCCTATACGAGATCTGTAAGGCCATATCCCCAGAGTGGCAGAACCCCAGGCCCCGGAACACAGGTTCTGAACTTGCGTTTAACGTTCGCTGTCGAACGCAGCTCGAACTTGGGGACTCGCGGATTGATGTGGCTGGATAGTCCGTAGACGTATTGGTGTCCCCTGGTCAGGCTGAATGGGCTTCTTCTGTGTTTCCGCTTCTCTATCTGGGAGACCGTGTGCGCCGTATGAAGATGGTTGCCGGCCTTGGCACCGCGACTCTGACGGCTGGCATGCTCCTCGGGCTGCCGGCGACGAGCGCGCAGGCAGTCGAGTACCCCACCACCCCGGGGATCCATGTCCCTTACGGGGCCACCTACACCATGGGCACGGCCACCTGGTACAACCGGTCGGTCACTCTGGCCGGTCAGCACCGAGCCATCAGCTCCAGCGGATGCCGGGCGACTTGGATGTACACCTACGACGCCAATGGAAAACAACTGGGCAGCCGCGGCACGAGCGTCATCTGCAACCAGACGGCCAGCTTCACTCTCAACGTTCCCGCCGATGTTCCGGGCGGGGCTGCCAAAATCAAGGTCTGCCTGGATGACGGCAACCACGTCGACCTGGCTTGCGAGTTCTACTACAGGCCCCGATCGTGATCCGGCGGCATGCTGCGAGCTGAGATCGGTGCCGAAGGGGGTGCCTGTACCGAGGGTTGGAGCAGGCGCTTCTACGGGGTTGCTAGACCAGAGCCCTGGCTAGGTCTGCGGCGACGCGGTTCGAACTTGATCAGCGTTTCCCAGTTCAGCGGATGTTAGGGCGGCCTTCGTCTGGTCTGTGCTCCTCCGAAGGGAGCGCACGTGACCGTGACGAAAGCCGTGGGGACGATTATGCGACACGAGTTCGTCGGTGTGGTCGGGCTACGACAAGACCGCCACCATCTACCTCGCCGGGCTCCACATCGCCGCCATCTTCATCTGGTCGGCGAGATGACCCGGAGAAACGGCCAAGACAGGCCCATCAGCCTTTCCGCTACCAGGCCAGGGGTTCGCCCTTCCGGAAGAAACCGCCGGTAGGGCCAGAGTCGGGCAGGGTGGCAGCCCAGACGACACTGGCGGCACCTTGGTCGACGGAGTCGCCGCCCGGGCCGCCCATGTCGGTGGCAATCCATCCCGGACAGACAGCGTTGACCAGAATCCGCTCGGCGCGCAGTTCGTCGGCGAGCTTGCGGGTCAGGGCGTTGAGGGCGGCCTTGGAGACTCCATAGGCGGGGGTGCCGCCGGACATGAGTGCTAGGGAACCGGATTCGCTGGAGACGTTCACCACGCGGGGGTGGCGTGATCGGCGCAGCAGCGGCAGGAACGCCTGTGCGGTCCGCCAGGCACCGAAGAGGTTGGTCTCCAGGGTGTGGTGGACCTTGTCGAGGTCGGTGGAGACAGCCTGCTGATCAGTGTCGTAGTTGATGGCCGCGTTGTTGACGAGGACATCGAGGCGCCCGAACTCCTCTTCCACGCGACGGGCGAGGACGCGGATGTCGTCGGGGTCGGTCACGTCCAGTCGGCATGGCAGCAGCCTGCCGGGCACTCCGGAGGTCAGCTCGGCGACCGCCTGTTCGGCGTCCTCCGGACGGCGGGCGGACAACAGGACAGAGTGACCGAGTCCGGCGAGCTGGCGCGCCGTCTCGCGGCCGATGCCCCTGTTGCCGCCCGTGACCAGCGTTACCGGTGCGGCGGTGCTCATGCTCTCTCCTCTTATGCGGACGATCCCGAGTTGGGCAGCACGTTATGCCGTTGCTCGGCATACAGGGATCAGGCCCGGGACGCAGACGGGCTGCGGCCTTGGACGTAGTCCTCACGGACCGCCACGGCAGGACAGCAGCGCAACGCGGTCAAACGCTGTATCAACAAACTCAGCAGTGGAGCGATCTGGCCACTCGATACGACACCACCGCCACCATCTACCTCGCCGCCACCTTCAGCTGGTCGGCTAGGTGATCCGTAGGAAACGGCCTAGTGTCCTGAGTCGGAGATTCGTCGTTGGTCTGGTGTGAGTCGTCCTGGACCGAAGATTCCGCCGGTGGTGCTGTCCGATGCCGAGCGGGCG
>NZ_JBEXNN010000045.1:0-28711 GCF_040611115.1 Streptomyces sp. NPDC003038
TGCCGACGAGGACGACCGTCCCCGCCGACATCAGCACCAGGGGGTACCTCCCGGCGGTAGCCGGGGGAGAACCTCCGCCGTCCAGGCTTTGGCCGCGTCCGTCAGCGCGCGGAGCCGCCGTTCGGCGGTGACCGCCGCGCGGCGGGCCTCCTGCGCCGCCCGCCCGGCCTCGCGGTGCTGCTTCTCGGCCTCGGCCACGGCGGTGTACGCGAGCTCCCGGGCGGCCTGGGCCCGGTCGACCTCCTCCTCGGCGGCGGCCGCCTGTGCGCGGGCGCGCTGCCGCGCCTCCTCGGCCAGGCGGAGCTCGTCCTCCCGGACGGCCGCGGCCTCCTGCGCTTCGCGGGCGGCGGCCCGGGCCGCCTCCAGGCGGGGGTCGGGCCGCCGCTCGGCGGCCGGTGACCGGGGCGGCGAAGGCTGCCGGGCCTGCCCGGTCTCCCCGGCCTGCCCGGGCTGCCCCGCTGACTCCGCTGGCTCGGCCTGCTCGGCCTGCGAAGGCGCGGGCGGCACGGCCCCCGGGTCGATGCCGGGAAACTCCGTCACCGGAGCCGGGGCCTTCACGAGCCGCCCCGAAGCCCACGCCTCGGCCGCCTCGGGCTCGGCGAGGACCGTGTACAGGATCTGCTCGACGTCCCGCAGCACCGTCCCGGAGGCCGGGGTCCCCGCTTCGTCCGCCAGCCGCAGCGCCTCCCGGGCCAGTGCGCCGATCACCACGTGCTGCTGGTGCGACAGGGTGCGCAACTGCTCGCCGTTCAGGGACCGGTGCGCCTCCCGCAGCGCCTGCCCGAGCTGGAGGAACTGCTCGACCTCGGACGGCTTGCCCCGTACCAACAGGTTCGACGCCCAGGCCGCGAGCGTGGGACGCCGCAGCGCCGCGATCCGCTTCCCCGCCGCCCGGTCCCCGGCCCGCTTGGCACCGGCCGCCGCCTCGTCCCGCGCCGACGTGAACTGCGCCGGGGGCAGCCCGTACAGCTCGTCGATGACCTCTTCCACATCCACGCCGCCCACTGTCCGTCATCACCGCCCGCGTACGACGGACCGTGTCCGCTCCGCGCGCCGCAGGCCGGGACACGCGCGTGCCCCGGGTGAGTGACGAAGATCGCCGAAACGGGTCAGTGGCTCGGCCCACGCGGGTGAAGCACGGGCCGCCACCGGTTTCCACCTGGGCCTGAGTCCGTTGGGGGGGCCATGAACACTCCCATAAGCGCCCCGATACTGCCCGCGGCCGCCGCCCCTGAGTCTGTCGTCGAGGCCGGGGTGGAGACCGGACCCGAATCCCTCCCCCGCATACGGTCCACGCTCCACGACGGTGTACTCGCCGTCAGCCTGGCCGGGGAGTTCGACCACCACACCTGTGCCCCCCTGCGCCGCCTCCTCGAGGAAGGCGCCGCCCGCGGCGCCGACCGCCTCGTCCTCGACGCGGCGCAGGTGACCTTCTGCGACTCGGGGCTGCTCCACGTACTGGACCAGTGGGCCGGGGCCGGCCGCCGCTGGGAACTGGCCACCGCCTCCCGGGCCGTCCGCCTGCTCCTGGCCGTCTGGGCCCGCGCACGGCGTGCGCACCTCCGGCGCCGACGTGAAGGGGTGAACGCATGACGTTCACCGCCCTGACGGTGCTCCCGCTCCTCCTCGCCGCCCTCCTGACCTGGCGGCTCCCCCCGCCGCCGACGTAAACCGCGCGGGCGGCAGAGGCCCCGGGGGCCCCGGAGGCCGCACCGGCGCCAGGGGCCGCATCGTCAGTCGTAGTCCGGCCGGCTCCACGCCGTGCTCGTCGACGATGCGGCCCTCGCCCGGTTCCACGACACGGTCGGCCAGGTCGATCAGGGACCGGGTCGTGGGAGGTGCCCCCGAGCCGTACCCGCAAGCCGGTCCGTCACTTCCGCGGTGCGGAGGTCGTTAGGGCCTGGGGGTTGACTCGGGGGCGAAGGGATGACGGTATGCGGCAGTTTCCTCTGGAGATGCACGAGGTGGCACCCGGTCGGGTGGTCGAGTGGCGGTTGCGGTCCACGGCCGCGGCGGGGGCCGGCGGTGGGGGCGACACCTCGGGCAGGAGGGCGTCCTTCAACCAGGACAAGCACTTCACCGTCGCCGAGGAGAGCCGTGCGGCCGACGACCCGGTCGCGTCCTGGCTCGCGGTCACCTTCGAAGTGACGGGTGTCCTGGACGAGCCGGCCCTGGCGCAGGCGCTGCTCGCCTTCGTCCAGCGGCACGAGGTGCTGCGGTGCGCGTTCCGCCGCCTCGCCGGCGAGCTGGCGTGCGAGCCACTGGAGGCCGCTGAACTGGCCCTGGACGTCGAGCACGTGGGTACCTTCGAGACGTCCGAGCTGCTGCGCGGTTTTCTCGCGGAGCGGTTCAAGCGCAGCATCGACACCCTCTCCTGGCCGCTGTTCACCATGGGCGCGGTGCTCCGCGAGGGTTCCACGACGGTCTATCTCGCCTTCGACCACATCGTCTGCGACGGCATGTCGATGCCGATCGTCGTCCACGAGGTGCTGACCGCGTACGAGGCCCTGTGCCGGGGCGAGGACATCGAGCTGCCGGCCGCCCCGAGCTACCTCGACTTCGCGGAGGAACAGCGCCGCCGCTACCTCTCCATCGACGTCGCGGACGAACGCCTGGACTACTGGAAGAGCTTCATCGGGCGGGAGGGCGAGTTCTTCCCCCGGTTCCCGCTGGACCTCGGCGTGGAGCCGGGTCGGATGTACCCGATCGTCAACGAGGCCTCCCTGCTGCTGGACGCCGCCGAGGCGGAGGTGTTCGAGAAGACCTGCCTGACGGTCGGCGGCAAGCCCTTCATGGGAGTGCTCGCCGCCGTCGCCGTGTGCCTGCGCGAGGCCGGCGGGCCCGGCGTCTACCGGGGCTTCATGCCGGTCAGCGAGCGCGGCCGGGGCGCTTGGACGAATTCGGTGGGCTGGTTCGTCAACACCATGCCGATCGAGTTCGACGCCTCCCCCGGCCGGGACTTCGCCCAGATCATGGCCGCGGTGCGGGCAGGATTCTCCGAGATGATCGGTCATATCGACGTGCCGTTCGTCCGCGCCTGGGAGTTGCTGGCGCCCGAGGAGTTCGCCGCCCGCTCCTGGCCGTACCCGGTGAACTTCTTCTCGTACATCGACATGCGCAAGTGCCGGGGCTCCGAGCGGCACGAGGAGTGGCAGCCCACCACCCATGTGTGGTCGGCGCGCGCCAACGGTGCCTGCTCCTGGTTCCACCGGGACGCGGACGGGCTGCACATGAACTCCATCTACGTCGACACCGCGCCCGCCCGGCGCACCATGGGTGACTTCCAGGAGGCGCTGCGCCGGACTGTGCGGGAGCTCGCCCGCTCCGGCGGATTCCGCCGGCCCATCGCGCTCACCGCGCCGCGCAGGTCCGGGCGTACCCCGCTCGACGTGGCCGCGTACGCCCGCCTCCGCTGAGCCGTCGCGGCCGGCAGGGGTGGAGCGGAGCCGGGTCCGGGTCGGGTACGCGTCTACCCCGGGGTGCCGCCCGGCCGGGGTGCCACCTGCCCGGGGCGCCCGCCCGCCCCGGGGCGCCGCGGGTCACGGGGCGCCGCGGGTCACGGGGCGCCGCGGGTCACGGGCCGTCGCCCGACCAGTCCCAGTGGGTGGAGTCGGCCGCCCGGCGGCGGTAGTGCGCGCGGCCGCCCGCGCCGAAGCGTCCTATCTCCGTGGGGAGCCGGACCTCTTCGGCGCACTGGGGCTCGCTCCAGCCCGTGATGTCGAGGAGGAGCCCGTCGAGAGGTCCGCCCACGAGCTCGCCGTAGACGTGGCCGGGGCGCGGACCGGGGTCGGGGTCGTCGTGGTCGGCGCCGTAGATCCGGCGCCGGAGCATGCTGTCGTCCATGTGGATCAGCCTTACAGGCACCACTGACAACGGGCGGGGAGCCCTGCGGAGGAAGCGCGGAGGCCCTGGATCGGTGCGGGGCGGCAGGTGCGGGGAGGATGGGTGCGGCCTTCCCGGGCACGGGAAGCACGGACGAGGAGCACCGCGCATGGCACGTCGGGTACACCAGCCGCTGGAGAACCAGGAGTTCGACTTCATCCTCTCGATGGCGACAGGGCCGGTTCTCGCCTACTTCTGCGGCACCTGGCCGAAGGCCGTCGAGGCCTGCCGCGCGATGGACGCGGTCGTCGGCGAGCTGGCGCAGGAGTACGGCACGCGGTTGACCGCCGTGCGGACCGATATGACCCGCTGCCCCGAGCCGACCCGGCGTTACGGCGTGACCGGCGCCCCGACCGCCGTCCTCATCAAGGACGGCGAGGCGGTCGCGAGCCAGGCCGGGCCGATGACGCGCGAGGAGTTCCGGGCGTTCCTGGACGCCCATCTCTGAGAGGGCGGCCTTCGGCAGGGCCGGATGGGCGAAGAAGGGTGATCTGGCTGAAAGTGGCATAGGTGGGATAGGTGCCTTAGGCATGTAATGGAGGCCGGCGAGACGGAACCATCGCTTGCGAGGTGCTCCATGTCAGACATCGTTGCCTTCCCCCAGGACCGAACCTGCCCCTACCATCCCCCGGCCGCCTACGAGCCGCTGCGCCAGGGGCGGCCGCTCTCCCGCGTCACCCTCTTCGACGGCCGCTCCGTATGGGTGGTCACCGGACACGCCGAGGCGCGCGCCCTGCTCTGCGACGGCCGGCTCTCCGCCGACCGTCAGAACGCCGCCTTCCCCGCGCCCACCCGGCGTTTCAAGGACCTGCGGAACCGGCGCACCGCGCTGCTCGGGGTCGACGACCCCGAGCACAACACCCAGCGCCGGATGCTGATCCCCCACTTCACCCTGAAGCGGACCGCCGCCCTCAGGCCGCAGATCCAGCAGACCGTGGACCTGCTGATCGACGAGATGGTCGCCGAGGGCCCGCAGGCCGAGCTGGTCGGCGCCTTCGCGCTGCCGGTGCCTTCGATGGTGATCTGCGCCCTGCTCGGAGTCCCCTACGAGGACCACCAGTTCTTCGAAGGACAGTCGCGCCGGCTGCTGCGCGGGCCGGAACTGGCCGACGTGGAGGAAGCCCGACGGCAACTGGAGGATTACTTTCGCGACTTGATCGCACGCAAGCGCAGGGAGCCGGGCGACGGGCTGCTGGACGAGCTCGTCGCGCGGCGCCTGGAGACCGGCGAGGTCGATGTCGAGGAGCTGATCGCGCTCGCCGTGATCCTGCTCGTCGCGGGCCACGAGACCACGGCCAACATGATCTCGCTCGGGACGTTCACCCTGCTGCGGCATCCGGAGCAGCTGGCCGAGCTCCGCGCGGATCCGGCCCTGCTCCCGGCGGCCGTGGAGGAGCTGATGCGGTTCCTGTCGATCGCGGACGGGATGTTGCGGGTGGCCACCGAGGACGTGGAGATCGGCGGGGTGACGGTCCGCGCGGACGACGGGGTGGTCTTCTCCACCTCCGTCATCAACCGCGACGAAACCGTCTTCGCCGAGCCCGACGCACTGGACTGGCGCCGGCCCGCCCGTCACCACCTGGCCTTCGGCTTCGGGATCCACCAGTGCCTGGGCCAGAACCTGGCCCGCGCCGAGATGGAGATCGCGCTGGGCACGCTGTTCGAGCGGCTGCCCGGGCTGCGGCTGGCGGCCGAGCCGCACCGGATCCCGTTCAAGCCCGGGGACACCATCCAGGGCATGGTCGAACTCCCCGTGGCGTGGTGAGGGTGGTGTCGGCCGTACGTCTGCGCATCGACATCGACACCGGCGTCTGCATCGGCGCCGGTCAGTGCGCGCTGACCGCGCCCGGGGTGTTCACCCAGGACGACGACGGCTTCAGCGAGCTGCTCCCGGGCCGCGAGGACGGCGGCGGCAGCGCGCTGGTCCACGAGGCCGCCCGTGCGTGCCCGGTCTCCGCCATCTCCGTACGGGAAGCCTGACATGCGGAGGGGTGGGGACGGGGCCGCCGCCGGCCGCGCCCCCACCCCCGCCGGCACGGGGACGGATCAGTCGATGCCCTGGGCGAACCGGAAGAAGCGGTTCGGGTCGTAGGCCCGCTTGACGGACCGCAGCCGGTCGTAGTTCTGCCCGTAGTACGCCTGCCGCCAGTTCGTCAGGGCCGGGTCCATGTAGTTCTGGTAGGACCGGTGGTTCGAGTAGGGGTCCATCGTCGTGAAGCCGCCGTCCACCCAGGCCTGGGCGCGGTCCTTGTCCTCCTGGCCGGCGTCCGGCCGGGTCAGCCCCACCGAGTAGCCGGCATTGAAGAGCGCGTCGCGGTGGACGAACGCGGTGGCGGCCGGGGCGAGGTCGTTGATCTTCCCGCCGTAGGCGAAGAGGCCCAGGAAGCGGAACTGGCCGGGCCGGACATCGGCCGTGAAGGCCCCCAGGGCCGCTTCGGCGGCGGAACGGGTCCATGCCGCGGGGAAGAACATGTTGCGCCCGGTGGAGTAGTTGTCGCGGGGCAGCTGCGCGTCGGGCGAGTAGCCGATCCGGTGGCACTCGGTGACGGTCTTCTCCCCGCAGCCGAAGACCTTCATCATCGCCTGCTGGTAGGGGAGCTCGGTGACCGTCCGGCTGGTACTGGGCCGGCCGGCCGCGGCGACGAACCGGTCCAGGGCCCGGTCGCAGTCGGCCTTGGCACCCGCGTAGGCCCCGGTGAGGACGACGTACGGCTCGGAGCCGGCGGGCCCGTCGGTGGAGAGCAGGAACAGCAGCTCCGCGGCGAGCTCCCGGGGCGCGTCCTTGATCCAGTCCTGCCAGGCCAGGATCACCTCGACGGCGTCCGCCCAGCGGAAGTTGAGGTTGTAGCTGGTGAGCGAGGGTATCTGGACCGGCCGGACCTCGAAGTCGGTCACGACGCCGAAGTTGCCGCCGCCGCCACCGCGCAGGGCCCAGTACAGGTCGGGGTTCTCGTTCTGCGAGGCGCGCACGGTACGGCCGTCGGCCAGGACGACCCGGGCCGACACCAGCCGGTCGGAGCCCATGCCGAACTTGCGGGAAGCGAAGCCGAGCCCGCCGCCCTGGAGCCAGCCGCCGACGGCGACGGTGGGACACGTGCCGGACGCCACCTGGATGTTGTAGGGGGCCAGCGTGTTCAGGACGTCGACGCCCTGGCTGCCGGGGCCCAGGTGGACCGTGTCGCCGGGGCGGACGCTGTTCATCCGCGAGACGTCGATGACCAGGCCAGGGGTGGTCGAGTAGCCGGCCGCGCTGTGGCCGCCGCTGCGCACGGCCGGGGTGAGGCCGTAGTCCTGGGCGAAGCGGACGCAGGCGGCCACATCGCGTTCACTGGTGCAGTAGGCGATGGCCTGCGGATGGATCACGTCGAACTGCGCCAGCTGCAGTTGCTTGGCCGTCTCGTACGTCGCGTCGGAAGGCAGGACCAGGCGGCCCGAGAGGCACCGCTGCAGGGTGCTCCAAGGCGCGGTGCCGGCGGCCTGCGCCAGCACCAGTCCGCCGGTGCCGACCGTCAGTGCGGCAGCCGCGCCGACGCCGGCTCCGGCGCGGATGAGCGAGCGCCTGCTGATCACTGGACCACACTCCGTTCCGTCCTGGCATGCAGGACATGGGCGTCCTGGCGTGCAGGACAAGGACGTTGAACAGATGCAGCATCGGTGACGGAACCCGGGAGAGGGGATGCGGCGGCCCGCAGTCCGTCACAACGCACCCCGCACCTGCCGGGCGGCGGCGGACCCCTCGGTCACCGCCTGCACCGGCACCGCGCCGTTCCGTGAGGCGCCCGCCTCCAGGACGCCCGAGAGCCCCGCCGGGCGGACCGGCGGGGCTCTCAGCACGGGCTCGGCCCGCGAAGCGGCGTTAGAGGGTGACCACCCGCTCAGCCTGGGGGCCCTTGGGGCCTTGGGTGACGTCGTACTCGACCTTCGCGTTCTCCTCGAGCGACTTGAAGCCGCTGGACTCGATCGCGGAGAAGTGCACGAACACGTCGGGGCCGCCGTCGTCCTGCTGGATGAAGCCGAACCCCTTCTCCGAGTTGAACCACTTCACGGTGCCTGTTGCCATCAGTGCTGATCCTTCTCAACGTTCCACTGCGGGCCGCACACGCGGCCGTTTCCGATCCTGCCCAACGGTCCCGCAGAGCACACGCTGAACGCGGCCAACCGGGGGCGCGTCGCGCATTCGAACTTCTGGCCGCCGGGTCGGTGAATCGGGGGAGCTGCGGTGTCCCGGCGACGCCCGTGCCAGTGGGCCTCGGGGCGGGGCCCGCTCGGCTTGCCCCAGCCGGCGAGGTGGAGCAGCCAGGTGACGAGCCCCGCGACGACGACGAGGGCGAGGCCCGGCCAGACGCCGGGGACCCACGTGGCGGCCCTCGGCATCGTCGGCCGGCAGGAGGTGGCGCAGCTGCTCGGGCTCAACGTCACCGGCCCGACCTGCCTCGGCCACATCCCGGGGGCCGGGGATTCCCGGCCGGGAAACCGGGCGCCGGGGAGCCGGAGCCCCCGCTGGTACCATGGGCGGTTGACCATCTTGTTCTTGCTTCGAAAGGTTCTGCATGAAGAACCCGTCAGCTCATGGGCGCTTCGGTGTGAAGGCCGGCGTGAAGGGCGGTGCCAAGGGCGCCAAGGCCACCCGGACCCTCGGACCGCAGGGTGAGTTCGCGACGCCCGCGACGAAGACGCCGGCGCTGCCGCCGGTGGAGTCGTTCTCCGAGCTCGATCTGCCCCGTGAGCTGGTGGAGACCCTGACCGGTCTCGACGTGAAGGACCCGTTCCCCATCCAGGCCGCGACGCTTCCGAACGCGCTGGCGGGCCGGGACATCCTCGGCCGCGCGCAGACCGGCTCGGGCAAGACCCTCGCCTTCGGCCTGGCCCTGCTGGCGCGCACCGCGGGACAGCAGGCGGATCCGAAGCGGCCGCTGGCGCTGATCCTCGTACCGACGCGCGAGCTGGCGCAGCAGGTGACCGACGCCCTGACTCCGTACGCGCTGGCCCTGAAGCTGCGGCTGGCCACGGTGGTCGGCGGGCTCTCGATCGGGCGGCAGTCGGGCGCGCTGCGCACCGGCGCCGAGGTCGTGGTGGCCACTCCCGGACGCCTCAGCGACCTGGTGGGCCGCCGTGACGTGCACCTGGAGCGCGTGAAGATCACCGTGCTCGACGAGGCCGACCAGATGTGCGACCTGGGCTTCATGCCGCAGGTCACGGAGCTCCTCGACCAGGTGCACCACGCGGGCCAGCGGATGCTGTTCTCGGCCACCCTGGACCGCAATGTCGACCAGCTGGTACGCCGCTACCTGAAGGACCCGGTCTCGCACTCCGTGGACCCCCAGTCGGCCTCGGTGGGGACGATGGACCACCACGTGCTGCACATCCACGCCGCCGACAAGTACTCGACGGCGACCGAGATCGCGGCCCGCGAGGGCCGGGTGCTGATGTTCCTCGACACCAAGCACGGGGTCGACCAGTTCGTGAAGCACCTGCGGGCCATGGGCGTCCGGGCGGAGGGGCTGCACAGCGGCAAGTCCCAGCCGCAGCGCACCAGGACGCTCGCGCAGTTCAAGACCGGCGCGGTCACAGTCCTGGTGGCCACGAACGTCGCCGCGCGCGGTATCCACATCGACGACCTCGACCTCGTGGTCAACGTCGACCCGCCGGCCGACAGCAAGGACTACCTGCACCGAGGCGGCCGCACCGCCCGCGCGGGCGAGTCCGGCCGGGTCGTCACCCTGGTCACCCCGAACCAGCGCCGGGACATGGTCCGGCTGATGTCCGACGCCCGGATCCGGCCGACCATCACCCAGGTGCGGTCCGGTGAGACCGCGCTGAGCCGGATCACCGGCGCCAAGGCCCCGTCCGGGGTGCCGCTGGCCGGGTCCGCGCCGACCGACGCCAAGGGCAGGCCCTCGGGCTCGGACCTCGGCTTCCGCGGGATGGGTACCCGGCCCGGACGCCCGGGGAAGGGCAAGGAGTCCCGTAAGACCATGGAGGCCCGGCAGACCGCCGAGGCCCGCCGCGCGGCCCGGGTGCGCCGGGGTCAGTGACACCCGTACGCCGGCCCCCGCGGGCGGGGCCCGGCGCGGTACGGGGGCCTGCCGTCAGCGGCGACGGCGCCGCCAGGCCACGATCTTGCGGGTGACGACCGGCGGCAGCAGGTCCTTGGCCAGTCTGCGCCAGCCGGCACCCCGCCTGCGCGGCGGGGCGGGGGCGGGGGCGGTAGCGGGGACCGCGACCGGCCGGGCCGGCTCGGCCACGGGGCGCAGCGGCCGCGGCGGCTCCGGCGGGGTGGCCCCTTCGTCCATGACGCGGACCACGGGCCGGCCGGCGATCACGTCCACGCCGTGCGAGAGGTCCGTGCGGCCCTCCAGCCAGGTGAGCAGCGCGGCCTGGTGGGGCGCGGGATCGTCCCACGTCGCGTACAGCTTCAGGGCCGACACGCAGATGGGGCGCAGCTCGCCGGTGACCACCGCTGTCCAGACCGCGGCGGCGACGCCGGGGCAGTGCTCCGAGCGGTAGTCGTCGAAGACCACCACCGCGCCCGGGGCCGCCACGAGGCGCGAGGACTCGATGTCGGTCACGACGTGCTCGTAGAGGTGCGAGGCGTCGATGTGGACGAACCGGCAGCTTCCCCGGCGCACCTTGTCGGCGACGACCGAGGTCGGGGCCTGGATGACGGTCGGCAGGGTCTCGTGGAAGGCCAGGTAGTTCGTCTCGAATCCGCGGCGGGTGAGCGTGGGGTACGAACCCCGGTTCTCCGCGAGGTTGGAGTCGTCCGTCGCGGGTGAGTCGAAGAGGTCGCAGACCGTGAACTCCTCCCCCGCCCGCAGGTACCGGCCGAGGAAGATCGTGCTCTTCCCCATGAACGCGCCGAGCTCGAGCAGGTCGCCCGGCTGCCCCGCCTCCGCGTTCTGGCGGGTGAGGAACCAGTCGAAGAGCACCTGGTCAGATGCCCAGAACCAGCCTTCGACCTCGCTGTAGGCCGTGGGGACGGGCGGGGCCGGCTCGCCGTCGGGGGTGGTGACGGGAACCTGTGAAACGTGCGACACGGAGAGTCATCCTCCAGCGGAATGGCATCGGTTTCCACGCTGATACCCGGCCGGGTAACGGCACCCTAAGCCCCCGCACAGAGGTGTGGCGAGACTTCTGCGAAGTAAACGTGGAATCAGGTCTTCACACCGCCGCTCGCCGGCGCAGACGCTCGGCGGCGGCGTTGCGGACACGGCGGGTGCGCGCGGCGGACGCCAGGAGGCTGAGCGCCTCGTACGAGGTCAGCGACCGGGCCGCGGTGCGCTGGCACCAGTCGGAGGCGGCCGTGAGCTCCCCCGCGGACCACGGCTCGCCGCGGGTGATGGCCGTAAGCAGGGTCCACTCGCGCAGCGGGCGCTCCGCGAAGGGGCGGCCGGCCAGCACGGTGGTCATGGCCCGGGCCCAGGCGTGGAATCCCTCGTCCGCCGCCAGGAGAGCCGCCCGGCGGTCCAGGTGCGTGACCACCGCGCTCTCGGCCATCACGCGGTCGGGATCGCGCAGCACGGCGGCCACGGCGTGCGCTTCGGCCTCGGCGCTCCCGTCGGGAAGGGCGGCCAGGGACTCCAGGTGGCGGGCGTACCGCCAGTGCTCGGGGGGCGTGGGGCCCTCGACGGCGCTCATCCGGCGGCTCCCTCGCGGACGCGGCCGGCCCGGACGTTCACCGCGGCCGGGACCAAGGCTGTTCGGCCGGGTCCTGCGGGGAAGCGGAGAGCCGGACTCCGTCGACGTCGGCCCTCCGCGCTCCGCCGGTCAGTCGTCTCCGGGTGCCTCGCGGAGCTCGTGCTCATGCACTTCGTACGTCTCGTGCCCGCCCCCGCCCCGGCCCGACTCGTCCTCCGGCTCGGGCAGCGGAGCTCCGGTCTCCAGCAGCGTCTTGAGGCTGGAGGCGAGCATCGGCCAGGCCCGGGCGCACATGCCGATCAACGTGCCGCCCGGTTCGAAGCCCTCGTGCCGGATGGTCAGCCGCGCGAGGGTATCGCCGACCGGCTCGATCTCGTACGTCACCTTCGTGCGCCGTTCCTTCGCCAGCTCGGCCCGCAGCTCCTCGCCGATCCCGGCCGAAGCCGCCCACTGCGGGCTGAAGGTGTGCCACGTGTAGGAGAGCCGTCGGTCCGGGACGCAGTCGAGGACCACCTGCGCGGGGTCGCTCGTGCGGGCCCCGCGCTCGACCCAGTCCATCGGCGAGCCCACCGCCCAGTCGGTCTCGAAGCTCAGGCCCCAGTACCGCCGGGTGAAGGCGGGTTCGGTGAGGGCCTGCCAGACCCTGGCGGGATCGGCCTGGATGTACAGGGTGTAGGTGATCGCGCTGTCGCTCATGGCCCCATGCTGCGCGACCGCGGCCCGTGGACGCCGGATTTCCGGATTTTCCGGATCACGGCGGTGCCCGCGGCCCTGCGCCGCGACACGCCGGCCGTCACCAGCGGGCGCCCTCCTGGGGGAGCTCCGTGAGCGGGGTACGGGCGGGGCTGGGCAGGCAGAGGCGGATGCGGGCCGTGTGGACCGCGGCGAGCTCGTGATGGCCGGCCGGACCCCAGTCGTTCAGCTCGCGCACCTGCTCGGGCGTGGCCAGCAGCCGGGCATACGCCGGGTCCGCGCCCGGCGGGACGGCGGTGAGGCGGGCCGCGGTGCGGGCGTGGGCGCCCCGGTCGCCGTGCCGGTAGCCGAACGGCAGCGCACCCGCGGTCGGCCCGGCCGTCGGGGGCGGCAGGTGGGCGGCGCCGGTGGCCCGGGCGATCAGGAGCAGGACCCGCCCGTCGGGGGCGAAGAGCCAGCCCGAGCGGTCCCGTACCGGCAGGTGCGCGGGGACCCGGCCGGAGATCCAGGCACCGCGCTGCGGCGTGCGGCGGGTGCGCAGCACGCCGAGCCGGTCGAGGGCGGTGGGCGCGGTGGGACGGCCGTCCTCCAGCAGGGCGGCGCCGGCGCCGTTGACGCGGGCTCGCAGGGCGGACAAGGCGCGGCGGGCGTCGCCCGCCTCCATCAGGGCGGGCAGGTCGGCGGGCTCGGCGAAGTGGATGCCGGTGACCTCCTGGTCCGGGAGGCGGACGGTGTCGATCCGGTCCTGGGACCACGTACCGCCGTCGTAGACGTGCAGGATCTCCCCGGGAAAGCGCATCTCGGGCGGGAAGCCGGGGGCGCCGGCCGGGATCCAGTCCACGGCGAGGCCGTGCGGGTAACGGCCGTCGATGCCGAGCTCCTCGCGCATCTCGCGGGCGGCCGCGGCGGACGGCGCCTCCCCCCGGTCCACGGCTCCCCCGGGCAGCAACCGGTCGGCCCGGTAGTCGACGCTCTGGACGAGGACCCGGCCGTCGGCGTCGGTGACGAGGACGACGGCTCCCGTCCAGAGCGCGGCGCGCGAGGCGCCGTACGCCTCCGGGGTCATCCACGTCCCCGCCCGCTCGTGATCACCGGTCACGGCCTCGTCGGACAGCTGCGGCATCGGAACTCCGTTCACCGTGGGTGGACCCGCCGGCTGTGCAACAGCGGGCCCGGCCCCCGGGTTACGGCGGACCGATGTAACCGGACTAACACCCTCCGTTTTGCTGCCCCTATACCTCCTTATTACCTGGTTATGCCAGTCTTGGTACCTTCCACGGGCGGATCGGCGGCCTGAAAACCGCCGGTCCGTCCACTTCAGCCGGACCGAGGAGACACCCGAGATGCGACCTGCTTCCCCTACGGGCACCCGGGCGGCCACCGGCAAGCGGTGGACCCCGGCGGGCCTCGCGGGCGTGGCCGGCGGCGCCGTGGTCCTCGGCTTCGGCGGGCTGTACGCCGCCGGGCTGCTGCTGGCCGGCGGGGACGTCGCCCCCGGCACGAAGGTGCGCGGCGTCGACATAGGCGGCATGAGCCGGTCCGCGGCCCGGGAGGTCCTGGACCGGGAGCTGGGCCCGTCCGCCGCGGCCCCGGTCGCCCTGCGGATCGGCGAGCGCACCGAGCAGGCCGATCCGGCCGCGCTGGGCCTGTCCCTGGACAGCGCCGCGACCGCCGAGCGCGCCGCGCGCCCCGGCTCCGACCCGTTCACCGTGATCGGCCGGCTGTTCTCCTCCGGCGACCCCGATGCGCAGCCCGTGGTCCGCCTCGACGAGAAGACCGCCCGCACCTCCCTGGCGGACGTCGGGAAGAAGGCAGGGCAGGCGGTCCGCGAGGGCTCCGTCGCCTTCGAGAAGGGCAAGGCCGAAGCGGTGGCCCCGGTCACCGGCATAGCCGTCGACGTCGACCGCTCGCTGGACGCGCTGCGCGCGGGCTACCCCCACACGGGCGGCGACCCGGCCCCCGTCACCCTCCCCGTTCAGCGGACGGAGCCGCGGATCGGCCGGCAGGAGACCGACCGGGCCCTGAAGGAGTTCGCCGAGCCGGCGATGTCCGCCCCGGTCACGCTCACCGTCGCCGGCGAGCGCATACCCGTCGGTCCCGCGGTCCTGTCCAAGCACCTCACGATGAAGGACGACGGCCAGGGCCGCCTCGCCCCGCGCCTCGACTCCGAGGCGCTGCTCGACGACCCCGCCGTCGCCGGCCCGCTGCGGCTGGCCACGCCCGGCCCCGCCGAGGCCAAGCTCCGGCTCGACGGTGACGGCCGGGTCACCGTCGCCGAGGACGGCCGGGCGGGCCGGCAGGTCACCGAGCAGGACCTCGGCGCAACCGTGCTGCCGCTGCTGACCGGGACCGGCGCGGCCGCCCGTACCGGCGAGCTCGCCACGGAGACCACCGCGCCGCGGCTCACCCAGGACACGGTCCGGCAGCTCGGTATCAAGGAGAAGCTCTCCTCCTTCACCGTCAACTTCGAGCCCGCCGCCTACCGCACGACCAACATCGGCCGGGCAGCCGAGCTGATCAACGGTTCGCTGGTGCTGCCCGGCGAGACGTGGAGCTTCAACCGCACGGTCGGCGAGCGCACCAAGGAGAACGGCTTCGTCGACGGCCTGATCATCAACAACGGCCAGTACGAGAAGGCCGCGGGCGGCGGGGTGTCGGCGGTCGCGACCACCGTCTTCAACGCGGTCTTCTTCGCGGGCGTCAAGCCCGTCGAGTACGGCGCCCACTCCTTCTACATCGAGCGCTACCCCGAAGGCCGCGAAGCCACCGTCGTATGGGGCAGCCTCGACCTGCGCTTCACCAACGACTCCGGCAAGGCCCTCTACATCCAGGCCGAGGCCACCGACACCTCCATCACGATCACCTTCCTGGGGACGAAGAAGTACGACGAGATACGCGCGGTCCAGGGCCCGCGAACCAACATCCAGGAGCCGGCCGAACGCACCGGCAAGGACCCGAAGTGCGAGCCGCAGTCCCCACTGGAGGGCTTCGACGTGGCCGTCGACCGGGTGTTCGTGCAAGGCGGCGAGGAAGTCAAGCGGGAGACGATGAAGACGCGCTACACGCCGCGCGACAGCGTGACCTGCGAGGCGTGAGGCACACTGGGGCCAGTGGCATCGGGGGAGCGGCATCGGGGGGAGCGGCGTGGCAGCGAGTGACGTGGCAGTGGGGACCGGGCGGGGCCGGGGGAAGCCGGTGACGCGGGCCGGAGGCAGGGCGGCGGACGAAGCGGCGGGCCGAGCGGCCGGCCAAGCCGGCCCGGGCAGGCTGGCGGGGGTCGACGCCGTACGCGGCCTCGCGGTCCTCGGCATGTTCGCCGTACACGTCGGGCCCGCCCCGCAACCCGAAGGCGCCGGTTATCTGCTGGTCGCTGCCGACGGGCGCGCGCCCGCGCTCTTCACCCTCCTCGCCGGTTTCTCCCTCGTCCTCGCGCAGCGCGGCAGCGGCGCAGCCGACCGGCCCGAGGGCTGGGCGCGGCGCTACCGCCCGCTGCTGATCCGCTGCGCCATCATGGCCGCGCTCGGCCTGTGGCTGGCCTCCCTGTGGCCCGGAATCCTGGTGATCCTGGCCTTCTTCGCCGTGTACTTCCTGGCCGCCGAGCCCTTCACCCGGCTCTCCACCCCCGTGCTGACCGCGGTCGCGGGCGTCTCGGTGGTGGCGGGGCCGCTCCTGTCGTTCCTGCTGGGACCGGTGTTCGGGTACGAGGCCTCCGGCCGGGGCACGGTCCCCGAAGCCACCGATCTGACCAGCTGGGCGGAGCTGGGCCGGGTGCTGTGCGAGCTCCTGCTCACCGGCGCGTACCCGCTCGCCACCTACTTCCCGTACGTCCTGGCCGGGATGGCCCTCGCCCGGTTGTGCGATGTACGCAGGCGCGCGGTGGGGATGCGGATGGCGGTGTGGGGTGCGGCCGCCGCGGTCGCGGGCTACGGGTCGGCCTGGCTCGCCACCCACGTGTTCGGCGCGCGGGAGCGGCTCCTGGAGGCGATAGCCGTCCACCACCCGCAGGCCATGGCCGCCGCCGACCCCGTACGCGAGGTGCTGCGCGGCCAGTACGGCGCCGTGCCCAGCACCTCCTGGCACTGGCTGCTCGTGGCCGACCCCTACAGCCAGACCCCGCTGGAAACACTGGGCAACGCCGGCGTCGGCTGCGCCCTCATCGGCCTGTGCGCACTCGTCGCGCGCCGCCGGGCGGGCGTCCGGCTGCTGCGGCCGCTCACCCTGCTCGGTGCGATGGCGCTGAGCGCGTACGTCGTCCACGCGCTGGTGCTGGCCGGCCCGGCCCACGGCGCCGCGTCCTGGTCCGCCTGGATCACCTTCAGTGGCGCGGCACTTGCCCTGACCTGGGCCTGGCAGCGCGTTTGGTCCCACAGCCCACTGCGCCGGGGGCCGCTGGAGCACGCGCTGCGGCTGGCCGCCCACGGGCCGGGCAAGCCCGCGGTCGTGCCGGCGCAGGCGGTCGCCCCGGTACTCGTCTCCCAGGGTGCCGATATGCCTGCCGGCGCCGGGACGCGGGAGTAGATTTCCCGGCCGCGCCGCGATGACCGCGTCCGGCCGCATCCCGCAAGCGACCGGCCGCGTCGGCTCGGGGGGGACGGCGGCTACGCTCGCACCGCAACGCGGATCACACGGGGAGCGGGGACGTGGGCGGTACGGGACGGGAAGAGGCGGCGGCGGCCGCCGTCCGGGCGCTGAGGGAGCTGGCGCGGCAGCGGCCGGACGGGATCGAGCTCCTCGACGGGTTCACCGACGCGGAGTTGGACGGCTGGACCGTCCCGGTACCGCAGGACGTCCGGGTCGTCCTGCGGGAGATCGGCGGGGTGGAGACCGAGGACCACGCGTACCGCTTCGGGCCGCGCGGCCGTGCGGTCTTCGCGGACGGCTACTGGACCCTGGGTGAACCTCGCTTCGGAGAAGGGACGTTGATCGTCGGGGTCGGCGCCGACGGCTGGGGGCCGGTCGTGGCCGTCAACCCGTGGGGGGACGAGCGGGACGTCACCGTCGAGGCCCCGGATTTCCTCGGGTGGCTCGCCGGCTTCTCCGCGCGGCTGACCGACGGTGAGCGGGACCGGCCGGGTGCGGAGTTCACCGCGGAGGCCGTCCCGACCGTCGAGGTGGCCGAGGGGGCGGACGCCGAACTCGCCGCGCTCGTCGGGCGCGGCGACTCGCTGACCGATCTCGTCGACCTGCGCTCGCTGCCCGGATATCCGTGCGCGGTGAGCTGGCAGCCCTACTTCTCCACCTCCTACAACACCGCCGACACCGGCAGCAGCGAGGTCCAGTACCGGATCACGGCCGGAGGCCGCGCGCTGCTGCTGCGCTCCGTGGTGAGCGGGGACTTCCTCGGCCGGCCCGTACGCCGCCACACCGTGCCGGCCGATGCCGCGCAGCGCGCGGTGGCCGAACTACGGGCACTGGCCGCCCGGTTCCCCTCGTTCGTCGTGCTCGAAGCGGGCTGCGCCGACTCGGTCATGGACGGCTGGACGATCGCGGTGCCGGAGGACGCCCGGACCGTACTGCGCGAGATCGGCGCGGTGGCGATCGCCGGGCTGCCGGAGCTGCGACTGCTGCCCGGCGCCCCCGAGCACGCCGTGGACCCAGAGGTGCACCGCATGCTGGGCGGCGACGGTACGTACTGGCCGCTCGCGCGGATCGACTACGGCCGCAGCAGCGCCCTCGCTCAGGTCCGCATCGACCCGGCGACCGGGCGGTGGGGGTACGCCGTCTCCGTGCCCACCTGCGCGGAGTCCCTGCGGGAGTACCCCGAGGTGGCGCTGATCGCGGAGTCGCTCGCGGATCTCCTGCTGACCTTCGCCCGGCTGGCCCGACGGGCCGCCGACGGGCCGGACTTCGCCGGGCGGGTCTCCCGTGACGGCCGCTGGCTCTTCCCGAACACCGGGGAGCCCTGGCCGCGGCCCGCCCCGGTCGGCGAGTGGGCCGGATCGGCGGACCCGCTGCTCGCGGCGGCGGCCGCGGAACTGCCCGACGGGACGCACGCCGCCGACCTGCGGGCGGTCCCGATCCCGAGCGACCTGTGCTTCTACCGGGCCGAGGACTGGCCGTACGACGCCCGGCTCGACCGGCTGCACTTCGCGGCGGCCGGCCGCCTGGCGGCGGCGGTGCCCGCCGAGGACTGACGGGCGGTCCACGGGCGCCGGGGCCGGAGGCCCGTGGACCGGGGGCCGGGGGATTCATCCGGGTGGCGCTCCGGCCCGGCAGCCGGGTCCGGGCGGCCCCGTTGGCTTGGATGGGCGGGACGGGGCCCGACCGGGGCTCCGTACAGCCCCCCACCCCAGGGAGTCGCCATGGCGAAGATCGCACTCATCGGCGCGACCGGCACCATCGGAACCCGGGTGCTGCACGAAGCACTCGGGCGCGGTCACGAGGTCACGGCGGTCGTACGCGATCCCGCGCAGCTCCGGAACAGCGGCGCGGCCGTGGTGCCCGGCGATGCTCTCGACCCGGCGTCCGTGGCCGAGGCCGCTGCCCGGCACGACGTGGTGGTCAGCGCGTTCGGCGCCGGGACCGGGGAAGCCGGCGCGATCGGCGCCGTCGCGAAGTCGCTGATCGGCGGGGTGCAGTCGCTCGGCACGGACGCTCCCCGGCCGCGGGTCGTCGTGGTCGGCGGGGCGGGTTCCCTGCGCACCCCCGGCGGACCGCTGGTCTGGGACGAGGCAGGCATCCCGGAGCCCGTCCTCGCCGTGATGCACGCCCACGGGGAGGCTCTGGACTTCCTGCGCACCGTGCCCGTGGAGGAGGTGCGCTGGACCAGCCTGAGCCCGGCCGCGCAGATCGGGCCGGGGGCCCGGACCGGGACGTACCGGCTCGCGCTCGACGACCTGATCGTCGACGACGCCGGCCGCAGCCGGATCTCGACGGAGGACTACGCCGTCGCCCTGGTCGACGAGATCGAGCGGGACGCGCATGCGGGCCGGCGCTTCACCGTGGGCTACTGACGCCCGGGTCGGCCCGGGTCTCGGCGGCGACAAAACGTACTCTTCCCGTCGCAACCGCCGCTACCTGCGACGACGCCAGATCAAGCACACCATCCCCGAACCGAAGAACCAGCGGGCCAACCGCCAACGAAGGAGCAGCAAGGGCGGCCGACCCGCCGGCTTCGGCAAGACGATCTACAGGCGAAGGAACGAAGTCGAGCGGACGATCAACGCGTTGAAGAACTCCCGGGCCGTGGCCACGAGATTCGGCAAGCGCGGCTACATCTTCCACGGCACCGTCACCTCGGTCCGACTCTGGCTCCGCCCGTGATCTCCGCCGGATCTAGTAGCCGGTTGTGCCGTCGAGCATCTCGCGCAGGATGTCCAGGTGGCCGTTGTGGCGGGCCGTCTCCTCGGTGAGGTGGTGCAGGATCCAGCGCAGGTCGACGTGGACGCCGTTGCGGATGGCACGCTGGGCTTGTTCGTCCAGGTCGTTCCCGGCGACCAGTTCGCCGTAGCGGGTGCTCTGTTCGGCGTATTCGTCGAGCAACTGCGTGAGCGGGAAGTCGACGGCGATACGCATCTCGCGGTCGGGGTCCTCCTCGGTCCCGGGGCCCCGGTCTTCCTCGCCGAGGAAGACCACCTGGAACCAGTAGTACTCGACCCAGCGAAGGTGATTGATCACTCCGCTCATGGTCATCAGCGGTGAGCCCGGCAGAAGCGCCTTGCGTGCGTTCTCCGCAGAGACGCCTTCGCATTTGGCGCGGGCGGTGTCACGTGCGTAGTCGAGAAACGTGGTGAGCTGGGTGCGTTCGTCCCACGCCGGCGGTGTGTCATCGATTCTGGTCATCGCGCGAAGCGTCTCCGATCACCGCGACCGATGTCGAGGTATTTATCGACGGACCCAACCTGCTTCACCCAGCTCATTGTCCGGCGGGTCGATACGGCAATTCAGCGCCGGTGGGCCGCCCGGCATGATCCGCCGGACAGGCCCTAGGGCTGTGTGATGTCGTGATCAGTCAGCGGCCTTCAGGAGGTCGTCGATCCAGATCATTGCGGCGCGGAGGTGGAGGCCTGCGAGGTAGCTCTCGGGTGCCTTCATAGCGGGTGGCGATGCCGCGCCAGGCCTTCAGTTTGTTGATCAGGCGTTCCACGGTGTTCCGTTCCTTGTAGAGATCGGCGTCGTGGCTGATGGGCCGACCGCCTTTCGCGCCTTTCTTCTTGCGGTGGGCGGCCTGGTCCTTCTTCTCTGGGATGACTGCCTTGATGTTGCGTTTGCGCAGGTAGGCGCGGTTGCGTCGGGATGAGTAGGCCTAGTCCGCGGCGACCGTGCCGGGCCTGTTGCGGGGTCGGCCGACGGGCAGACGCACCCGCACGCTGCCTAGCACGGGGATGAATTGCGGACTGTCCGCGGGCTGCCCGGCGGTCAGGACGAAGGCGAGCGGACGGCATTTGCGGTCCGCGGCGAGATGGACTTTGCTGGTCAGGCCGCCCCGGGACCTGCCGAGCAGGGCTTCCTTCAGCCGGAGCTTGCGCCTGCGTCGGACGCGCCGGCGCTCGGCCTGTCCGTTCCGTTCCTCCGGTCCGCCCCCATTTTCCGGGCCTCCTCCTGCCCCCGCGCAGCCTCTTCAAGAGCCTCCCTGAGGCCCTTACCGACGCGCATCCCGGCGGCATCGTGGTGGGCACGGCCACTGTGAGCGTCACAGTGGCCGGAGGATAGCGATCTATTCGGGTAGCTGATATCGGTTTCGGTGAAGTCGAGCGCGATGTCGGGTTCACGAGGCTCGAAGAACCCACGCGCGCCCTCTACCCGAGCGTGAGCATCGCCTCGGCGACCTCGCCGACCGCCGCATCGGGGATCGCTGTGGCGGCCGTCTTGAGGACGAGCAGCCGCGCCCCGGAGATCTCGCGCGCGATTGCCTCGCCGTTGCCGACGGGGAAGAACCGGTCGCGGTGGCCGTGGACGACGAGCGTGGGGACCTCAATCTCGGGCAGACGCTCCCGCCAGCGGGGTTTGCAGTCGAGCCTGGAGAACACCATGCCCATCTGGTTGGCCATGTGGAGCGCGGGTGCGGTGCCGGGCGTGCGGTCCCAGATGCGTGTGGCGAGCTCGCGCGCGGCGACGGGGTCGTCGCCGCGGATCTCCGCGCCGTCGGCAGCGAACTCCGCTACCGCCTCGCGGTCGGTCCAGTCGGGCATCTGATGCGCGAACAGCCGGCGCATCGCCGCCTGGTCATGGTCGGGGAGGTCATCGTCAGGTGGGCCAGGCGCAACCGCGCGGGCGCCCACCAGGGTGAGCGCCGAGAACGCGCCCGGATGGTCGAGCACGGCCACCTGGGCGACCATTCCACCGACGCCGATCCCCGCGAGGTGCGCGGGCCCGCCGCCGAGCGCGTCAGCAAGGGCAGCCGCGTCGGTGGCGAGGTCCCGCAGGGTGTAGGCGGGCGCCTTCGGGTCCGTCGTCGTCGACTCCCCGCTGTCGCGCAGGTCGTAGCGCACCACGCGGCGCCCGCCAGCGGTGAGGCGCTCGCACAGCGCGTCGGGCCAGGAGAGCATCGTCGTCCCGCCCGCGAGCAGGACGAGTGGTGCGTCGTCGTCACCGAACGACTCGATACCCAAGGCGATCTCATTGGCGTTGACCGTGGTCATCGGATCACCCCAGAACGTCGTAGGTCAGGTGCGTCGCGGTCGATGTCGGGGTCACGCTCCGATGCACCAGCGTGCGCGGCGCTGTGCCGGTGAACAGTGGCGTCCCGGAACCCGGCACCAGGGGCGCGAGGTGCAGCGTCAGCGCGTCGACCAGCCCGACGTCGAGCGCCGAGCCGATCGTGGCGCCGCCGCCCATGAGGACGACGTCGAGGTCCTTGCCGCTGTCCGGGCCGGGGTCGGGCCCGGTGACGAAGCCGTCCAGAGAGACCGAGATGTCAGCGATGATGCGAGTCATGCCAGGGCAGACCCGATCCGCCGCCCAAACTCGTCGCTCACGCACGAAGCGTGTGCCGGACGCGAACCCGATAACACGACGCCCGAAGCGGCACGTCGGAAGTACAGCAGACGGTCAATCCCGGAGTACCTCAGAGGCCCATATGCACAGGTCAAAGGGTACGGCCACGTTGGTGCTCGGAATGGCCATCTGAAGCGCACAGTGGCCAAGTAGGACGCTCAGTCCCACCAGATGTGACTGAGTCTTTTAGTTGGCCAGTTGAGTGACGGCCCGGCAGGGTTGACGCATGACACGCGATGACCTCTGCGAGATGCTCGCCGAGCAGACGCCGGCATGTGGCCCCGCGCGAGAGGCCCTGCTCTCCGGAGGCGCCTTCGATGTCTGGGAGGGCCTGGTCCGCGCCACCAACGCTTCCATACCTACCGGATCCGACGCCGGGTCGCGCAGAAGCGCGGGCAGGTGACACTCGGCCTCGACCAAACGGTCGGCATCCTCGAAGGCACGGGAGCCGAACTTCTCCGTATCGGCTCGATCAGGACGGCAGATCGGGCATGGACGTTCATGGTCTTTCTCAACGCCGCCGCCACGACGGTGCTGGCCTGCACTGGCGTCGCCCGCACCTCGCACGAGGGGACTGACAGAAGCCGAACGCTCAGCTGGCCAACTACGACGCTCAGTGGACAACTAGAACGCTCCTTACCTTGTTGGCGGATTGATTCCGGTCCTTCGTACGATCGGGAGACCCAGGGGCCTGGGTGTGGCTTTAGAGCGCTCATGCCGTGGGTGTGGCTTTGACTGATTGGCCGCCCAGTGCCCCGCGACGAAACGGCCACTCATTGGGATAAGCGAACCGAGATCCCTTCGTAAGGACACGTCGGCGTGGTCGTCTGCAGGGCCAGTCAACCGATCGACGAAGGAGGCTCGGGTGCCCGAGCTCTGGGCGGGGACGGATGCCGGCAAGGCCGCGTATCACTGCACGGTCATCGACACGGACGGGACGAAGGTGCTCTCGCGCCGGGTTCCCAACAACGAGCCTGAGCTCCTGGAGCTGATAGGCGACGTCCTCGCACTGGCCTAGGACAGTCCGGTGACCTGGGCCGTCGACCTGAACGCCGGCGGGGACGCTCTGCTGATCGCTCTCCTGACCAGCCATGGTCAGCGGCTGCTTTACATTCCTGGCCGGACCGTCCACCACGCCTCCCGTGGCTACCGCGGGGACGGCAAGACTGATGCGAAAGACGCCTATGTCATCGCCGATCAGGCACGGATGCGCCGGGATCCGCAGCCTTGCAGGGGTGGGACAAGATCGCGGTGGACCTGAAGATCCTCACCGCCCGCCGCTACGACCTCGCCGCCGACCGAACCCGGGCCATCAACCGGCTGCGAGCCCAGCTCCTCGAGTACTTCCCGGCACTGGAACGGGCTTTCGACTACGCCGCCTCCAAGGCCGCGCTCGTCCTGCTGACCGGCTACCAAACGCCTGCCGGCCTCCGTTGAGCCGGGCCGAGTCGAATGACGACCCTGGCTGAAGGACCGCAAAGTCCGTGGCGCCCAGGCCATGGCCGAGGCAGCAGTCGCCGCAGCGCAGGCCCAACACACGGCCGTGAACGGGGAGAGCACGCCCGGAGCCATGGTGAACACCCTGGCTCGGACCGTGCTGGCTCTGGATGAGGAGATCGCCGGTATCGACGCACAGATCGCAGCCCGCTTCGGGGAACACCGTGACGCTGAGGTCTTTGTCAGTATGCCTGGAATGGGCCCCTTGCTGGGGGCGGAGTTCATCGCCTGCACCGGCGGGGACATGAACGCTTTCGGCAGCGCCGGCCGACTCGCTGGCGTCGCCGGACTTGCGCCAGTCCCACGGGACTCCGGCCGCATTAGCGGCAACATGCGCCGACCACACCGCTACCACCGCCGACTCCTGCGCGTGTTCTACCTCTCCGCTCAGATCCCCGCCCGCTTCTGCCCCACCTCGAAGACCTTCTACGACCGAAAACGAGCCGAGGGCAAGAGCCACAAACAGGCGATCCTCGCCCTCGCCCGCCGACGCCTCGACGTCCTGTGGGCCCTCATCCGCGATCAGCGAACCTTCGACGCCCTACCACCTCAGCGCGCTCTCGCCGTGGGCTGATCCCTGTTGCCTGGGACGGCGCGTGCTGATGCGTCTCAATTCGTGATGAGAGGCTCGTAGGGGTAACCCTCCGGCGTGAAGATGAGGACGAAATTCTCGCGCATCCGAACAGCTACCTCCCGCAAGCGGGCCAAGACGTCTGCCTGGGCCGGAAGGTCGAGGGCGAGGGCTGCGGCGGCACGGTCTCTCCGGGGCACGAGGTCCGGCATGTCTTCCAGGTACTCGGCCGCGAGCTCGCGACTCTCCTCGTCCGTGAACGCTCGGCAGTCGCGCCACCACGGGGCGACCAGCAGCAGCCGCAGGAGCTCGGGCAGCCCGATCGCAACCAGGTCCGCGCCTCCTTCGGAGTCGGCATAGAGATTGGACGCTCCTCGCCACCGTCACCGCAGAAGAAGTACGTGCCCCCGGCGCCGTCGCCGGCGAAAGCCTCGAGCGCCGCGCCCGAGACGAGCTGGACTTCCTCGACATGGTCGCCTCGGTCCAGGTCGAAGTCACCCGGCCAAGCGAGAAAACGGGCAGCTTCGTCCTGTTCGCGGACGGCAGCGATCAACGATTCCATGAGCCGAACCTTACGGCTCACTGGTTGACAGGAATCATTGGGAATCAGTCACACGGTGTCCGCTCTCATCGATCCTTGACCGATCTCACCGAAGCTTGACCGCTCATGCGGGATCGTTCGAGCATCTACGAGCGCAGCATCCGTAGTGCGTCAACCAATGTCACGGGGCTATCGCTCATCGAGCAGACCTCCAGCCAAGACAGGTACCCGTTCCGAGCGAACGCCAGGACCTCGCCGATGCAGTGCTCTTCCACGTCGTAGAGCTGCGCTTCGGCCGCCACCCCGGTGCCAGCGGGAGATGGCGCCGCCGTCACGGCGTCCGTATCCAGATCGAAGTACGTCGTACCGCAGCCGCATGTACAGCGCCCGGACACCCGTAGGTGCGGTACTTGTCGACGGAGCGCGAGGTGAATCGCGTCATCTGTGCCGAGAAGGACGTCAAGTGCATCGGCAACATCGGAGGGCAACCCGGGCGTCATACCCTCACCGTATCTGACCTGCAAGGTTTGCAGGAGATCAAGGTTCGGTGAGACGAACTGTCCGGTGGTCAAGCTTCGATGAGATCGGGGAGGCGTCCGGCTCGCACGTAGTCCAGGTAGTCGTCACCGGCTACACCCTGGTTGCACCAGCGAGCGGGGTCCGCGCCAAGCTGCTGTTCGGCAAGGTGCACGGCCTCGGAGCCTTCGCCCACCACGCCGATCTCGTGACCGAAGTTCTGCTCGCCGTCCTCACGCTCGACCCCGGGGAGCCCATGCAGATCGATGAAGTCCTCGCCTCCGATGTCCTCTACCTCATGGAGCACCACGACGAAGCCCTTCGCCACCGGACGGATCTCGACCCATCGGACTTCCGGCATCTCCGCCGTTCCCCCGCCTCCAAGGAACTGCTCGACCGACCGACCCCGACTGAGGGCTCCGATAGCGAAAGACTCGACCAGATAGCGCATCTTGGCAGGCTAGTGCTCTTATTACGGCTCTGGAACGAGCTCGGCGATGAAGCAGGCGGACACGGACTTCCGGGCACGCGTGTTGCGCATCGAAATCGGGGGCTGCGGGACCGCCGGAAATGGTGTCGGGCCCGGTCTCCACAGGCCCCCGGCCGCCCTCCGGCGGCGGTTCGCGAACCTGGGTCGACTTGCTCTGGCTAGGCTCTCACCCGCCCGTCCACGCCTTCGACGAACAGGGTCTGACCTGGTGTTTTCCCTCGATCCGCCTAGGCTGGGTACTCCGCTGGAGGCACCATTGGAGGGGACTCATGAGTGACGCCGCCAACACGTACGACGCCAGCCACATCCAGGTGCTGGAGGGTGGGAAGCCATTCGGAAGCGGCCAGGGATGTACGTCGGTTCGACCAGCGAACGCGGGCTACACCAGATGGTGTTCGATGTCGTCGGCCGGGCGGTGGACGAAGTTCTGGCCGGCCGTGCCAGTGCCGTCGGCGTCACCCTAACGCCTGATGGTGGCGTACGCGTCGCCGACGACGGGCCGGGTATCCCAGTCGAGGCCGCCGGGGACACCGGCGGTGGTCCCGGCGGCCTCGAAACGCTGCTGACCGGCATGCACCCCGGGGCGGAGCCAGGCGGCCGCCACGCTGTGGCCACGAGCCTTTTCGGCACCGGGCCCTGCGTCACCAACGCGCTGTCGAGCCGCACGACGGCCGAGGTGCGGCGCAAGGGAGTCCACCGGGTCCAGGATTACGCGCGCGGCGTCGCGCTCACCCCGACCACCGTCGCAGGACCGACGACCAGGAACGGGACCACCATCGCCTTCTGGCCCGACACCGACATCTTCGGGACGGCGGAGTGCTCGTTCGCAGTACTGTCGGAGCGCTTCAGGGGACTGGCCTTCCTCAACCGGGGCCTGGACATCTCGCTGACCGACGAACGGCCCCCGGGCGGTTCCCGATCGGTGCGGCACAGCTTCCCGGGTGGGGCTCGGGACTTCGTGACCTTCCTCGATGCGCAGGCGGGAGCGCCCGTTCACCCGAAAGTCATCCTCTTCGAGCGGGAGGACCCGCAGATGGTCGGGACGGTCGAGGTGGCCCTGAGGTGGTATGACTCCCACGAGGAACGGCTTCGGGGCTACGCCAACAGCGAGCCCACCCCCTACGGCGGCACACACATGGAAGGATTCCGCGACGGGGTGGCGGCCGCGGTCAACGCGCACGCGCGAGAGCGGCGGCTCCTGGCTGAGGCAGCCCCCGATCTCAGCGTCGACCAGATCGTCGAGGGGCTGACGGCGGTCGTGTCGGTGAAACTGGACCGGCCCGAGTTCTCCGGCTCCACGCGCAACGTGCTGGACGGTGGAGCCCCAGTGCGCGCCGGCGTCGCGGAGGCCGTACGGGTACACCTCGGCACATGGCTGGAGGGGCACCCGGAGCATGCCGCGGCCATCGTCGGCCGGATCATCCAGGGCCCACGCCGGGACTGAGCAGCCGCGCATCACCCACGCTGCCGGTTCCTGGGCAGGGGCGCGGGGTGGTGTGCAACCTGCGGCCCGCTATCCGCGTCGCCCGTCCGATCGACGCGCCAACCCCCCTGCGGGCCACGGGTGTCCAGCGTCACGCGTTCGTAGATGGCTGGCGTGCGGTGACCTCCGCCTCTTCCAGCCAGTCGATATGCCAGCGGGTGAAGGTAACCGGCTTCCCGGTGTCGTCGAGGAGCCGGGCGAGGTCGGCGTCGTCTGCCCGACAGTCGGACCAGATGGTGCCGCGGTGGGTGCCGCTGATGATCAACCACTCCCTCTGGGCGCAGCCGAGGTGGGCCATCAGCGAGAGCCGCTTCGACCCCGAGATCCTGCCGTTAGGCGAGGTCCGCGCCGACGAGGGGCCGCGCCGCGGCACCACCCGGGAGAACATGGCCGCCCTCGCATCCGTCATGGAGGGCGGCACCATCACCGCCGCGGTCCCCTCCCAGGTCTCGGACGGCGCGGCGGCCATGCTGCACTTCTCGGAACGCGGTCCGGACACACCATAGAGCGCCTCTGACCTGCGGAAACATGACTCACAGGTAGGTAAAGTTTGGATAACGGGAGTGAATCGAACCGTCCTGCTATTACAGGTACACCCCCTTAATTATCTTTTCCGGAGCCGTAGGTTCCCCCATGGGTGACATCCGGACGTGGGTCCACCCGCCCCATCACTCCTACTCTGGGGGAACCTTGACGACCCGTAACACGAGCGCGCCATTCCGGCGCGCCCGTTCACCCCGCACCGGACCAGGCGGTCTGCGCAGCACCGCCGGCGGTCTGGCACTGATCATGGCGGTGTCCACGCTCTTCGGAGCCGAGGCCGCCTTCGCGTCCGGCACCGCGCCGACCGCCGCCAAGGCGCCGAAGCCGCAACCCGCGACCTCGGCCGCCGACATACCCTCCGCCCGGGTCGCCGCGCGGCTCTCCCGAATACGCGTGGAGGCTCTCTCGGAACGCACCGAGTCCTCCACCACTTGGGTCAACGAGGACGGTTCGCTCACCACCGAACTCTCCGCCGGCCCCGTACGGTTCAAGGACGCGGCCACCGGCGAGTGGCGCGACGTCGATGTGAACCTCGCGGCGGCGCCGGACGGTTCGGTCGCTGCCAAGGCGCACCCGCAGGGCCTGCGTCTGTCCGGGAAGACGGGCACGAAGGTGTCCTTCCTGAAGACGGCGCAGCCTGCCGAGGCCACGGATCTGGTGACGCTGGGCACCGGCGATGAGGCGATCACACTGCAGTGGCGCGGCGGTCTGCCGGCGCCGAAGCTGGACGGCACGCGGGCCACGTACGAGGCCGCCGTGCCGGGCGCGGACCTGATCGTCGAGGCGACGCGTACCGGCTTCGAGCAGTTCGTGGAGGTCAAGGCCCAGCCCGAGGCGGGCTTCGGCTACACGCTGCCGCTGAAGACCAAGGGTCTGAAGATCGAGCAGCAGCCGGACGGCAGTGTGCTGTTCACCGACAAG
>NZ_JBEXNN010000046.1:0-27517 GCF_040611115.1 Streptomyces sp. NPDC003038
GATCGCTCTGTGTCTGCTGGCGGTGGGGGGGGGGGGGCGCGCACCCCCCCCCGCCCGCGGCTACGCCGCGGGCGACGGGGCCAGTTGGTCCGCCAGCCAGGTGGGGATGCCCCCCAGGAGGTGGAACAGGCGGCGGGCCTCCGCGCGCAGACGGGCCGCCTCCGGTTCCGGCTCGGCTTCGGCCAGGGCCGCCAGCGCGGGGGCCGTGCCGATCAGGAAGCCCAGCTCCTCCCGGATGCGCAGGGATTCCGCGAAGCCCTGGCGGGCCTCGGCCACCTCCCCGTCGCGCAGCGCCAGCGCGGCCAGGTGCCGCCAGGTGAAGGACAGCAGGAGCGTGTCCCCGTGCGCCACCGCCCCCTCATGGGCCCTGCGGTACGCCGGCCGGGCCGACTGCGGGGCGTCCGCCAGGTGCTCCGCCACCAGGCCGCGGCGGAAGTCCAGCAGCGGCCGGGTCCGGGAGCCGGGGGACAGCAGGGCCGCCGCCCGGCCGAGCGCCGAGCGCGCCTCGTCGGCCCGGTCGCGTACGCCGAGCACGGTGGCGGCGTACGCCAGTTGGCCCCGTTCGCACGCGGCCGCGCCCCGGTCGTCGTCGTCCTGCGCGACCGCCTCCGCGATCCGCAGCGCGTCCTCGGCCTCCGCCCAGCCCTGCCCGGTGAACAGGCATCGCTCGACCAGCAGCGCGGTCCGCTGGACGGCGGCTCCGGCGTGGTCCAGGTGCGGCGTCAGCAGAGCCGCGGCGTCGGTCCAACAGCCGCGCGAGCGCAGCCGCCATATCGCCCGCTGGAGGGGGTCGTCTCCCCCGGTAGTTCCGGCACTCGACATGGCGGTATACGCCACATTGCCCTCCCCGAAGCAACCAAGCAGCACATCGTTGAGCCCTGGGGCGAAATGAGAGCACGAATGAGCTTGATCGGCCAAGGGGTCGGGTGAACTCTTTCACAAAGTCCGGAGGCTTCGTCCGCCCACCCCCTGCCGGCCGCGGCCCGCCGGAAGTGGATCTCCTCAGCTCATGCGCAGTGCGAGGAAGAAGTCGAGCTTGTCCTCCAGCCGGGAGAGGTCGCGCGCCGTCAACTGCTCGATTCGCCCGACGCGGTACCGCAGCGTGTTGACGTGCAGATGCAGCCGCGTCGCACACCGGGTCCACGAACCGTCGCAGTCCAGGAAGGCCTCCAGCGTCGGGATGAGCTCCGCGCGGTGGCGCCGGTCGTAGTCGCGCAGCGGGTCCAGCAGCCGGGCCGTGAAGGCGCGGCGGACGTCGTCGGGCACGAAGGGCAGCAGGAGCACGTGCGAGGCCAGCTCGTGGTGGCCCGCCGCGCAGACCCGGCCCGGGCGGGCCGCGGCGACCCGGCGGGCGTGCCGGGCCTCCTCCAGCGCCCCGCGCAGCCCCTCCGCGGAGTGAACGGCCGCGCTGACGCCGAGCGTGAGCCGGCCGTCGTCGGCGAGACCGGCCGCCAGGGGGTCCCGTACGGCGACGAGCAGCTCGTCGGCGTGCAGTGCCGAGTCGGGGCCCTTGTCCTCCCCGGTGTCCCCGGTCAGCACCGGCAGCGGTACGAGGGCGATGGCCTCGTCACCCGCATGGGCGACCGCGATCCGGTCGGACGGTTCCGGCCCGGAGACGGACGGGTCGACGAGGATCTCCTCCAGCAGCGACTGGGCCACCGGGCCCCCGGGGATGTCCCCGCTGTCCCAGTCCACGCGCGCCACGACGACCTGCCAGTGCGGGGCGCCGCCCAGCCCCGGCAGCAGCACCGGAGCGGCCACCCGCAGGCGGGCGGCGATCTCGGCGGGCGGCGCGCCCGTCTGGACCAGCTCCAGCACCTCCTGGGCGAGGCGGCGGCGCACCGTACGGGCCGCGTCGCGCCGGTCCCGCTCGACGGCGATCAGCTGTGTGACGCCCTGGAGCAGGTCCAGGCGCTCGGCCGGCCAGTCGCCGGCATCCGCCTCGACGGCCAGCAGCCAGTCGGACAGCACGCTCTCGCGGACATCGCGCGTCACCTGGCCGGCGGCGCCGCGGCCGTGTCCCCTGATCGGGAAGAGGGAGTACGTAATACCCTGGATGGAGATCCGGTGCGGGCCCCTGCGGCCGGTCCGGACCGCCGCGAGGTGCTCGCTCGCCAGTGCTGCGCAGATGCCCGGCGCCAGCGGCTCGCCCGCCCCGGCGATCTGCCGGCCGGTGGGGGAGAGTACCCAGGCCCGGAGATCGAGGTCCGTGGTGAGCAGATCCAGCACCACATCGGGTCCGCCCCCCGCCGGGCCGGATGTCATCAGTCGGCGGTGGCGGTCCACCACGGCCGCGAGATCGCCGGCGCGCTCTCCCGAGACCTGGCGCACCACGTACTCGGTGATCGTGGCGAATGCAACGTCTTCGTTCACAGCGAACAGGGGCAGCCGGTTGCGCCGACAGGCTGATACCAGATCGTCGGGGACGTCCCCCAGCTCCGCCTCGCCGGCCGCCAGCCCGGCGACGCCCGCGCTCGCGAGGATTCGTACGAACGGCTCGGAGTCGGCTGAATTTCTTCGCCAGGCCAGGCCAGTGAGGACGAGTTCGCCCCCGGAGAGGTATCGGCTGGGATCGCGCAGGTCGGTCGTCATGACCCCGCGGACCGACCGGTCGAGTTCGTCCTCGCCGCCCAGCAGCCGCAGCCCCAGCGCCTCGGTTTCCAGCAGTGCGCGCAGCCGCATGATGTCGCCGCCGATCTGTCTCGAATGTTGCCGTTGGAAATCGGGCAGGTCGTTGCATCCTGCCTTTCATACGAATCTACAAGACGAGGGAGGTCGTCAGCCAACTCCTTCATGGTTTCGGTGACTGCACCCGGGGGACGCGCGGCTTGTGTACTGACTCCACACCGCGTTAACAGCAGATGAACGACCAGTCGAGGGCCTTTGGGCCTCCTGGCTTGAAGTGAACTACTCGATTAAGTAGAAGAGAGCCGCACATGGACTTCCTTCGCCCCGCCAGCTGGGAGGAGGCGCTCGCCGCTAAGGCCGAGTTCCCCACAGCTGTGCCGATTGCGGGTGGCACCGATGTGATGGTCGAGATCAACTTCGACCACCGTCGGCCGGAGTACCTCCTGGACCTGAACCGCATCGGTCTGCTGCGGGAGTGGGAGGTCGGCGAGGACGTTGTCCGTCTGGGCGCCTCCGTCCCCTACACGCAGATCATGGAAAACCTCCGGACGGAGCTTCCGGGTCTCGCGCTCGCCTCGCACACGGTCGCGTCCCCGCAGATCCGCAACCGCGGCGGCGTCGGCGGCAACCTCGGTTGCGCCTCGCCCGCCGGTGACTCCCACCCCGCGCTCCTCGCGGCGGGCGCCGAGGTCGAGGTGGAGTCCGTACGCGGCTCTCGCCTGATCCCGATCGACGAGTTCTACACCGGCGTCAAGCGCAACGCGCTGGCCGCCGACGAGCTCATCAAGACCGTCCACATCAAGAAGGCGGACGGCCCCCAGCAGTACTCCAAGGTCGGCTCCCGCAACGCGATGGTCATCGCCGTCTGCGCGTTCGGCCTGGCGCTTCACCCGGAGACCCGCACAGTCCGTACCGGCATCGGTTCGGCCGCGCCGACCCCGATCCGTGCGAAGGCCGCCGAGGAGTTCCTGAACGCCGCGCTCGAAGAGGGCGGCTTCTGGGAGTCCGGCAAGGTCATCACTCCGTCGATCGCCAAGCAGTTCGGTGACCTCGCCTCCGGCGCGGCCAACCCGATCGACGACGTCCGCGGCACGGCGAAGTACCGCCGTCACGCGGTTGGAATCATGGCTCGCCGCCAGCTCGTCTGGACCTGGGAGCAGTACCGCGGTACCGGCAACGGCCGCTCGCTTGAAGGGGCTGCGTAATCATGCGCGTCAATTTCACGGTCAACGGCCGTCAGCAGGAAGCCGACGATGTGTGGGAGGGCGAGTCCCTTCTCTACGTCCTGCGCGAGCGTCTGGGCCTGCCCGGCTCGAAGAACGCCTGTGAGCAGGGTGAGTGCGGTTCGTGCACCGTCCGCCTCGACGGCGTGCCGGTCTGTTCCTGTCTCGTCGCCGCCGGTCAGGTCGAGGGTCGCGACGTCGTGACCGTCGAGGGCCTGGCGGAGTTCGCCAAGCAGCGCGAGGAGCGCGGCCACGGCGGTGCCTGCGGCACCGGCGGCGGCTGCGGCAGCACGGGCGGCGTCTCCCTGGACGCGGCCAAGCAGTGGCAGGCCCACGGGTCCGAGCCCCGCTCGCGGGCCGGCGACTCGCAGACCGGTGAGGGCGTGGAGCTCTCCACCATCCAGCAGGCGTTCATCGACGCCGGCGCCGTGCAGTGCGGTTTCTGCACCCCGGGTCTGCTGGTCCAGGCGGACGCGCTGCTGGAGGAGAACCCCTCCCCGTCCGACCAGGACATCCGTGAGGCCCTGTCCGGCAACCTCTGCCGCTGCACGGGCTACGAGAAGATCCTCGACGCGGTCCGCCTCGCGGCCGCCCGTCAGGGAGAGGCGGTCTGACCATGGCTCAGAACACGCGCACCGTTCCGGCGGGCACGCCGACCAACGTCACGCAGAAGCACACCAAGGGCGGCATCGGCGAGTCCACGCTCCGCCCGGACGGCACCCTCAAGGTCACCGGTGAGTTCGCGTACTCCTCGGACATGTGGCACGAGGACATGCTCTGGGGCCAGACCCTGCGCAGCACCGTCGCCCACGCCGAGATCGTCTCCATGGACATCTCCGAGGCCCTCGCGATGCCCGGCGTCTACTCGGTGCTGACCTACAGCGACCTGCCGACCGAGATGAAGAACTACGGCCTGGAGATCCAGGACACCCCGGTTCTCGCCAACGGCCGGGTACGCCACCACGGCGAGCCGGTGGCCCTCGTGGCCGCCGACCACCCGGAGACCGCCCGCCGGGCGGCCGCCAAGATCAAGATCGACTACCGTGAGCTGCCGCTCGTCACGGACGAGGCCTCCGCCCTCGCCCCCGACGCGCCGCTGATCCACGAGGGCCGCGACGACCACCACAGCGGTCACGTCCCGCACCCGAACATCGTGCACCGCCAGCCGATCATCCGCGGCAACGTGGAAGAGGCACGCAAGCGCGCCGACGTCATCGTCGAGGGCGAGTACACCTTCGGCATGCAGGACCAGGCCTTCCTCGGCCCGGAGTCCGGCCTGGCCGTGCCGTCGGAGGACGGCGGTGTCGACCTCTACGTCGCCACCCAGTGGCTGCACTCGGACCTCAGGCAGATCGCCCCCGTCCTCGGTCTTCCCGAGGAGAAGGTGCGCATGACGCTCTCCGGCGTCGGCGGTGCCTTCGGCGGCCGCGAGGACATCTCGATGCAGATCCACGCCTGCCTCCTGGCGCTGGCCACGGGCAAGCCGGTCAAGATGGTCTACAACCGGTTCGAGTCCTTCTTCGGCCACGTGCACCGTCACCCGGCGAAGCTCTACTACGAGCACGGCGCCACCAAGGACGGCAAGCTCACGCACATGAAGTGCAAGATCGTCCTCGACGGTGGTGCCTACGCCTCGGCCTCCCCGGCCGTCGTCGGCAACGCTTCGTCGCTCTCCGTCGGTCCGTACGTCCTCGAGGACGTCGACATCGAGGCGATCGCGCTCTACACGAACAACCCGCCCTGCGGCGCGATGCGCGGCTTCGGCGCCGTCCAGGCCTGCTTCGCCTACGAGGCCCAGATGGACAAGCTCGCGGCGAAGCTGGGCATGGACCCGGTCGAGTTCCGCCAGCTCAACGCCATGGAGATGGGCACGATCATGCCCACCGGCCAGGTCGTGGACTCGCCCGCCCCGGTCGCCGAGCTGCTGCGCCGGGTCAAGGCCCGCCCGCTGCCGCCGGAGCGCCAGTGGGAGAGCGCCGGCGAGGGCGCGGACGTCCGCGCACTGCCCGGTGGCCTCTCCAACACCACCCACGGTGAGGGCGTCGTCCGCGGCGTCGGCTACGCGGTCGGCATCAAGAACGTCGGCTTCTCCGAGGGCTTCGACGACTACTCCACCGCCCGCGTCCGGCTGGAGGTCATCAACGGCGAGCCCGTCGCGATGGTCCACACGGCCATGGCGGAGGTCGGCCAGGGCGGCGTCACCGTCCACGCCCAGATCGCCCGTACGGAGCTGGGCGTCACGCAGGTGACCATCCACCCGGCCGACACCCAGGTCGGCTCCGCCGGTTCCACATCCGCCTCGCGGCAGACGTACATGACCGGTGGCGCGGTGAAGAACACCTGTGAGGCCGTCCGCGAGAAGGTCCTGGAGATCGGGCGCCGCAAGAACGGCTCCTACCACCCGGCGTGGGCGACCGCCGAGCTGCTCCTCGAAGGCGGCAAGGTCGTCACCGACGGCGGCGAGGTCCTCGCGGACCTGGCCGACGTGCTGGAGGGCGAGGACGCGATCGACCTGGAGCTGGAGTTCCGTCACCGTCCGACCGTCGCGTTCGACCTGGTCACCGGCCAGGGCGACGGCCACGTCCAGTACACCTTCGCCGCGCACCGCGCGGTCGTCGAGGTGGACACCGAGCTGGGCCTGGTCAAGGTCGTCGAGCTGGCGACCGCCCAGGACGTCGGCAAGGCGCTCAACATGCTCTCCGTGGTGGGCCAGATCCAGGGTGGCACCACCCAGGGCCTCGGCGTGGCGATCATGGAAGAGATCATCGTGGACCCGAAGACCGCGAAGGTGCGCAACCCCTCCTTCACGGACTACCTGATCCCGACCATCCTCGACACCCCGACCATCCCGGTCGACGTCCTGGAGCTCGCCGACCCGAAGGCGCCGTACGGCCTGCGCGGCATGGGCGAGGCACCGACCCTCTCGTCCACCCCGGCCGTCCTCGCGGCGATCCGGCAGGCGACCGGTCTGGATCTCAACAAGACGCCGATCCGTCCGGAAGCCCTCACCGGCACCCTCTAGGACGGCGTCCTCCGGGGGCCGCGAGGCCCCCGGACCCCAGCTCTCCGGGCGGTGTGACACGGGAACGTCACACTTCCAGCCGCACCGCCCGGAGTACGAAGTACCGCACCGCTCGCGGTCCGCTTCACAGGCAGTACCCCGCAGCAACCCCCCACGCTGCACCAGCAGTAACGCGTCGCCTCGGGCCGTCACCCCGGGTCGTGCCGCCAAACGCACCATCCCAAATCCCGCGTCTCCAATCCCCATGCGGGTGCCCCTTTGAACCTTGGGAGTTAGGCACCATGACCCAGTCGTCTGTGGAGCCCAAGACCACCGCGGAAGAGGCCGGCGACGGCACTCTGAACCCCGCCGGGCGTTCTTGGCTCGACCGGTACTTTCACATAACCCACAGAGGATCCAACGTCGGCAACGAAGTTCGTGGCGGTATCACGACCTTCATGGCCATGGCGTACATCCTCCTTCTCAATCCCCTGCTCCTGTCGGGCAAGGACGTCGAAGGCACCACGATGGCCGCCTCGGCGATCATCACCGCCACGGCGTTCGCCGCGGCCGTCACGACGCTCCTCATGGGCTTCGTCGGCAAGGTGCCGCTGGCGCTCGCCGCCGGCCTCTCCGTGTCCGGCGTGCTGGCCTCGCAGGTCGCTCCCCAGATGACCTGGCCGCAGGCCATGGGCATGTGCGTGATGTACGGCGTCGTGATCTGTCTCCTGGTCGTCACCGGCCTCCGAGAGATGATCATGAACGCGATCCCGCTCGCGCTCAAGCACGCGATCACCATGGGCATCGGCCTCTTCGTCGCCCTGATCGGCTTCGTCAAGGCGGGCTTCGTCGGCAACGGCGGAGAGTTCATGCCCCCCGTGCAGCTCGGCGCGACCGGTGAGCTCTCGGGCTGGCCCGTCCTGCTCTTCTGCATCACCCTGCTCGCCATCTTCATGCTGCAGGCCCGCAAGGTCCCCGGTGCCATCCTGATCGGGATCGTCGGCGGAACCATCCTGGCCGCCATCCTCAACGCCATCGTGAACATCGACCCCAAGGCGTGGAAGAACGGCGCGCCGGAGCTCTCGGGCTCCGCGATCTCGCTCCCCGACTTCTCGCTCTTCGGCGACGTCAGCTTCGGCGGCTGGGGCGACGTCGGCTACATGACGGTCGGCATGATCGTCTTCACCCTGGTGCTCGCCGGCTTCTTCGACGCCATGGCCACCATCATCGGCGTCGGCACCGAGGCCAAGCTCGCCGACGACAAGGGCCGCATGCCGGGCCTGTCCAAGGCCCTGTTCATCGACGGCGCCGGTGGCGCCATCGGTGGCGTCGCGGGCGGCTCCGGCCAGACCGTGTTCGTCGAGTCCGCGACCGGCGTCGGTGAGGGTGCCCGCACAGGCCTCGCCTCCGTCGTGACCGGCCTCTTCTTCGCCGCCTGCCTCTTCTTCACCCCGATCACGCAGATCGTCCCGGGTGAGGTCGCCTCCGCGGCCCTGGTGGTCATCGGCGCGATGATGATGCAGAACGCCCGCCACGTGGACTGGTCCGACAGCGCGACCGCGATCCCGGTCTTCCTGACCGTCGTGATCATGCCGTTCACCTACTCGATCACGGCCGGTGTCGCCGCCGGTGTGATCTCCTACGTCGCCATCAAGGTGGCCCAGGGGAAGGCGCGTGAGATCGGTGCCTTCATGTGGGCGCTGACCGGAATCTTCCTGGTCTTCTTCGCGCTCCACCCCATCGAGGGATGGCTCGGCGTCAGCTAGGCCCGGCAGTGATCCGTACCTGACCCTCCACGCATCCGATACTGGAACCGAACCCCTCCGAGGAGGCCGCAATGCTGGACATCGCCGAAGAACTGAACCGGTGGGTCGAGCAGGGACGTGACTTCGCCGTCGCCACCGTCGTGGCGGTCGGCGGGAGCGCGCCCAGGCAGCCCGGGGCCGCACTCGCCGTAGACGGCGAGGGCACGGCCATCGGTTCGGTCTCCGGTGGATGCGTGGAGGGCGCGGTGTACGAGCTGTGCCGACAGGCGCTGGAGGACGGCGAAACCGTCCTGGAGCGCTTCGGCTACAGCGACGACGATGCCTTCGCCATCGGCCTGACCTGCGGCGGAATCATCGACATCCTCGTCACCCCGGTCCCCGTGGGATCTCCCGTCCGGGAGGTGTTCGCGGCCGGGCTGGCCGCCGCCGCGCGCGGCGAGGCAGCCGCTATGGCCCGGATCGCGGAAGGGCCCGCCGCCCTGATGGGCGCGGCCCTCCTGATCCGGCCGGACGGCTCCTATGAGGGCACGCTCGGCGTACGGCCGCAGCCGGACGCCGGTCACAAGGGCGCGCCGGAGGGCGCCGCCGCCGAAAGCGCCCTCGGCGGGCACCCGGAGCTGGACCGCGCCATCGCCGCGGAGGCCCGCGCCATGCTCGACGCCGGCCGGACCGGCCTCCTGGAGATCGGCGCCGACGGCAGGCTCTGCGGAGAGCCGCTCAAGGTGCTGGTCGAGTCGAGCGTCCCGCCGCCCCGGATGATCGTCTTCGGCGCCATCGATTTCGCCTCCGCCCTGGTCCGGATCGGCAAGTTCCTCGGCTATCGGGTGACGGTGTGCGACGCGCGGCCAGTGTTCGCGACGAAGAACCGTTTCCCCGAGGCGGACGAGATCGTCGTCGAGTGGCCGCACCGCTACCTGGAGGCGCAGTCCTCCGCCGGGGACCTCGACGGCCGGACCGTCCTGTGCGTCCTCACCCACGATGCCAAGTTCGACGTCCCGCTCCTCGAACTGGCCCTGAGACTTCCCGTCGCCTACGTCGGCGCCATGGGCTCCCGCCGCACCCACGAGGACCGCAACAAGCGGCTCCGCGAGGTCGGCGTGACCGAGCTCGAACTGACCCGCCTGCGCTCCCCGATCGGCCTGGACCTCGGTGCCCGCTCCCCGGAGGAGACCGCGCTGTCCATCGCCGCCGAGATCGTGGCCAACCGGCGCGGCGGCACCGGCGCGGCCCTCACCGGCGCGCACATCCCGATCCACCCCGACGTCTCGAAGACGACGGTCAGCCGGATCGGATCCGTCGCTTGAAGCGATGACGGCCGGACGTGAGAGCCGGACGTGAGAGCCGGACGCGGAATCGGACGTGAGAGCCGGGCGCGGAACCGGACATCAGAAGGGCGCGACCCCGTGGGGGTTGCGCCCTTTCACCGTTCCGTCTATTTTACCCGCCGGTAACAGGAGGCACTCTCTCCATCCCTTCCCCCCACCGGAGTTGAGCGGATGTCACGTACCCTCCGAACCCTGAGCGCGCTGGCCGCGGCCACCCTGCTGACCGCCTTCGCGCCGGCGGCCGGCCCCGACGAAGGCCTGCGCGAGGTGCTGTTCGTCGGAAACAACTGGGAGGGGACCGCCGACGTCCTCGCCTCGACCGGGGACCTCGCCAAGGTCGGCCGGATCAATGTGATCCCCGACAAGGAGGAGCGGCTCCGGGAGATCCACCTCAACCCGGTGAAGCTGGCCTACTTCCTGGGCATCCGCACCACCGCGGGCGAGGGTCACGACCAGTTCGTGGACGACATGTACGCCACCCCGGACGGCTCCGCCATCGTCGTCTCCCGGCCCAGCTTCGCCGACGTCGTATCGATCGACGTCACCTCCGGCCGGATCAACTGGCGCTTCCCGGTCGCCGGCTACCGCTCCGACCACATGGCGGTCTCCCCGGACGGCACCCGGGTCGCCGTCTCCGCCTCCACCGCCAACACCGTGCACGTCCTGGACATCACCACCGGCGCCCAGGCCGGTTCCTTCACCACCGGCGACAAGCCGCACGAGAACACCTTCACCCGTGACGGCCGCTTCCTGTGGAACAGCTCCATCGGAGAGGTGAACACCGCCCTCGACGCGCCCTGGCTGGACTGGACGAAGGGCGACCGGAAGATCACCGTGGTCGACACGCGGACCTTCCGCACGGTCCGGGTGATCGACATGCGCGAACGGCTCGACGCCTTCGGCCGCCCCGACCTCTCCGACTCCCTGCGGCCGCTGTCCTTCAGCCCCGACGAGTCGAAGCTCTACTTCCAGGTGTCCTTCTTCAACGGCTTTCTGGAATACGACGTGGCCACCGACCGCATCACCCGCGTCAAGACCCTCCCCGAGAACCCGGCCACCAGCACCGACCGCACGACCTGGGTCAACGACTCCCGCCACCACGGCATGTCCATGAGCCCCGACGGGACCAAGCTGTGCATCGCGGGCACCATGGACGACTACGCGACCGTGGTGGACCGGGCCACGCTCACCGAGGGACCGCTGGTGCCCGCTGCCAAGCCGTACTGGGCGACCGTCGACGGCGACGGCACGGCCTGCGTGATCTCCGAGAGCGGCTCCGACCGGGTCACGGCCATCGACTTCGCCACCGGAACCAGGCGGGTGTCCGTGCCCGTGGGCGACCACCCGCAGCGCGTCCGCCTCGGCCACGTCCCGGCCGGCTGGACCGGCCCGGCCGCGCGCTGACCCGTACGCCCCGCCGAAGGGCGCACCCCGCGCACCGCGGCGTGCGCCCCTGGGGGTGTTCCGGCCCCGTCGCCCGGCCTCGCGGGCGGCGAGCCGGGCGGACCAGCACGTCAGCGCGTCCTTATGGGATGACTGGTCCCCGATGACCGATTAGTCTCGTGATCATGGTGGACATCCGTGAGGTACCCGAAGCCGACATCGACCGCGCTCTGGAGCTCGCCTACCTGGTCTTCCACGACCGGCCCGAGAAGGAGGGCCGCGAGAAGCACCACGCGCTCCTGCTGCGCTGCGCCCGGATCGGCGCCTACGACGGGGACACCCCGGTCGGGTTCATGGCCGCCCACGACTTCAGGCTCTCGGTACCCGGAGCGGACCTGCCCTGCCCCGGGGTCACCTTTGTCTCCGTCGCCCCCACCCACCGCCGCCGGGGCGTGCTCACCGCCCTGATGGACGAGCAGCTGCGGCGCGCCGTGCGGGCGGGCTGCCCGCTCGTCGCCCTGTGGGCCTCCGAAGCCGCCATCTACGGGCGCTTCGGCTACGGCGCCGCCACCACGGGCGTCACGATCGAGATCGACTCCACCCGGCCGCTGGCCCTGCGCATCGAACCGGACCCGCGCCCGCTGCGGCTCGTCGACCCGGACGAGGCGCCCGCCGTGATCGGGCCCTTCCACGAGGCCGCCCGCGCCCTGCGGGCCGGCCGCCCGACCCGCGGCCCGGAGCGCTGGCGCGACGAATGGCTGTCCGAAGAGGACGAGGACGACGAGGAGTTGAGCCCGCCCCGGATCATCGTCTCGGGGAATCCGGGCGAGCCGATCGCCGGGTACGTCCTCTACCGCACGAAGCCGGAGGCCGCCGGAGGCGGGGCGGGGGCCGTGCGCACACCGGGCCTGGTGCGCGTGGACGAGCTGGAGGCCGACACCCCGGCGGTCGCCGCCGCCCTGTGGGCCTGCCTGGCCGCCCTGGACCTCACCGGCAAGGTCTCCGCCCGGGGCCGCCCGGCCGACGACCCGCTGCTGCACTTCGCCGCCGACCGGGACCAGGTACGCGTCACCGCCCAGTTTCCGGCGCTCTGGCTGCGCCTGGTCGACGTACGGGCCGCACTCACCGCGCGGTCCTGGGCGGCGCCGGTGGAAGTGGTGCTGGAGGCGGCCGACGTACGGCTGCCCGCGAACGCCGGGCGGTTCAGGCTGAAGGCGGGGCCGGGCGGGGCGACGTACGAGCGGACGGAGGCCGCGCCCGACCTGGTCCTGGACGTCCGCGAGCTGGCCGCCTGCTACCTCGGCGGCACCCGGGTCACCGAGCTGGTCGCCGCCGGGCTGGTGGCCGAACGCGCGCCCGGCGCGGCGGCGGCCTTGGACGCGGCCCTGCGGACGCCGCTGCTGCCGCACACGGCGGACGAGTTCTGAGCCCCGCAGGTGCGGTGGCGGGGGCGGGCGAGCGGACCGTCCCCGCCACCGGGATCAGGCGGGCAGCGAGATCCGGGCGGCCGACATGCCGAAACCGGGGGTCCAAGCGCCGTCGCTCAACCCGCCGGGTACCGGATGCAAATCTTCCGGCCGATAACGCCGAATCTTCTCATGCCAGTTGAGGATGCCGGCATGCCAGTCCTTCAGTTCGCCCACATACGCGTCCAGGGCGGTCCGGGCCTCCTCGCCGAGCTTCCAGTCGTCGTAGAGCAGCGGCATCTGGGTGGCCACGATGTGCTCGAACTCCTCGGTGCGCTGGGTCATCAGCGCGTGGCAGATGTGCAGAGCCTCCGGGTAGCCGATGTCGAAGAAGTTCCGGGTGACGAGGATGTAGTTGTGGACCTCGCCCTCGACCTCGATCTCCTTCTGGTAGGAGACGATGTCGTTGATCAGGGAGGCGGCGTCCGCGACGGCGTTCTCCAACGACCTGATGGTGCCCGACGCGTAGATCTCCTCGGGGATGCCCCGGCCCTGGTGCCCGAGCCGGCACAGGTACATGGTGAGGTAGGAACCGAAGGTGCGGCGGCGCATCTCCGCGTAGTCCACCGGGTCCGGGATGCGGTTCTGGATCTGATTGTCGACCTCCCACAGCCAGCTCTCCACCATGTCCACCAGCGTCGCCCGGAATTCGGCGCGCTGGTCCGCGGACATGCCGGCGCTGGTGCGCACCCACAGATCGCCGAGTCCGCGCTCCATCGCCGTCAGCGGCTCGGCCTGCTCGGCGTGGTCGACGGGGATCATGGACACCAGGCGCGCGGTTGCGGCCTTGGCGGCCGACAGGCTCTTGGTGTGCGCGAAGGCCACCGGATAGTAGTCGTCCCCGTACGTTCCCCAGGTCAGCCAGGACGCGCTGAGGGCCAGCTGCTCCGGTGTGGCATCGGGGTCGATTCCGGCCGAGCACACCGCGAAGTCGAAGCCGCGCAGCTTGCCTTCGGTCCAGATCGCCGAGGCGGGATCTCCGGGCTGGGGGTCCAGCATGCCCATCCGCTTGGCCCAGGCCACCGATTCCTCGCGTGCGTGGGCCAGGTGCGGGCTGAGGGTGAGGGGGTGCGGCATGTAGATGTCGGGGATGACGGAGGGCCCGGTCTTCTCGAACGGCACGTGGGTGAAGGACCGGCGGCGCATCTCCATCGAGCGGGGGGTGAGCAGGGAGCGGATGTCGAGCGCGGTGGTGCCGAGGCCCGAGGGGAGGAAGGGCAGGGAGATCGGCGCCGTGGCGCGGGCCTCCTTGTTCATGTAGCGGCTGGAGACCATGTGCCACTCGTGGCCGCCGGACTGCCAGTCCTGCAGGCCCTTGGCGTAGGCGAGGATGGCCGCGATCTCCGCCGGGTTCATGGCGTGGTCGGCGAAGAGCTGGGGCAGTTCGGCGAGCGCGGTCTGCTCGAACTGCTGGAGGCGCGAGGTGAGCAGGTCGTTGGAGGCCTCGGCGGCCTCCTGCGTGGTGCAGCCGAGGAAGGTCTCCAGGACCAGGATGGCGTTGGACAGCTCGCCCTCGTCGGCGACCTCGCGTTCGTAGGAGAAGATGTCGTTCCTGATGTGCACGGCGTCGGAGAAGGCGTCGCGCAGCACGCCGAGGGGCCGGGAGTGCGCGACGCGGGCCGGAACCTCGGCGGAGACGTACTCGATCAGGCCGGCCGACCAGGGGGCGCCGCCCACCTTGCGGCGCATCTCGATGTATTCGAGGGGATTCGCCACGCGCCCGATGTTGATGTTGGCCAGTTCCCACATCGACTCGTTGAGCAGGTTCTTCGTGGACTCGGAGAACCGTTCCCGCCAGTGCGACGACATCGCCGGGACGGTCCGCGCCCACAGGTCCGCGAGTCCCGCCTCCACCGGATTGGTGGCCTCGGGGAAGCCGTCGGCCAGGTCCATCGGCATGAAGGCGGCGAGTTTGTCGAGATACTCCTTGGCACCGTCACGGTCCTGCGTGCGCTTGTACATCTCCAGGAAGTGGTCGTCGAAGAAGAACACCCACACGTACCAGTCGGTGACCAGGGACAGCGCCTCGCTGTCGCAGTCGGGGTGGGTGTACGAGCACAGCAGCGCGTAGTCGTGCGAGTCGAGGTCGCTCTCCTCCCAGACGCCGGAACCTTCCAGCATGCCGAGGGCGCGCGCCCATCGCTTGGTGTGGACCCTCGCCTCCTCCAGGTGGGGGTTCAGTCGCGCCGGATAAGGCACATAGAAATCCGGCAGTTGAAACGGCTGCGTCACGGCGGGGTCGGCCTTTCGTCTGTCTGTGTCCCGGTCTGTCCGTATCCCGGTCTGTCTCGCCCGAGGTGCGGGGGCCGGAGCCCCGGCCCCCGCACGAGATCAGCAGTGCCCTACCCGTGATGCCCGGCATATAAGGGGGAGTTCACCGCTTCAGGTGACGGACGTGTCGTTCCGCGCCGCGCCGGCCCGCCACGGGATAGAAGCGGTCTGCCCGGCGTGTCCGTGACGCGCGGCGTGTCCGTGACGCGGCGTTCGAACCACTCGGAGGTGGGGATGGCCTCCTTCGAGGTATTGCGTCGGGAACCGGCCGATGGCGCATACTCGCGCCATGAACATGTCTGTCGCTGCCTTGGCCCGTGGGGCGGCCCTGCTGTCGGCCCTGGCGTGCGCGGCGGCGGGGCTCGGCGCGTGCGCGCTGTCCACGCGGGGCGCGAGCTGTCAGGGCGCGGCCGGGGAACTGCGGAGCCTGGAAGAGGTCGCGGTGCTGGAGGCCCGTCCGCAAGGGGCGGTCGCGCGGCCGGTCGTTCCCGGCCCGGAGGGCGACTCGGGCTGCCTGGGAGACAGCGATCCCTGGCTGTACGCGGGACGGACCTACGAGACCTCGCAGAGCCCGGAGACGGTGGTCCGGTTCTACCGCGAGGCAGCCGCGGCGGACGGCTGGAAAGAGGAGGCGGCCCCCCACGGAGCCGCGGCCGAAGCGGCCGGACTGTGCTTCCGCCGGGACGGGGGGAGGCCCCGCGTCCTCGAAGTCCGCTTCACCGCCCCCGCGGAGACGAGCGGCCCCTACCGGAACCTGCCGGGCCGTGGCGTCTACCGCGTCGAGGCCGGCTCACGCGCGGACGGCGCCGCCGCCTTCTGTACGGGGTAGGGCACGGGCTCGCCCTCCGGCGGGCCCGCGCCCAACCCGTTATTCCGCTTCGCCCTCCAGGCGGCCCTCCGTGTCCAGGTACACCTGGCGCAGGGATTCGAGGATCTGCGGGTCCGGCTTCTCCCACATGCCGCGGGACTCGGCCTCCAGGAGGCGCTCCGCGATCCCGTGCAGCGCCCAGGGGTTGGCCTCCTCCAGGAAGGCGCGGTTCTCCGGGTCCAGGACGTAGGTCTCCGTGAGCTTGTCGTACATCCAGTCCGCCACCACGCCCGTCGTGGCGTCGTAACCGAAGAGGTAGTCCACGGTCGCCGCCAGCTCGAAGGCGCCCTTGTAGCCGTGGCGGCGCATCGCCTCGATCCACTTCGGGTTCACCACGCGCGCCCGGAAGACGCGGCTGGTCTCCTCCACGAGGGTGCGGGTCTTGACGGTCTCCGGGCGGGTGGAGTCGCCGATGTACGCCTCCGGGGCCGTCCCGCGCAGGGCGCGGACCGTGGCGACCATGCCGCCGTGGTACTGGAAGTAGTCGTCCGAGTCGGCGATGTCGTGCTCGCGGGTGTCCGTGTTCTTGGCGGCGACGGTGATCCGCTTGTAGGCGCTCTCCATCTCCGCCCGGGCGGGGCGGCCTTCGAGGCCGCGGCCGTACGCGTACCCGCCCCACACCGTGTAGACCTCCGCGAGGTCGGCGTCCGTACGCCAGTCGCGGGAGTCGATCAGCTGGAGGATGCCCGCGCCGTACGTGCCGGGGCGCGAGCCGAAGATACGGGTCGTCGCGCGGCGCTCGTCACCGTGCTCGGCCAGATCCGCCTGGGCGTGGGCGCGGACGAAGTTCTCCTCCGCCGGCTCGTCCAGGCCCGCCACGAGCCGGACCGCGTCGTCCAGCAGGCCGATCACGTGCGGGAACGCGTCCCGGAAGAAGCCCGAGATGCGCAGGGTCACATCGATGCGGGGCCGGCCCAGCTCGGCGAGCGGGATCGCTTCGAGACCGGTCACGCGGCGCGAGGCCTCGTCCCAGACCGGGCGGACGCCCAGCAGTGACAGGGCTTCCGCCACGTCGTCGCCCGAGGTGCGCATCGCGCTCGTGCCCCACAGGGACAGGCCGACCGACGCGGGCCATTCGCCGTTGTCCGTGCGGTAGCGGTTCAGAAGGGACTCGGCGAGGGCCTGGCCCGTCTCCCACGCGAGGCGGGAGGGGACGGCCTTCGGGTCCACGGAGTAGAAGTTGCGGCCCGTCGGCAGCACGTTGACCAGACCGCGCAGCGGCGAACCGGACGGGCCCGCCGGCACGAAGGAGCCGTCCAGGGCGCTGACCACGTGGGCGATCTCGTCCACCGTGCCCGCCAGGCGCGGCACCACCTCGCGCGCCGCGAAGTCCAGTACGGCCACCACGTCCGCCGAGTACCCGGAGGCGACGGCGGCGACCGCCGCCGGGTCCCAGGCCGCGTCCTCCATCGCCTGCACCAGCGTGCGGGCCTCTTCCTCCACGGCGTCGGCCGAGGTGCGCGTCGCGGCCGACTCGTCCAGGCCCAGCGCCTCGCGCAGGCCCGGAAGGGCCGTCGTACCGCCCCAGATCTGGCGGGCCCGCAGGATGGCGAGGACCAGATTGACGCGGGCCGGACCGGTCGGCGCGCCGCCCAGGACGTGCAGACCGTCGCGGATCTGGGCGTCCTTGATCTCGCACAGCCAGCCGTCGACATGGAGCAGGAAGTCGTCGAAGCCGTCGTCGTCCGGGCGCTCTTCGAGACCCAGGTCGTGATCGAGCTTCGCCGCCTGGATCAGGGTCCAGATCTGCGCCCGGATCGCCGGCAGCTTGGCCGGGTCCATCGCCGAGATCTGGGCGTACTCGTCGAGGTGCTGCTCCAGGCGCGCGATGTCCCCGTACGACTCCGCGCGCGCCATCGGCGGCACCAGGTGGTCGACCAGGGTGGCGTGCACGCGGCGCTTGGCCTGGGTGCCCTCGCCCGGGTCGTTGACGAGGAAGGGATAGATGAGCGGGAGGTCGCCGAGGGCGGCGTCCGGGGCGCAGGCCGCGGACAGGCCGGCGTTCTTGCCCGGCAGCCACTCCAGATTGCCGTGCTTGCCCAGGTGGATCATCGCGTCGGCGCCGAAACCGCCGTCCTGCGCGCGCGCCTGGATCCAGCGGTACGCGGCCAGGTAGTGGTGCGAGGGCGGCAGATCGGGATCGTGGTAGATCGCGATCGGGTTCTCGCCGAAGCCGCGCGGCGGCTGGATGAGGATCAGGAGATTGCCGCGGCGCAGGGCCGCGAGGACGATGTCGCCCTCGGGGTTGCGGGAGCGGTCCAGGAACATCTCGCCCGGGGCCGGGCCCCAGTGCTCCTCGACCCGCTCGCGCAGCTCGGCGGGGAGCTCGGCGTACCAGCGCTTGTAGTCGGCGGCCGGGATGCGGACCGGGTTGCGGGCCAGCTGCTCCTCGGTCAGCCAGTCCTGGTCGTGGCCGCCGGCATCGATCAGGGCGCGGATCAGCTCGTCGCCGTCGCCGGAGACGAGGCCCGGGACGTCCTCGACGGGACCGAAGTCGTAGCCGCCGGCGATCAGGGTGCGCAGCAGTTCGACGGCGCTGGCCGGAGTGTCGAGCCCGACCGCGTTGCCGATGCGGGAGTGCTTGGTGGGGTACGCGGAGAGGACCAGCGCGATGCGCTTGTCGCGGCGGTCGATGTGCCGCAGACGGGCGTGGCGTACGGCGATCCCCGCGACCCGGGCGGCCCGCTCGGGGTCCGCCACGTACGCCGGCAGGCCGTCCTCGTCGAGCTCCTTGAAGGAGAACGGGACGGTGATCAGACGGCCGTCGAACTCGGGCACGGCGACCTGGGTGGCGGCGTCGAGCGGGGACAGCCCCTCGTCGCTCTCCTCCCACGCCGAGCGCGAACCGGTCAGGCACAGCGCCTGCAGGATCGGCACCCCGAGCGCGGCGAGCGCGCCCGCGTCCCACGACTCGTCGTCCCCGCCCGCCGAAGCGGTGGCGGGACGGGTGCCGCCCGCCGCGAGGACGGTGGTGACGATGGCGTCGACGCCGGCCAGCTCCGTGAGCAACTCCGGCTCGGGAGTGCGCAGGGAGGACACGTACAGCGGGACCGCCTGCGCGTCCTGGTCCTCGATGGCCGCGCAGAGGGTGTGGACGAAGGCGGTGTTGCCGCTCATCTCGTGGGCGCGGTAGTAGAGCACGGCGATGCGGGGGCCGTCCGTCCGCCGCGCGGTGCGCTCCAGCGGGCCCCAGGTGGGGGCGGCGGCGGGCGGCTCGAAGCCGTGGCCGGTCAGCAGGACGGTGTCGGAGAGGAACCGCGCCAGCTGCTCCAGGTTGGCGGGGCCGCCGTGCGCGAGGTAGCCGTGGGCCTCGGCCGCGATGCCGATCGGGACCGTGGAGGCCTCCATCAGCTGGGCGTCGGGCGCCTGTTCGCCGGTGAGGACCACGACCGGGCGGGTCTGGTCGGGCGCCAGGAGCACGTCGAGGCCGTCCTGCCAGGCGCGCAGGCCGCCGAGGAGGCGTACGACGACCAGGTCGACGCCGGCGAGGAGGCCGGGAAGGTCGTCGAGGGGAAGGCGGGAGGGGTTCGCGAACCGGTACGGGACGGGGCCGTCCGCGGCGCGGGCGCTGAGCAGATCGGTGTCGGACGTCGACAGCAGCAGGATCATGCGGCGGCAGGCCTTCCTCGGGGTTTCCGCGCCCCGGGCAGTGAGGACAGCGGGAGTTCCTGACTCACCCCGCCGATCGCTCCGCGGGGTTCACAGTGGCGGGACCGCGCCGGAATCTCACCGGGCTTCCTCCCATGTCGCCGTCCTCGGCGACGGCGGGCCGTGTGGTCCGCCGGAAGGTCATCTTAGGCGGCCGCGCCCCTGGGCGGGAGGCCGGGTCGCCGCGCTCGGCCCGGCCGGGTCCTGTGGGGATGCCGCTGCTCGGGACGCCGCTGCCGCCGGGGGTGCGCCGGGCTTGGCGGGTCGCCGGGTGCGGGGCCGTGGCGGGGGCGTTGCGGGCCCGTCGCGGGGCGGGCGCGGGGGCTCCGCGGGGCGGGCGCGGGGGCTCCGCACCCGGGCCCGCGCACCTCGAACGCCGGCGAGGCCGATTCGCCCCGGGGGAGCCGAACCGGCCCGGTGAGGCGGAACGGGGTGGTGACGGACACAGGTCGCGGGCGTCGTAATCGTGGGTATGCTCGCCGGCATGCCCCAGTCCCCCTCCGCCGCACCGCGGGACGAACCCGTCATACGGGACCGCGGCGACGCCTGCCCCGGCGCGCTGCGGCTGCACGCGGCGGACGACGGGTTCCTCGCGCGGATCCGGATACCGGGCGGGCTGCTGGACGCCGAGGGCGCCGCGGCCCTGGCCGACGCCGCGGACCGGCTCGGGGACGGCCACATCGAATTCACCTCCCGCGGCAATGTGCAACTACGCGGACTCGCGGACGGATGCGACGCCGCACTGGCGGAGCGTCTGGACGCCGCCGGGCTGCTTCCCGCACCCACCCACGAGCGCGTGCGCAACATCGTGGCCAGCCCGCTCAGCGGGCTCGACGGCCTCGGCCGCGCCGAGGTGCTGCCCTGGGTCCGCGCACTGGACCGGACGCTGTGCGCGAGCGCGCGGGCGGCCGAGCTCTCCGGGCGCTTCCTGTTCGCCCTTGACGACGGGCGCGGGGACGTCGCCGCGCTCGCCCCTGACGTAACGCTGCTCGCGCTGTCCCCGCAACGCGCGCTGGTACGGCTGGGAGCGGCGGCCGACGCCTGCGAAGTGGCCGCCCAGGACGCCCCCCGGGCCGCGCTGCTCGCCGCCGAATACTTCCTCGACGCCGCCGCGACGGCCGGTACCCGCGCCTGGCGAGTGGCCGAACTTCTCCCCGAACACGCCTTGACCGCACGTGAGTTCGCCGTACGGCTGACCGCCGCCGGGATCGACGGCCGGTACGCGGGCGAGGTGGACCGGCCGTACGCCGCCCCGCCCCGGCCCGGACCCGTCGGCGCCCGCGCGCTGTGCGTCCTGGCGCCGCTCGGCCGGATGACCTCGCGGCAGTGGCGCCTGCTGCTGTCGGTGGCCGGTGCGGGCGGGCTGCGGATCACACCGTGGCGCACCGTCGTCCTGCCGCACCCGCGGTCGGCGGAACCGCTCGCCGGAGCCGGGCTGGTCCTGGACCGGGACAGCCCCTGGGAGTCCGTCACCGCCTGCACCGGCAGGCCCGGTTGCGCCAAGGCCCTCGCCGACGTACGCGCCGACGCGCGGGCCCTCGTCCACGACGCGGCCGGGGCGCTGCCCCTGCACTGGTCCGGCTGCGCGCGCAGGTGCGGGCACCCGCGGGGGACCGCCTGGGTCGACGCGGTCGCGACCGGCGACGGCTACGCGCTCTCCGTCCACGGTCGGCCCGTGCCGCACCACCCCGGTCTGGCGCTGGCGCACCACCCCGATCTGGCGGCAGCCCTGGCGGCCGCGCGCAGCACCACCCCAGATGCCGAGAATCCCCAGACGCAGTGAAGAAATGAGCGAGTACACAGTGTTCGAGTACGAGAAGGACGGCGCCGCGATCTACCGCCAGTCCTTTGCCACGATCCGCGCCGAGGCGGACCTCTCCGGGCTGCCCGCCTCGGTCGCGCAGGTCGCGGTGCGCATGATTCACGCCTGCGGAATGACCGACCTCCCACAGGACTTGGGGTACACCCCAGAGGTGGTGCTGCGCGCCCGCGCGGCCCTGAAGGCGGGTGCGCCGATCCTGTGCGACGTGCAGATGGTCGCCAGCGGAGTCACCCGCAAGCGGCTGCCCGCCGACAACGACGTGATCTGCACCCTCTCCGACCCGGCCGTGGCCGGCCTCGCCGCGAAGATGGGCACCACGCGCAGCGCCGCCGCGCTCGAAGTGTGGCGCGACCGCGGCCTGTTGGAGGGCGCGGTGGTCGCCGTCGGCAACGCGCCCACCGCGCTGTACCGACTGCTGGAGATGATCGAGGAGGGTGCCCCGCGCCCCGCCGCCGTCATCGGCGTTCCCGTCGGCTTCATCGGCGCCGCCGAGTCCAAGGACGCCCTCGCCGAACACCCCTCGGTGCTCGACCACTTGATCGTGCGCGGCCGGCGCGGCGGCAGCGCCATCGCGGCCGCCGCCGTCAACGCGATCGCGAGCGAGGAAGAATGAGCGACCAGGACAAGGGGCGTCTCTACGGCGTCGGCCTCGGGCCCGGTGACCCCTCGCTGATGACCCTGCGCGCCGTCGAGGTGATCGCCGAAGCGGACGTCGTCGCCTATCACAGCGCCCGCCACGGCCGCTCCATCGCCCGCTCGATCGCCGCAAAGCACCTGCGCGCCGACCACATCGAGGAGCCGCTGGTCTACCCGGTCACCACCGAGACCACCGACCACCCCGGCGGCTACCAGGGCGCCATGGAGGAGTTCTACGAGGCCGCCGCCGCCCGCCTGGCCGAGCACCTGGACGCCGGCCGGACCGTGGCCGTCCTCGCCGAGGGCGACCCGCTCTTCTACAGCTCGTACATGCACATGCACAAGCGGCTCGCGGAGCGGTACGAGACCGAGGTGATCCCCGGCGTCACCTCGGTGAGCGCCGCCGCCGCCCGGCTCGGCACCCCGCTCGTGGAGGGCGAGGAGGTCCTGACCATCCTGCCCGGCACCCTGCCCGAGGAGGAGCTCACCGCCCGCCTCGCCGCCACCGACTCGGCGGTCGTGATGAAGCTCGGCCGCACCTTCCCCGCCGTGCGGCGGGCGATGGAGGCCGGCGGCCGGCTCGCCGAGGCCCGCTACGTCGAGCGCGCCACCATGGCCGGCGAGCGGACCGGAGCCCTGGCCGACACCGACCCGGACAGCGTGCCGTACTTCGCCGTCGCCGTCGTCCCCAGCCGGATCGGCAACCCGGGCAGTGTGCCCTCCGGCCCGGGTGAGGTCGTCGTCGTCGGCACCGGCCCGGCGGGCCCGCTCTGGCTCACCCCGCAGACCCGGCGCGCCCTGGCCGACGCCGAGGTCCTGATCGGCTACACCACGTACCTGGACCGGGTCCCGGTCAGGCCGGGCCAGATCCGGCACGGCTCCGACAACAAGGTGGAGTCGGAACGCGCCGAGTTCGCCCTCGACCTCGCCCGGCGCGGCAAGCGGGTGGCCGTGGTCTCCGGCGGCGACCCCGGGGTCTTCGCCATGGCCACGGCGGTCCTGGAGGTGTCCGGGCAGGCGGAGTACAAGGACGTGCCCGTACGGGTCCTGCCGGGGGTGACCGCGGCCAACGCGGCGGCGGCCGCGGCCGGTGCCCCGCTCGGCCACGACTACGCCACCATCTCCCTTTCGGACCGGCTCAAGCCGTGGGAGGTCATCGCGGAGCGGCTGCGCGCGGCCGCGGCGGCGGACCTCGTACTCGCCCTGTACAACCCCGGCTCGCGCAGCCGGACCTGGCAGGTGGCGCAGGCGCGCGAGCTGCTGCTGGAACTGCGCTCGCCGCAGACCCCGGTGGTCGTCGCCCGCGACGTGGGCGGCCCGGCGCAGTCGGTGCGGATCGTCACGCTGGCCGAACTGGAGCCGTCCGAGGTGGACATGCGCACGATCCTGCTGATCGGCTCCTCGCAGACCCAGGTCACCGACCGGGCCGACGGTTCGAGGATCACCTGGACGCCGCGCCGGTACCCGTGACCGGGTGAGGTGGTGTCCGGGCCGGGGTCCGGGGCGGTGAACCGCCCCGGACCCCGGCCTTTTCGGGACGTCCTGCCGTCCCGGAGCGCGTACCGGGGCCCGAGGCTCGGCTGGAGCTACGAAAGCCCGGCGCCGCCGAGCCAGGACAGGGCCGCGGCCACCGAGCCCGCCTCCGGTACGCGCTCCGGGACGGCGGGACGGCGTACGACGAGGACCGGGATGCCCGCTTCGCGGGCCGCGGCCAGCTTGGGCGCGGTGGCCGAGCCGCCGCTGTCCTTGGTGACCAGGACGTCGATCCGGTGCCGGGCGAGCAGCTCCCGCTCGTCGTCCAGGGTGAACGGACCGCGGGCCAGCAGGACTTCGAGGCGCGGGGGCACCGGCGCGGCCGGAGGATCCACCGAACGCACCAGGAACCAGGTGTCGGTGAGATGCGCGAAGGTGTGCAGTCCCATCCGGCCGGTGGTCAGGAACGCGCGGCGGCCGAGGGCGGGCAGCAGGGCGGCGGCCTCGGCGAGGGAGTCCGCGAAGGTCCAGGCGTCGCCGGGACCGGGCGCCCATCCGGGGCGGCGCAGCGCGAGCAGCGGAACTCCCGTGAGGGCCGCCGCCTCCGCCGCGTTGAAACTCATCCGCTCGGCGAAGGGATGGGTGGCGTCGACCAGGTGGGTGACGTGGTGGGCGGTGATCCACCGCGCCAGCCCGGCGGGACCGCCGAACCCGCCGATCCGGGTCTCGCCCGGCGGGAGCACGGGAGCGGCGACCCGCCCCGCGAGCGAGGTGGTCACGCGGGCCGCCTCCGGCGGGACGGGCGGCGCGGGCACGACCCCGGCCGGGTCGGCCCGGCCTGCGGCGGTCGCGTCCGGTTTCCGGTGCTCGGCCGCGCGCGCCGGGTCGGCGGGCCCGGGGGGCCCCGGGGTGCCGGGGGTTCCGACTGGCCCGGGGGTTCCCGGCATCCGGGGGGTTCCGAGCGTCCCGGGGGGCCCCGGGGTGCCGGGGGTGCCGGGGGTTCCGGTCGGGCCGTGCGGGGCCGCCGGAGGCGGCTGGGCGCCTTCCGGCGCCGCCGGGGTGGCGGTCAGGGCCGCCGCCAGGCGCCTGGCCTCCGTGGTGCCGCCCAGGATCAGGACGTGCCGCCGGGGGGCGCGTTCAGCAGACATGCCGGTCGCGTTCGGGGGAGTACAGGTGGCTGTCCCGGAACTGCTCGGCGCCCAGGGTGCGGCCCACGACGATGACGGCCGTGCGGACCAGGCCCGCCTCCTTCACCTGGGCGGCGATGTCCGTCAGCGTGCCGCGCAGGATCAGCTCGTCGGGGCGGCTGGCCATCGCCACCACCGCCACCGGGCACTCGGGCCCGTAGTGCGGCAGCAGTTCGTCCACGACCCGGTCCACATAGCGCGTGGCCAGGTGCAGCACCAGCAGCGCGCCGCTGCGGCCCAAGGTGGCGAGATCCTCGCCGGGCGGCATCGGGGTGGCCTGCTGGGCGATGCGGGTCAGGATCACGGTCTGACCGACGGTGGGGACGGTCAGCTCCCGCTTCAGGGCGGCCGCCGCCGCCGCGAAGGCCGGTACGCCCGGGACGACCTCGTACGGGATGCCGGCCGCGTCGAGCCGTCGCATCTGCTCCGCGACCGCGCTGAAGATGGACGGGTCACCGGAGTGCAGCCGCGCCACGTCCCGGCCCGCCGCGTGGGCCCGTACGCACTCGGCGATGATCTCGTCCAGGTTCAGCTGCGAGGTGTCGACGAGGCGCGCGTCCGGCGGGCACTCGGCCAGCAGTTCGCGCGGGACGAGGCTGCCGGCGTACAGGCAGACGGGAGCGGCGGCCAGCGTCCGGGCACCACGCACGGTGATCAGGTCCGCGGCGCCGGGGCCCGCGCCGATGAAGTACACGGTCATGTCTGATCCTTCTCGTTCGTCGTCTGTGCCGTCTGGGCCGTCTGGGCCGCCTGTGCCGTCCGCGCCGTCGGCTTCGTCACGGACCATTGGGTGACCGGCATCGCCTGCCGCCAGCCCGTGAAACCGCCCACCGGCACGGCGTGCGCGACGGCGAGCTTCACCAGTTCCCCGCCGTGGCGCCGGTAGCGGTCGGTGAGGACCGCCTCCGACTCCAGAGTGACCGTGTTGACCACCAGCCGGCCGCCGGGGACCAGCGCCGCCCAGGCCGCGTCCAGCAGGCCCGGCGCCGTCAGCCCGCCGCCGATGAACACCGCGTCGGGTGCCGGGAGCCCGGCGAGCGCCTCGGGGGCGGCGCCGGTGACCACGCGCAGGCCCGGAACGCCGAGCGCCGCCGCGTTACGGGTGATGCGCGCCGCCCGCACCGGGACGCGCTCCACCGCCACCGCCCGGCACGAGGGGTGCGTCCGCATCCACTCGATGCCGATGGAACCGGAGCCGCCGCCGATGTCCCACAGCAGCTCGCCCGGGGCGGGGGCCAGGGCGCACAGGGTCGCGGCCCGGACGTGGCGTTTGGTGAGCTGCCCGTCGTGCTCGTACGCGGTGTCCGGCAGGCCGGGGGTCGCGCCGAGCCGAGGGGTCTCGCCCGCCGGGTCGCGGCGGCACTCCACGGCCACCACGTTCAGCGGGTCGCCGGGCGGACGGTCCCAGCCGTCGGCCAGACCCTCGTACGCGTCCTCGCGCTCGGACCCGAGCTGCTCCAGCACCCGCATGCGGCTCGGGCCGAAGCCCCGCTCGCGCAGCAGGGCGGCGATCTCGCCCGGGGAGCCCGCGCCCGCGCTCAGCACCAGGACCCGCCGCCCCTCGTACAGCGCGGCCCCGAGCCGGGCCACGGGGCGGCCGACCACCGTGACCACCTCGGTGTCCTCCACCGGCCAGCCGAGGCGGGCGCAGGCGTACGACACCGACGAGGGATGCGGATGGACCAGCAGGGCCCCGGGGCCGAGCTCCTGCGCGAGGGCGCGGCCGATTCCGTAGAACATGGGGTCGCCGCTGGCCAGCACCGCGATCCGGCGGCCCGCGTGCTCCGCCATCAGCTTCGGTACGGCCGGCCGCAGCGGGCTGGGCCACGCCACCCGCTCACCGGCGCACCGTTCGGGCGGCAGCAGGTCGAGCTGGCGCGGCCCGCCGATCAGCACCTCGGCGGAGGTCAGCGCGGACCGCGCGGCGGCGGTGAGCCCGGCCCAGCCGTCGGCGCCGAGGCCGACGACCGTCACGGATATGGGGGGTGATGCGGAGCTCACTGCGCGGTACCTCGGAGAACGGGAGAGGGAAGGGGCAAGGCCGCAGCCTACTGGCCCGTCCGGCCGGGCCCGGGACGGCACGGGCTACCCTCGGTAACTCGCCGCGTCCTGAGGGAGCTGCCGTGCCCGGCTGGAATGCCGCGGACATCCCCGGCCAGAGCGGCCGCACCGCCGCCGTGACCGGGGCCGACAGCGGCACCGGCTACGTCGCCGCCCGCGAGCCGGCCCGCAGTGGCGCCCCGGTGTGAGCCCGTCCGCCCCCACGGCGCCTCCGCCCGCCCCGTACGGGACCTCGCCCGCGCGCCCCGTCCGGCGCAGACTCCTCGGCATGGACGACGACGCCCCGGACAACCACCCAGAAGCCCACGACCCCGAGACGGCCTAGCGCGGGCGCAGGGAGCGCCAGATGAGGTCGGGGAGGAGGCGCGCCGCCTCGTCGAGGTCCATGGCGTAGGTGCTCGACAGCCAGCGCTGCGAGAACTCGCGGGGCGGGCCGACGACCAGCACTTCGAGCAGGGACTCGGGGAGGGCCGCGATCTCGCCGCGCTCGATGCGTGCCCGCATCCACTCGGTCATGACCGCCGAGGAGGCCGCCTTGGCCGCGCCGATCGGCTCGGCGTGGGCCGCCAGGTAGCCGGAGTAGGCGAAGGCGTGCAGGAACAGCGCGGAATCCCGGTGCTCCCGGGCGAAGCGGGGCCTGTCCGGCACGATGCGCCGGGCAGGCCCTTACTGATCGTTTCAGAATGCGGTGCGTAGCCGTCTCAAGCAGATGATGGAGCAGGCGAGTTCGAGGAGGCCCTGGTGGAGGTCTGCGCGTAT